>DJWL01000066.1 GCA_002441545.1 Flavobacteriaceae bacterium UBA6231 | reverse complement strand
TCAAAAGAAGAAATTTGGGATCAACTACCTAAAAAACTTCAAAAAGAAATCATTGAAAAAGAGGCTGAATTTTATATCATAGACGCTAGTAAAGTGGCTCAAGATGCTAATTTAGGTAAACGTGCTAATACCGTTTTACAAACCTGTTTCTTTGCAATTTCAGGAATCTTACCAAAAAATGAAGCGATTCAAAAAATTAAAGATGCCATTGTAAAATCATATTCTCATAAAGGAGAAAAAGTTGTTAAAATGAATTTCAATGCGGTTGATAAATCTCTTGAAAATCTACAAAAAGTAGATTATCCAAAAGTTTCAAGCAGTGAAAAACCATTATTATCTGCAATGACAGATGCTCCTGACGGATTTGTAAAAGAAGTATTAGAAAAAATATTAGCAGGTGCTGGTGATGAACTTCCTGTAAGTGCATTCCCTGTAGATGGAACATTCCCAACAGGCACTACACAATACGAAAAACGTGGTATTGCCGATTTTATTCCAATTTGGGATGACGCAGACTTATGTACACAATGTAACAAGTGTGTTGCTATTTGTCCTCATGCTGCTATCAGATCAAAAGTTGTTTCAAATGATTTATTGGCAAATGCGCCTTCATCATTAAAACATGTTCCTGCAAAAGGAAGACCATTTGATGCTGAAACAGAATCTTATGTTTTACAAGTATCTCCTGAAGATTGTACAGGATGCGACCTTTGTGTAGCTGTTTGTCCAGCTGTAAGCAAAGAGATAGATGATTTTAAATCTATCAACATGAGAAAAAAATTAGATAAGAAAGCTGATGAAGTAAACAACTGGGATTACTTTGTAAATCTTCCTTATTATGATAGAAACGAGTTACAAATAACCAATGTTAAAGGCTCACAGTTTTTAGAACCATTATTTGAGTTCTCAGGTGCTTGTTCTGGTTGTGGTGAAACACCTTATATCAAATTACTTACTCAATTATATGGAGATAGTATTTTAATAGCAAATGCTACTGGATGTTCTTCTATATATGGTGGAAATTTACCAACAACTCCATACAAAACGAATCAGTTTGGTAGAGGACCAGCTTGGGCAAACTCATTATTTGAAGATAATGCTGAGTTTGGTTTAGGTATGCGATTAGCATTAACCAAAAAACAAGAAATAGCTGTTGATTTATTAAAATCATTAGAATTTTTAGTTGGTAGCGAAATCGTAGAATCCATTTTAAACAATCCTGAAGTTACAGAAACAGAAAAATCTAAAAAAATAGCAGATATTGAAGAACTTAAGAAAACTTTAAAAATTCTTGATAACAACGATGATGCCATTAAACTAAGCAACCTAACCGAATATCTACGCAAAAAAGCGGTTTGGATTCTTGGTGGTGACGGATGGGCTTATGATATAGGTTATGGCGGTGTAGACCATGTATTGGCTTCTGGTGAAGATATTAACATTTTAATATTAGATACTGAAGTATATTCAAATACAGGTGGACAAACTTCAAAAGCTACACCATTAGGCGCAAGTGCTAAGTTCTCTGTATCAGGAAAACGTACCAGTAAGAAGAGTTTAGCGTTACAGGCCGTTTCTTATCAAAACGTTTATGTAGCTCAAGTGGCAATTGGTGCTAAAGATTTACAAACACTAAAAGCTTTAGAAGAAGCCGCTGCTTATCCTGGTCCATCAGTAATTATTGCTTATTCACACTGTGGTGAACATGGATATGATTTAAAACATGGTGCTGAGCAACAAGAAAAAGCTGTAGATTCTGGTTATTGGCCTTTATTTAGATTTGACCCTCAACAACCAAAAGGGAAAAAATTTAAGTTAGATTCTAAAAAACCAACAATTCCTTTAAGTGACTTCATGTATAATGAAACTCGATTTACAAGAGTTGTGAAAGACGATGCCGTATTAGGTAAGCAATTACTTGATCAAGCACAAGAAGAAGTTGATTCAAAATGGGAACGCTTAGAAATTTATAGGGAAATGTAATCTCTGTGAACCTAAGGATTAATAGTTAAACACCTTAAAAGTTAATCATTCTAAATGCCAAATAATTTTGGCATTTAGAATATAACTTTTACAATTATAAACTTTAAAATCCATTAGATATGGGAACAAAAGCCAAGGAATATTTTGCAACAGCCCTAGAAAAACTAAACGAAGCTAAAGAAGAGCTTTTTAGACCTGAAGAAGACATGGTTACTTATATGGTCTGTAAAAACTCTCAATATGCTATAGAAAACTATTTAAAAGGTTATCTTTTAAAAAATGGCGTCGATGTTGAAGATTGTGATTCTATAGATAGTCTTTACAATCAATGCCTTATTATTAATAAAAATTTTGAAAAGGTAGATTTATCGGATTTTCAGTGTAGAGCACTTCATTTAAATTCTCAATACTGTACTGAAATACCTAAAGTAAGCAATTGTTTTGATGCTGCCGATAACTTAGACACCTTTCTTAGAAGAGAAAAAATTATTTAAACTAAACTAAACTGATTATTACAAAAAGGGGGTTAATTTGAAATTAACCCCCTTTTTTTTATTTTATCTCAACTAATTAAAGAATATTAACCACTGTTTCAATTTGTGGAGCATACTTTTTTATAGTCATTTCAACACCAGATTTTAGTGTCATTTGGTTCACACTACAACCTACACAAGCTCCTTTTAACTGAACCTTTACATGCTTATCATCATCAATAGAAACCAATGAAATGTCGCCACCATCACTTTGCAAAAAAGGGCGAATTTCTTCTAAAGCCTTTTCAATATTCTCTCTTAATTGTTCTGTTGTCATATTCTAATTTTTTACAGAAGAGCATCCTGCCATTGTTGTAATTTTTATTACTTCAGTTGGAGGTAATGCTTCATTTCTATTGACTAATTCCTGAACCACATTTTGAGTTATTTCTTTAAATGCTTCTGATAAAGGCGTATCAATTTGTAATGCGGCAGGACTTCCAACATCTCCAGCTTCACGAATACTTTGCACTAAAGGTATGGCTCCTAAAAATTTAACGCCTAAATCTTCTGCAAGATTCTTTGCACCGTCTTTTCCAAAAATATAATATTTATAATTTGGCAATTCATTTGGTGTAAAGTAAGACATGTTTTCGATAATTCCTAAAACAGGCACGTTAATACTTTCTTGTTGAAACATGGCAACACCTTTTTTGGCATCAGCTAATGCTACAACTTGAGGTGTACTTACAATAACAGCGCCTGTAATAGGAAGTGATTGCATGATACTTAAATGAATATCTCCAGTTCCAGGAGGTAAGTCAATTAATAAGAAATCAATGTCTCCCCAATGGGCATCAAAAATCATCTGATTTAAAGCTTTTGCAGCCATTGGGCCACGCCAAACTACAGCTTGATCTGGTTGTGTGAAAAACCCAATAGATAAAATTTTAACGCCATAATTTTCTATGGGTCTCATTTTAGATTTTCCATGAATATCAACTGCCAAAGGACGTTCTTTTTCTACATCAAACATAATTGGAATTGATGGTCCGTATATGTCTGCGTCTAAAACTCCAACTTTAAAGCCCATTTTTTGTAATGATACAGCTAGGTTTGCTGTAACTGTAGATTTTCCTACACCACCTTTTCCAGAAGCTACTGCAATAATATTTTTAATTCCAGGAATAGCATTCCCTTTTATTACATTTACTTTAGGTTTTTCTGGTGCTTCAACTTTTACATTTACAGTAATTTTAGCCTTTTCATATACAATATCATGAATTGCTTTCATGATATCAACTTCAGTCCGTTTTTTCGCTTGCAAACTTGGGTTAGTAATAGTTATATCTACTATTACTTCATCTCCAAAAGTCATCACATTTTTTACGGCTCCAGTTTCAACCATATTACCACCTTCTCCTGGAACAGATATTGTTTCAAGAGCTTTAAGTATGTCTTGTTTACTTAATTTCATGTGTTTAAATTTATTGTTTGTTTTCTGTCACATGTTACATTCATACAATCATTTCTTTGTGCAACTAAATTATTAGTCATGAATGTTTCATTTGCTTTTTCTTTAATTTGAGTTTCAAATCATCTCAATAAATCCAATTTATTTTTAATAATTTAGATTTATTCTAAAGTACAAATATACACCGAAAAGTTAATATTATAAAGCAGATTTATTGAAATGATTTTGTAAATATATGTGCTTTTGAAATTATTTAAACTGATATAAATCATATCAGAAATTAAGACTCTTCAAGTTTAGAAGGTGTGATGTTTTATAATTCCTTAATAGGATCCCAAAAGCAGGCTTCAAAATTTTGAACTTGATTGTCTTTAACTTTAATTCCTTCACTTTCTAAAAGTTGTTGCATTAAATTAGTTCCATCAAAATGTTGCTTTCCTGTTAAAAGTCCTTTTCTATTTACAACTCTATGAGCTGGAACATCTTTAGCTACTGAACCGTTCATAGCATAACCAACCATACGAGCACTTCTGGCCGCTCCAAGGTATTTTGCTATGGCTCCATAACTTGTCACTCTTCCATAAGGTATTTGTTTGGCAACCTCATAAACTTTTTCAAAAAAATTTAACGATTCTACTTTCATTAATTACATCTCTTTAATAATATTAATCAAAGTAACTATGGATATAATACCTGTAATACCTCCAATGAGATAATTCATGCTTTTTTGAGAAGTGATTGACTTATTCTTAATCTTATCGAAAAAGAAAATGTACATATACAACATGACGAAAGTTCCCATTCCTGCTCCAGCCACATAACTAATTATGCTTGTCATATCAAATTCCAACCAGCCAATTGAAGCTAAAGTAATGGTCATATAGGCCTGATATGGAATTGGAAACACATTAATGCTTGATAGAAACATACCTTGAAAAAACCGACTATGTTTACTTCGTATTTGTGGTTCAATTTGGGGCTTTGATTGCTGTTTAGCTACAAATAAATAGTAAACCGTTATTAAAACAAAAATCACAAAAGCTACTCGTTGTAGAATATCAATAACCTCAGCATGGTTAGATAAATATTTAGCAAAAATTGAAGCCAAGTAAGTTTGAATAAAAACTATAATACAAACACCAATTGAAAACATAATACCTCTAACATGACCTTCTTTTAAACTAATTTTTGCAGCAGTCATATTTAATAACCCAGGAGGAACAACCCCAATTAATGCAACAAAAAGCCCTAAAAAAAAGATGAAAGTGATGTTCAATGTTATTTAATTTTAAATCTAATATAAGTAATAGCTTTGTTTTTTTCTAAATATTGTGACTCATAAAAGGTTTGAATACTAGTAACCTCCTCAGGACTTCCTTCTTGTTTATATACATTATGGTTTGAATATAGTACGTCGTGCCCTTCTCCATGCAACAAACCAAGGGTATATCCGTGCATAAACTCACTATCGGTTTTTAAATTAACAACCCCATCAGGTTTTAATATGGATTTATATTTCTGTAAAAAAGAGGAATTAGTCATGCGGTGTTTTGTTCGCTTGTATTTTATTTGAGGATCGGGAAATGTAATCCAAATTTCATCTACTTCGTTTTTTGCAAAAGCAAAATCTATAAGCTCAATTTGAGTTCTTAAAAAGGCTGCATTTTTAAGATTTTCTTCAACTGTTGTTTTAGCACCACGCCAAAAACGTGCACCTTTTATATCAATTCCAATAAAATTTTTATCAGGATATCTTTTTGCTAAAGCCACTGTATATTCTCCTTTTCCACAACCTAATTCTAAAACTAAAGGATTATCATTTTTAAAATATGTTTGATTCCAATGACCTTTTAATGAATATTCCCCACTAACAAGCTCATCTCTAGTTGGCTGAAATACATTTTTAAAGGTTTCGTTTTCTTTAAATCTTTTAAGTTTGTTTTTACTTCCCACGCTTTTAAAAATTTTGGCAAAATTAAGGAAACAAATTAGCTTTATCTTTGTTTTTATTTGAAATGCTATTATTATCTTTTGAAAAGACAACATTTACATTTTTTAAAAGAATTGTGTCTAACTAATGAATTATAAAAAAAGAATTTTAGTTGCTCCTTTAAATTGGGGTTTAGGTCATGCCGCTAGGTGCATTCCAATTATTAATGCCTTAATTGAACAACAATTTGAACCCATTATTGCAAGTGATGGAGCTACTTTAGAATTGCTTAAAAAAGAGTTTCCAGAATTAATTCATTTAGAACTTCCTTCTTACCATATTTCCTATTCAAGATATGGCATTTTATTAAAATGGCAACTTTTTAAAACCCTTCCAAATCTAATTACAGCTATTAATAAAGAAAAGAAAATAGTTCAAAATATCATTAACGAGTATGATATAAAAGGAATTATTTCAGATAATCGATTTGGCGTTTATAGTTCAAAAAAAACT
>DJWL01000079.1 GCA_002441545.1 Flavobacteriaceae bacterium UBA6231 | reverse complement strand
GCAAAAGGTTGAAAATGAGAATCTTCCAAAACACTTGAGGACCGAACTGCTATTGGTCTTTTTACAATATTTAAAAATGCCTGAACATCATCTAAAACCCATTTTGGCAAAGGGTAAGAAATAAATTTATTTAATATTTCTTCATCATCATTTGAACTGGCTGCAAACCTAATTAAGTCATGTTGTTCTATAAATTCATCGAAAACTTCTGTACTTATAACAACTGTTCGTGGTATTGAAATGTTAACATCAGCATATTTTTTAAATAGTTTATGGCGTTTTAAAAATGAATCTATAAAAGCTAATCCACGTCCTTTTCCTCCAAGCGACCCTTCTCCTATTCTTGCAAAACCTAAGTACTCATCATACTTCTCTTTATCAAATTTTACAATAACACCTCTAGACCTATAAATACTGTAAACCCGTATTGCTTCTATTAAGAAATCTCTGATTTGCTCAACATCTTCAAAATCATCAAACTCAACGTTACTAAACAAATTTGCTAATGGAAATAAAGCCCTAGATTTTAACCATTTAGAATATTCACTTCGTTTGGCATGGTAGGCTATAGATTCTTTAGTAACCGTTTTTAATGCCTTTTGCAATTCACTTAGATTTTTAACAACCTCTAAAACTTTCATTTGTTCAGGATCCCAGAATTCAAAATCGCCAAATGAAAAATATTTATTGATGTAATTTTTTAAATCTGTACCTAATGTCTCAGAGTGTTTATATAAAAATTTACCTTTTAGTTCAAGGGTTTTGCTTTCGTTATTACTGTCAGATGATTGAATTAAAAATGGGAAATAACGTTGCGAACTTCTAACATATTTTAAAAACTCAAAACCGGCTTCAGGATCTCTTTTACCATCTTTAAAATAATTAACATCAGAAATAACCCCTAATAAATTGCTTTTATATTTTTCAAAAAGCTCCAAACCCTCTTCATAGGTAGTTGCCAAAAGCATTTTTGGGCGCCCTCTCATGAGCATCATACTTCTGTGCTCATTTAACCCTTCGGACATAAAGGAATGAGTTTGTTTTAAAAGAATTTTATAGATTAAAGGCAAATACCTTGAATAGAATTTTAAAGAATCTTCTACCATTAAAATAGCTTTTACACCAATTTGATTAATATCTCTTTTGGCGTTCATTCTATCTTCTGTCAATTTAATAATTGCCAGAAAAATATCTACATTCCCATTCCAATGAAAAACGAAATCTATAATTCCTTTATTTCCTTTTTGAAGTTTGCTTCGTAATTCTGAAGAGTAAAAACTTAACGCTGCGATTGGAACCTCAGGAAAAGCTCCTTTTATTTCTTTTGAAGTTTCAAAAGCATTATAGTTACCTATATCTAACCATGTTATGACCAAATCAATTTTAACTTCGGTCATTAATTTTACTGCTCTTTTTGCAGAATTTGCATGTATAAAATTGGGGGGATATCTTAAGTTTAAATCTGTATATTCATTAAAAATTCGCTCATCTATTCTACCATCTTCTTCTAACATATAATAATCATAGTTAGAACAAACTATTAGAATTTTATTAATTCTGTTTTGCATTAATTCTCCAAAGGCAACTTCTTCGAATTCGTAGTTTCTTAAATCTGGTAATGGTTTTTTATGCATTTTTGTTTAAATATAAGAAATTCTTTCCTTAAACAATTCCTTGAGCTAACATGGCGTCTGCCACTTTAACAAAACCTGCTATATTTGCACCTTTTACATAGTTAATATAACCATCTTTTTCTGTACCAAACTCTATACATGAATCATGAATATTAGACATGATGCCTTTCAGTTTCAAATCTACTTCATCTCTTGTCCAGTTAAAACGTAAAGAGTTTTGAGTCATTTCTAAGCCTGAAGTTGCAACACCTCCAGCATTTGATGCTTTTCCTGGTGCATATAAAATTTTAGCTTTTTGGAAAGTATGAACTGCCTCAATAGTTGAAGGCATATTGGCACCTTCACTAACACAAATACATCCATTACTTAAAAGCATTTTAGCGTCTGTTTCATTAAGTTCATTTTGTGTAGCACAAGGTAAGGCAATGTCACATTTTATATCCCAAGGTGTTTTCCCTTTAACAAATTTGGTTTTTGGATATTTTTCTGTATACTCTCTTATTCTGCCTCTCTTAACATTTTTCAACTCCATAACGTAAGCTAATTTTTTTGCATCAATACCTTCGGAATCATAAATATATCCAGATGAATCTGACAATGTTAAAACTTTTGCACCTAATTGAAGGCTCTTCTCTACGGCATATTGAGCAACGTTTCCAGAACCAGATACTACAATATTTTTACCTTTTAAGTCTTGTCCTCTAGTTTTTAACATGTTCTCTGCAAAATAAACAGTTCCATAACCTGTAGCTTCTGGTCGTATTAGAGAACCTCCCCAAGATAATCCTTTACCTGTTAAAACACCTGTAAATTCATTTTTTAGTTTTTTATACATTCCAAAAAGGAATCCAATTTCTCTGGCTCCAACTCCTATGTCTCCAGCAGGGACATCTGTATTAGCACCAATATGTCTAAATAATTCACTCATAAAGGCATGACAAAAACGCATAATTTCATCATCTGACTTACCTTTAGGGTTAAAATCACTTCCTCCTTTTCCGCCACCCATAGGAAGCGTTGTTAAAGCATTTTTAAAAACTTGCTCAAAAGCTAAAAACTTTAAAATACTCATGTTTACAGTTGGGTGAAAACGTAAACCTCCTTTAAATGGTCCTATAGCTGAATTCATTTGAATTCTATACCCTCTATTTACTTGAATTTTACCCGAATCATCTACCCAGCAAACCCTAAAAGTTAACGCTCTTTCTGGTTCTACCATTCTTAATAGAATATTTCTCCCATAATAAATATTGTGTTCTGCAATGTAAGGAATTACTGTTTCTGCAACTTCCTGAACTGCTTGTAAAAACTCAGGCTCTTGGCCATTTCTTTCTTTTACAAGATCTAAAAACTTTTCAAAATCAGTTTTCATTTATATAATTTTATGTTACTAATTATAAATTATGTGATTTTATCTGACAAAGATAAAATATCCTTAAAAAACAATTGATTTTTTTTTGAATTTCGCAATTAATAATTTTTTATCCTTTTAAGCGTTTTCATATTTGTTTGTTTCTAAATTCCGTTTTTATATATTTGTCTAGTTAGTGCCTCAAAAAAACAAACCTTATTATGCTTAACTTGAAATATTTAGCTGCTACTTTTTGCTTGTTTGTTTTAACACAAACTGCTTATTCGCAGTTAGGTTTTTCTCATGAAATAGGTGTTATTGCTGGCCCCGTTGAATTTAGATCTGATTTTGGTGGTCGTAATGAAGAACAAACAAACCTTGGTAACTCGGGTATTGGTATTGGAATTATACATTATATAAGTTTTGCTTACAGTGCGGATTGTAGTTGTTATACAACGGACACCTATTTTAATGACCACTTTAAACTAAGAAGCGAAATATCTTGGAATAGAACAATACTAGATCATCATGGGGAATGGGTTAGACCGAAATATACTTCTCCAAATGCGGATAAACTAAGAGCTCATAGTGGTGTTGCAGAAAACTTTGACATTGGCATGCAATTAGAGTATTTCCCTTTAAGTATTCGTGCCTTTCAAGATTTTGCTTTCAGATTTGCTCCTTTTGTTAGTCTGGGAGCACATTACACAACATCATCTCCTCAAGCTAGCACTACTTATGGCGATGGTGATATTTATAACCCAAGTAATATTTATTCTTTCTGGTATGAAAATGATTCTTATCTTCCTCCAGTTCCTAGTGGTCAACAAAGGGAATATCCAATCAATTTACAACAGCAAAGTAATTGGTCTCTGGTAACTAGTGTAGGGGTTCGCTATAAGCTTACCAAACTTTCCGATTTGATGCTTGACTTAAGATGGCAATACTATTTTAGTGATTGGATTGATGGTTTTAATCACAGATTAAGTTATAATAAATTTAATGATTGGCTTATTTGGCTAAATTTTGGTTATGTATATTACTTAGATTAGACCTTAGTAATTAATCCAAAGCCTGTTTTAAATCTGCTAATAAATCCTCAATATCCTCTATACCAACACTCAATCTAATAAGAGAATCGACCACACCTGTTTTTTCACGTTCTTCTTTTGGAATACTGGCATGTGTCATACTAGCGGGATGACCACAAAGTGATTCAACACCTCCTAATGATTCTGCTAAAGTGAAAATTTTTAATTTTTCAATAATTTTGATAGCTTCTGAATAATTATTGCCTTTAGTAGTGAAAGATAACATTCCTCCAAAATCTTTCATTTGAGCTTTTGCAATTAAATGATTGGGATGGTCTTCAAAACCTGGCCAATAAACATTCTCTATTTTAGGGTGCTTCTTTAAAAACAAAGCTACTTCTCTCCCATTTTCACAATGACGTTGCATTCTAACATGCAATGTTTTTATACCACGTAACACTAAAAAACTATCTTGTGGACCACATATAGCGCCACTAGCATTTTGGATGAAGTATAATTTATTTGCCAATTCTTCATCTTTAACTACCAATGCTCCCATTACAACATCACTATGTCCTCCTAAATATTTTGTAGCAGAATGCATTATAATATCGGCTCCTAAATCAAGTGGTTGTTGTAAATATGGCGATGCAAATGTATTATCAACAGCTAAAAGAATTTTATGTTTTTTTGAAATCTCTGCAACAGCTTTAATATCAATAATATTCATCATCGGATTGGTTGGTGTTTCAACCCAAATAAGCTTGGTGTTTTTATTTATATACGCTTCAATGTCAATGGAATTTTGCATACTAATAAATTGAAATTTTATTCCAAAATTTTGAAAAATTTTAGTAAATAACCTAAAAGAACCTCCATATAAATCGTTGGTAGAAATTACCTCATCGCCAGGTTTTAATAATTTCATAATAGCATCAATAGCTGCAAGTCCAGACCCAAAGGCCAATCCAAAATTCCCGTTTTCTAAACTTGCAAAAGCCATTTCTAAAGCATGGCGTGTAGGGTTGTGGGTTCTTGAATATTCATATCCTTTGTGTCCTCCAGGAGTTGTTTGCGCATAAGTGCTGGTTTGATAAATAGGTGGCATTACAGCACCATATGCTTTATCGTGCTCTTGTCCACCATGTATGGCTTTAGTATTAAATTTCATTATAAAATGGTTTTATACAAATGTAGTTTTTAATTCGGTGTATTCAAATGCAATAATTATCTTTAGGAGAATTAAAATTTTACTATGCTAAACAATAAATATTTTTTTTTGATATGCTCTTTCGTGTTATTTTTCAGCTGCAAAGAAGATTCAATATTAACATTTTCAGAAGTTAATATCACAACAGACAATAACACTTTAGTTGAAGTTAATATTCCTAAAGCATTTGGTGATTCAACAATTTCAAACAATATAAACTCCCAAATAAGTAAAGTCATAATTTCTCGATTAAACATTGGCGATTCTGAAACAAGTTCTTCAAAATCAATTGAAGAAAGTATTACCACTTTTAATAATGAATACATGTCTTTTGTCTCTGATTTTCCTGAAAGCGCGCAACCTTGGGAAGCTCAAATTGATGGCGAAGTTATGTTTCAATCTGAAAAAATTATTAGTATTTCATTAACTTTTTATATAAATACTGGTGGCGCTCATGGTACATTACAGATTTCGTTTTTAAACTTCAATGCGCTTACTGGAAAACCTATTGAAAACAAAGATTTGTTTAATAATTTAGAAGCCTTTAAAAGTATTGCTAAAACACATTTTGAAAATGCTGTTGAAGACAAAAACACCCTTTTTGAG
Source organism: Flavobacteriaceae bacterium UBA6231 (assembly GCA_002441545.1). Classification (GTDB taxonomy): domain Bacteria; phylum Bacteroidota; class Bacteroidia; order Flavobacteriales; family Flavobacteriaceae; genus Yeosuana. The sequence goes on along the minus strand of DJWL01000079.1, from coordinate 3,870 downwards.
CCAGATAATTTTATCCTCCCTGCAAATATTGGATATACTGAAGGCGGGATTATTTTACTATATAATGTTTATGAAATTGCGCCTTACTCAACAGGAACTATTGAATTTACAATTCCATATGAAGAAGTAGATTCTGTTTTAGTGTTAGACAGCTCTAGCTAAAGCCATAACATATCCTAAATGTATCCCTTCATGAAATAATATAAATTGAAAGGCGTCATCAATATTGGTCAATGTATTTCCGGTTGTAGATACAGTATATTCTTTAAAATTTTTAAAAACATCATTTTTAAAATCTTCTTTTGTTTTTTCAATGGTTGAAAACAACAATCCTTTAATTTCATCAACTTCTTCTTGGGACACAAATCCATCTGGTTTTGTTTCTTTCATATACTTCGCAATTAACGTGTCACTCACCATCATGGTTAATCCAGACAATTTATAAGCTAATAATTGTTGAGTAACCAAAATGTGCCCAACATTCCAAATAATATTATTATTAAATCCTTGGGGTATTTTATTTAAATCTTCAAGAGATGTTTTTTCTAAAAATTTAATGAAAAATTTTCTTGTATTGGTAAGTACTTCTAATGTAAAATGCATATTATTTTTTTCAATAAATATACTTTTAAATGTTATAATTCCCTTATTTTGTTCCGAATTTTTATTAAAGGTAGACTAAATGAAAAAAGTATTTTATTTAAAAACATGCAGTACATGTGTTAGGATTTTAAAAGAACTAAACCTTCCTTCAGACTTTGTTTTACAAGATATAAAAACAGAAGAAATAACGGTAAAACAATTAGAACATATGAAAAGTCTTGCTGGAAGTTATGAAGCTTTATTTAGTAAAAAATCTAAACTTTATAAGGAAATGGGTTTAAAAAATCAAACCTTAGAAGAACGTGATTACAAACAATATATACTTGAACATTATACCTTTTTAAGTCGTCCAGTAGTAATAGTAAACGATGCAATTTTTATAGGAAATTCTAAACAAGTAGTTGAAAGGGCAAAAAACGTTATTAATAATAATTGAAAGTGATTTTTTAATTGTTTAAATCACCTTACTTTTACAAAAAATTAAAATGAACCATCTTCCTATTGAATTGAATAAGATTCTAATAGGTTAATTAATATCTCATTAAAAATGAAAATTAAATTTTTAGCATGTTTTTTGATTGTGTGTTTTTTAAAAACTGGATTTGCGCAACAATTAAAATCGCCAGATGGAAATTTAACAATGACTTTTGCTTTGTTAAATGATGGAACTCCAACTTATAGTTTAACCTATAAAGGTAAAGATGTTATTAAACCAAGTAACCTTGGTTTAGAATTAAAAAATGATACCAAATCATTATTAAATGATTTTACTGTTACTGATTCGCAAACATCCACTTTTGATGAAACTTGGAAACCTGTTTGGGGAGAAGTTGCAACCATTAGAAATCATTATAATGAATTAGCTATTACATTAAATCAAAATGAAACTGATAGAATTATAGTAATTCGTTTCCGTTTATTTAATGATGGGCTTGGGTTTAGATATGAATTCCCATTACAAAAAAATCTCACTTACTTTACTATAAAAGAAGAAAGAACTCAATTTGCAATGACTGGCGACCATACTGCTTATTGGATTGCCGGAGATTACGATACACAAGAATACGATTATACCACATCAAAATTATCTGAAATAAGAGGTTTAAGCAAAGAGGCCATTTCATCAAACGCCTCACAAATGCAGTTTTCCCCAACTGGTGTGCAAACATCTCTTATGATGAAAACAGATAATGGACTATATATCAATTTACATGAAGCGGCTCTAATTAATTATGCTTGCATGCATTTAAATTTAGATGATAAAAATATGGTTTTTGAGTCTTGGCTAACACCAAATTCAAATGGAGATAAAGGCAATATGCAAGCAGCTTGCCAATCTCCTTGGAGAACCATCATGGTTAGTGACGATGCTCGTGATATTTTAGCATCAAAAATAACTTTAAACTTAAACGACCCTTGTAAAATAGACGATACTTCTTGGATAAAACCAGTTAAATATGTTGGTGTTTGGTGGGAAATGATTACAGATAAAAGTACCTGGTCTTATACTAACGACTTCCCTTCTGTTCAATTAGGAATTACAGATTTTTCAAAAGCTAAGCCAAACGGAACTCATGCAGCTAACACAAAACATGTAAAAGAATATATAGATTTTGCTGCTGCTAACGGTTTTGATGCTGTTTTAGTTGAAGGCTGGAATGAAGGTTGGGAAGATTGGTTTGGCCATGAAAAAGATTTTGTGTTTGATTTTGTAACACCTTACCCAGATTTTGATGTAAAAGGCATTCATGAGTATGCAAAATCTAAAGGCGTAAAAATGATTATGCATCATGAAACTTCGGCTTCAATCAGAAATTATGAACGCCATCTAGACAAAGCCTTTCAATTTATGAAAGACAATGGATACGATGCAGTAAAAACGGGATATGTTGGGAATATTGTTCCCGTTGGAGAACACCACTACAGTCAATGGACAAATAATCACTACCAATATGTTTTGGAAAAAGCTGCTGATTATAAAATAATGATAAATGGTCATGAGGCAGTTAGACCAACAGGAATTTGCAGAACATATCCAAATTTAATTGGAAATGAGGCTGCCAGGGGAACAGAATTTCAAGCTTTTGGTGGGTCGAAACCAAACCATGTAACGATACTTCCTTTTACACGTTTAATAGGTGGCCCGATGGATTATACGCCTGGAATTTTTGAAATGAATATCAGTAAATTTAGTCCGACCAATGATTCTCATGTAAATAGTACGCTTGCAAACCAATTGGCTTTGTATGTAACAATGTATAGCCCTTTACAAATGGCAGCAGATTTACCAGAAAATTATAACCGTTTTACCGATGCTTTTCAGTTCATTAAAGATGTTGCTATAGACTGGGATGATAGTAAATATTTAGAAGCAGAACCTGGCCAATACATTACAGTGGCCAGAAAAGCAAAAGGAACAAACAATTGGTTTATTGGAAATGTTAATGGTGTAAATTCACGCACCTCAAATATTATTTTTGACTTTTTAGAAAAAGGAAAAAAATATGAAGCTACAATTTACGCTGATGCTAAGGATACTCATTATAAAACAAATCCTCAAGCTTATACTATTCGTAAAATAACAGTAACCAATAAATCAAAATTAACTCAATATTCTGCACCAGGTGGCGGTTATGCAGTTAGTATTATAGAAAAATAAATAGTAATCAAATTCTGGCTCCATAGTTCAAGGGATAGAACAAAAGTTTCCTAAACTTTAGATTCAGGTTCGAATCCTGGTGGAGTCACAAACTTAAAACATATTCAAATTTTGGTTGTAAATGTATAAATTTCATTTTCAACTTTATAAGTATTTAATATATCAAATAAACAAACTTAAATGAACAACAAATTAGATCAACAAGCAGCAGATAATATTAGAGCATTAGCTGTAGCAATGGTAGAAAAAGCAAATTCAGGACATCCTGGTGGTCCAATGGGAGGTGCAGATTTCATGCACATTTTATACTCAGAGTTCTTCAATTTTGATCCAACTGATATGACATGGCCTTTTAGAGACCGTTTTTTTATGGATGCTGGACATTTATCTACCTTAATGTATGCACAGTATTATCTTTTAGGTAACTATGAGAAGAATGATGTTGCTAATTTTAGACAATGGGGCTCTATAACACCTGGTCACCCAGAAGTAGATGTTAAAAGAGGTATTGAAAATACATCTGGTCCTTTAGGTCAAGGACACACTATGGGAATTGGTGCAGCCATTGCTGCTAAATTTTTGGCTGCACGATTTGGAAATTGGATGAA
>DJWL01000095.1:4430-9292 GCA_002441545.1 Flavobacteriaceae bacterium UBA6231 | reverse complement strand
GATGGTTTGTCTTCTGAAATCATGCATATTTGTAAACAAAGTGAGGTTGGTTGTGATTTGTTTGAAGAAAAAATTCCTTTAGATCCCGTAGTTATATCAACTTGTGAAGAATTTAATATTGACAGTACAACTGTTGCGTTAAATGGAGGAGAAGATTATGAATTGTTGTTTACAATTTCTCAAGAAGATTTTCCTAAAATAAAGGCAAATCCAAGTTTAACAGTAATAGGTTTTATTAAAGAAAAAGAAGCAGGAATACATTTAGTAACTAGGGCAGAAACCAGGATTCCAATTAAGGCACAAGGGTGGAAAAATTTTAGTGCTTAAAAATTAATAAATTTTCAAATAAAATCTTTTCTCTAGATTTCTTTTTATTGCGTTTAGCGTGAATACGCTCTAAAACATCATTTATTTCTTTAAACTTAGGGGTCAGTGTAACAAGCTCACCACTTACGCCGGTGGTTAATTGCTTATTACATTTGCTACAAGTATATTCTTTTACATGATAAGTAACGTTTCTGGAGATATTATAATCATGCCCAAACATCTTGCAATGTATTTCTTTCATAAACTTTTAATTGTATCTTAGGAGAGACGACTAAAAGTATAAAAATCAATTTAAAATGTTTAACAACTTATTAGTAAATCGACGAAGTGGCTAATTTTACCTTTGAACGTTGAGTTCTTGAATGGTGAATTCTTTCTAAAATGCTATTTATCTCTTTAAACTTTGGAGTTAGTTCAATTAAATTTCCGTTACTATTGGTGGTTAACTGTTTCTTACAGTGTTTACAAGTGTATTCTTTAACATGATAAGTAACCTTTTTTGTAACTTCAAAATCATGACCAAAAAGATTGCAGTACATGGTTGGGATGAATGCTGGCTTGTTAGTAGTTTTTTTCATGAATTTCAGATTTAGAATACTCTAAATATAGAAATAAAAATGATAAAAGCGACAAAAGAACAAAATTATTCGATAAAATGCATAATATTGTGTAAGAATAAATCCATATTTTCAATATGACTCATGTGTCCGTCAGGAAATATTACTACATTTATATTTGTTTTGTTAGTTTGTTTAATCAATGATTCAAAATCTAAAACGGGATCTTTTTTACTTATAATCATTAACTTTTTAAAGTTCGCTTTTTTAAAGAATTGTTCTCTATCCTTTCTTATTTTCATGCCTTCTAAAGCTGCAATAATTCCTTGAACTGGTGTTTTTAAAGCTTCTTCTTTTATATGTTTGATTTTTTCAGAAAATATCTTTCTGTTTTTTGGTCTAAATAAATTAACAATAGCTATTCTTACAAAAGCCTTGTAATTATTCTTTACGGCCATAATGGCTCTGTCTCTGTTTTTTTTGCGCTCTTTACTATCTTCATTTGGAGTAGAATTCATTAAACAAAGACCATTTACAGTTTCAGGGTAGTTTTCTGCATAAGTTAAGGCAACATAGCCTCCCATAGAATGACCAATTAAAATAGATTGACTTATTTTTAAATGGTTAAGGACTTGTTTAACAACTTCGGCCATTAATTCCATGGTGTGAATGTACCCTAAACAACCTGTCTGTCCATGGCCGAGTAAATCAATACAAATAATTCTATTATTTTTAGAAAGTTCAGGAACAAATTCATCCCACATTGTTGAGTTTTCTAAAAATCCATGAAGTAAAACAACGGCATTACCTTTACCATTATCAGAATAAAATATGTTTATGCCTTTGTATTGTAAAATCATTTTTAGAGTATATTAGGCAAAGATATAATTGAATGATGAATAAAACTAAACAAACCTTTGTATTTGGTTTCGCACTGTTTGCGGGTTTTTTTGGTGCTGGAAATTTAATTTTGCCACCATTATTAGGGTTTAATTCTGGTCCAGATTGGTGGATTGTTACTTTAGGGTTTATTATTTCGGCTACGATAATTCCATTATTGGCTTTATTTGGTCATGCCAAACTACAAGGAACCATGATTGAGTTTGGTAATAAAGTATCTCCGATATTTAGTTTAATTTTTTGCCTTTGTATTTACATTATTATTATTGCTTTACCTTGTCCTAGAACAGCAGCTGTAACGTATGAAATGGCTATTGCACCTTTTTTCGATATTAGTCCTTTATTAACTAGTATCATATATTTTTCTTTAGCTTTTATTTTTGTTGTTAATAGAAATAATGCATTAGAAATACTTGGTAAATACTTAACACCCATAATAGTTTTAATATTACTTACTATAATTATTGTAGGTATTTTTTGTGATGTAGCACCAATGAGAGATTCCAATTTTGAAATTCCATTGGTTAGTGGATTGCTAGAAGGATATCAAACTTATGATGCTATTGCAGGACTTGTTACGGGTGGAATTGTAATAATTTCTATTAATAGTTCTCAAAGCAATATGTCATTCAAAGACAAAAAAATAATGATCGCAAAGTCTGGATTTATAGCTATGTTTGGACTACTTATTATTTATACTGGACTAATTGCTCTAGGGGCTTTTTATAATTCTGAATTTTCAAGTGATATTTCTAGAACAGCATTGCTTTCAGGATTAGCATCAAAAACGCTGGGGAATTTTGGAGCAGCATTTTTAGGAGTATTAGTAGGTTTGGCTTGTTTTACAACTGCAGTGGCAATAATTATGAGTACAGCCGATTTTTTTAAAGCACTTTTTAAAGAATCTCAAAAAGCATATTTAATTACAACCATTATTTGTTGTGTTACTGGGATATTAGTTGGTCAATTTGAAGTTTCATATATCATAACAATCGCCTTACCTTCTTTAATGTTAATCTATCCGTTATGTATTGTACTTATTTTATTGAATGCAATTCCAGACAAGTATGCTTCTAAATTGATTTTTAAATGTGTTGTTTTTGTCACGTTAATTTTTAGTTTGCCAGATTTCTTAGGGTTTCTTGTTTCTAAGGAAATACTGTCTCCAATTATAAATATGATTCCTTTTACTAAGCAAAATTTAGGGTGGGTTTTACCTGCATTAATAGTTTTTGTTGTTGTGAATGTGTATCAAAAACTTAGAGAGAGTAGTATAGAATCTTAACTAAGTTTTAAATCTTTTAATGGCTAGGAATGCATTGTCTACGTATTCTTCTTCAACCAAAATAGTAAATTCGTTGGTTGTTGAAATTACTTCATATAAAACAACACCCTCCCAAGCTAATCGTTTAAAAAAATGATAATATAATCCAGCAATTTTCGAGTTGTCTTCAGGTAAGTTTATACTAATAGCAGTTAATCCTTCTTGAATGGCAATAAAGATTTCATTTTGAAAATGAGTATTAACATACTCGTTTAGGCTGCTTGAAACTATAATGTTACTTTCATGAATTCCTCGTGTAAATGTGTAGAAAAGTTTAGATTCTTCATTAATTTTTTTTAAAATCTGCGAATGATTATCAATTAAGGTTTCAGAATTTTTAACCGTAAAGTCTGTTAGGTTTGATCTTACAGTAATATCACCTAAATTTTGAATAACCTTTTTCATTTTAACAGAATTTGATAACGAAACAGGTGGGTTGTAGCGTCTTAAAGCCATCATGATGGCACCAGGTTTCACATCCTTTTTTAGCATTTTACTAATAGGTTCTGTCAATTCTATTGCTAAAGCACTAAAATTTATAATATTTCTTGAAAGTGCTTCTTCTAGGTAAGGTTGCGCAATTAAAATATCTTCTACACAGTTTGATACGGTTTTCATGTTAATTATTTAACAATTTGTGCAAAAGTAAACTTTTTTTTTAATAAATATCTTATTTTGAGTTATGTACTATACTTTCGCTGTATAAATTGATTAAAAATGAAAGTATTAAAGTTTGGAGGGACTTCTGTTGGTAGTGTTGAAAACATGAGTAATGTGAAAAATATTATTAACGATGGAAGAAAAAAAATTGTGGTTTTATCAGCTATGTCTGGTACCACAAATATTTTAGTTGCTATAGCAAATAACATTGCACACGATATGCCTAATGAGGCTATTGAAAAGATAAACAAATTACATGAAACTTATTTTAACACCATAGACAGATTACTTTTAGATGAGTCTTTAAACACCGATGTTAAAAATTATATAACAGGAATATTTAATTTTTTAGTTGAATGTACTTATCAAGAATATTCGCTTCACTTAGAAAATAACATTGTTGCTCAAGGTGAGTTGCTATCAACTTATATGTTTAATAGCTATTTAGCACAAGAAGGTGTAAAATCTACTTTGTTGCCAGCTCTTAATTTTATGCGTATTGATAATCACAAGGAGCCAGATATGTTTTATATAAAACAAGATTTTGAAAGTGTTTTTAATGACGCTCCAGATGTAGATATTTACATTACCCAAGGTTTTATTTGTTTAGATGAAGAAGGTAATATTTCAAACTTACAACGTGGAGGTAGCGATTATACAGCCACAATTATTGGTGCAGTAATTAAAGCAGAAGAAGTAGAAATTTGGACAGATATTGATGGTATGCATAACAATGATCCAAGATATGTTGAAAACACAAAACCAATTTCAAATCTATCTTTTGACGAGGCTGCAGAATTAGCTTATTTTGGAGCAAAGATCTTACATCCGCAAACAGTTACACCAGTAAGAGCAGACAATATTCCAGTGCGTTTAAAAAACACCATGAACCCAAAGGCTTATGGAACCTTAATAAATGATGATCACACAGAAAATGGTGTTAAAGCCATTGCAGCAAAAGACAATATTACTGCTATAAAAATAAAATCTGGACGGATGTTATTGGCACATGGGTTTTTAAGAAAAGTTTTTGAAATATTTGAAGTTTATGAAACTTCAATCGATATGATAACAACTTCTGAAGTTGCCATTTC
>DJWL01000095.1:0-4422 GCA_002441545.1 Flavobacteriaceae bacterium UBA6231 | reverse complement strand
GTTTGTTTGGTTGGCCACTCAATAGTAAATCATCATGAAACTTACAAATTGTTTCAAATTTTACAAGATGTTAAAATTAGAATGATTTCGTATGGTGGAAGCAAAAATAATATTTCGCTTCTAATCAACTCAAAAGATAAAATAACAACGCTAAGCAAACTAAACAACTACCTATTTGAATTAGTCACTCTTTAAAGTAAAATTTAGTCAGGTTAGCAAAAGGGTCGTTTTTAAACGACCCTTTCTTCTTTTATTTTGAATTCATTAAATCTTCAATTTCATCAACTTCAATAGGAATATTGCGCATTAAGTTAAATGGCTCACCGGTTTTTTGAATAACCACATTATCTTCCAAACGAATACCAAATCCTTCAGCAGGAATATATATTCCGGGTTCAACTGTAAATACCATATTGGCTTTCATGGGTTCAGTTAAAATTCCATAATCATGAGTATCTAATCCCATGTGGTGGGACGTTCCGTGCATGAAATATTTTTTGTAGGCTGGCCAGTCTGGATCCTCATTTTGAACATCGGCTTTATCCAATAGTTTTAGCCCTAGTAATTCCGATGTCATCAATTTTCCAACTTCAACATGGTAAGCTGCCCAGTCGGTTCCGGGGACAAGCATTTTGGTGGCTTCATTTTTAACTCTGTTCACTGCATTGTAAACTTCTATTTGTCTTTTTGTGAATTTTCCAGAAACAGGAATTGTTCTAGTCATGTCACTTGAATAATTTGCATATTCAGCGGCTACGTCTAATAAAATTAAATCTCCTGATTTACACTGCTTGTTGTTTTCAATATAATGTAAAACGTTTGCACTATTGCCTGAAGCTATTATAGGAGTATAAGCAAATTTTCTGGAACGATTTCTGGTAAATTCGTGGATAAACTCTGCTTCAATTTCATATTCCCAAACATCTGGTTTTACAAAATTTAAAACACGTCTAAATCCTTTTTCTGTAATATCACAGGCTTGCTGGATTAAATCCAATTCTATTTGGCTTTTTACTGATCTTAAACGCTGTAAAATTGGATTACTTTTAGCAACAGAATGAGCAGGGTATTTATTTTTTAACCATGTAGTAAAACGATCTTCACGAGTTTCTGTTTCAACATTTGCTCTGTAGTGTTCATTGGTATTTATATAAACCATGTCACATTGCGTCATTAGCTCAAACATGATTTTTTCCATATCTTGAAGCCAATAAACAGTTTTAATTCCACTGGTTTCAAAAGCAGCTTCCTTGGTTAGCTTTTCGCCTTCCCAAACGGCAATATGATCATTGGTTTCTTTTAAAAATAATATTTCACGATGTTTATCTTTTGGGCAATCTGGAAATAATACTAATATACTTTCTTCTTGATCTACACCACTTAAATAAAAAATATCCCGGTGTTGTTCAAAAGGTAAAGTACTATCTGCACTTATTGGATAAATGTCGTTGGAATTAAATACTGCCAGGCTGTTTGGTAACATTTTAGCGGTAAAATTTCTTCGGTTTTGTATAAATAAATTTCGTTTAATAGGGTGATATTTCATAGTATCTTGATTAAAAGATAAAATTACAAAAACAAATAAAACTTTATTAATAATTCTGTATTTTTGAGATATATAGAATTAACATTATGAAAACCAATGTATTAATCACGCTAATTATGGTGTTATTTTTCACCACAAATAATTTGATGTCTCAAATGATGCTTAAACAAATATCTTTAGATGAGCAGGTTAATAATTCAAGTTTAGTGGTTGAGGGGAAAGTGATATCTAAAAAATCATTTTGGGATGTAAAACATGAAAAAATATACACTACTAATACAGTTGAGGTTTATAAGGTTTTTAAAGGTGTTGTGGTTTCAACTATTGAGGTTATTACAGTAGGTGGTACAGTTGGGGATGTTATATTAATGGTTTTTCCTAATTTAAATCTAAGAGTTGGAGATATTGGGGTATTCACACTCTATGATAATAATATTGCTCTTTCTCAAGCCGCAAAAGCGCAAAACAAACAATTTAAAGTATATAGTTCTTTGCAAGGGTTTTATAAGTATAACGTGTATGACGATTTAGCTGTAAACCCATTTAATAAAAAAGAAGGTATCTCCTCAGTATTTTATAAAGAAATTATGAGTAAAACAAAGGTTGGTTTTATTGAAGTTTCTAAGTATAATGTTAGTGAAATTAATAAAAGTCTTAATCAAAGTAAAAGTTCAGCAACACCTGTTATTTCAAGTTTTAATCCTACTACGCTTTCAGCAGGAACAAAATCACAGCTTACAATTAATGGGTCTGGTTTTGGAAGTCCGGGAAAAGTTAGTTTTCCCGATGCAAATGCTGGAGGTTCTACCTTTATTGATGCATTAGCCTCTCAAATTGTTTCATGGAGCGATACTAAAATTGTTGTTGAAGTTCCTTCAGATGCTGGAACAGGAAAATTTCGTGTAACCAATAACGATAGTCCAACACCTTTAAGTAAAGTTTCATCTACCGATTTAACAATTTCTTATTCAGAGTTAAATTATGAGTATGATCCTGGAACAGGTCTTCAAGCTTATCCACTTCAACATTATGACGAGAATGGAAATGGTGGATATGAATGGGAAATGCAAACAGACTTTTTTAATGATTCAGAGCATCCTGGAGCAAAAGTGGCTTTTGAAAGAGCAATGGATACATGGAGATGTAATACAAAAATAAATTGGACGATATCGACTACTCCAACTACTACAGATGTCGTTTTAGATGATGGTATTAATATTGTTAGATTTGACAATGGAAACGAGCTAGATGCTGGAATTCTAGGCCAGTGTTCCACTTGGCCAGGTGGTTACACAAATTGTGTCACTGGTGCCTCAGTTCAATTCTATGTAAAAGAATTAGAAATTGTGTTTGACGATGCTACTTCTTGGTATTTTGGTACGGGAGATCCTGGATTAAATTTTGACTTTGAAAGTGTTGCTGTTCACGAATTGGGTCATGGCCACCAATTAGGACATGTAATTGATACTAATGCAATAATGCATTTTAATTTAGGACTTAGCGAATATAATAGGGTTTTAAGTAGCAATGATATTAATGCCGGAATTGATGTGCAAACTAGAAGTACATCTACCTCGGTTTGTGGAACACTAGGATCCATGACTGATTATACTGGTTCATGTAATTTAAGTGTTGAAGATGAAACCTTAAAAGATGCAGTAAAAATGTATCCTAACCCAACAAATGGGACATTTTATATTAGTAATGAATTTAATGTCAATGTGCAAAAAGCTGTTATTTATGACATAAGTGGGAGAAAGATATTTGAGTTTGATCTTTCAGGAACATCCAAAACAAAAACAATTAATTTAACTGGTTTTTCAAAAGGTATTTATCTTATAAATATTCATTCTAACGATGCATATGTAACCAAAAAAATAGTTTTGGAATAATAAAAACCTTCATTAAATAATTATTAAGGGCACAAGTTTGGTGTCTTTTTCTTTTTAACTAATTCAGTTTCTTTAAAATGATTCTAAATAAATATTTAAGTGCTTAAGTTTTTGTCTATAATAGTAATGAAGTGTATTTTTGTGTACATATTTTTTAACTTCTAAATAATGGGCGGATTTTTTAAATCTTCGATTGGAAAAAAGGTAGCCATGTCGCTTTCAGCTTTTTTCCTAATGTTTTTCTTATTAATGCACGTTTCAATAAATTTATTATCAGTTTTTAGTGAAGAAACTTTTAATACGGCATCGCATTTTATGGGAACAAATTGGTTGATACAGTTTGTAATGCAACCAGTTTTAATTTTTGGTGTAGTATTCCATTTTGTGATGGGATTTGTATTAGAAATTAAAAATAAAAAAGCACAAGGTATCGCTTATGCAAAAAACAATGGTGCTGCAAATTCAACTTGGATGAGCAGAAACATGATTTACAGTGGATTGGTGATTTTAGCATTTATAGCAATACACTTTGCAGATTTCTGGCTTCCAGAATTAAATTATAAATACATTGAAGTAAACCCAGAGGATTCAACTCGTTATTTTCATGAATTACACGAAAAGTTTGTTCCGGTTTGGAGAGTTGCTGCTTATGTAGTTGCTTTTATATTATTAGGGCTTCATTTAGCTCATGGTTTTACATCAGCTTTTCAATCTTTGGGAATAACAGCCGGAAGAAAAAAGACGCTACAATCTATTGGAAAAGCATATGCTATTTTGATTCCGCTAGGATTCATTTTTATTGCACTTTATCATCATTTTAACCATTAATCTTAAATAAGCATGACTTTAAATTCAAGAGTACCAGAAGGTCCAATTAAAGATAAATGGACAGATTATAAAAATTATATCAATTTAGTAAATCCTGCAAATAAAAGGCATATAGATATTATTGTGGTTGGAACAGGATTGGCAGGAGGTTCTGCA
>DJWL01000029.1:6780-17186 GCA_002441545.1 Flavobacteriaceae bacterium UBA6231 | reverse complement strand
TGTTGGTCTTTATCTTCTATCATAGTGCAAAAATAAGAAGCTTATTTATATATTTCATCAATAATTCTTCCTTTCTAAATCAATAAAAAAAACCTATAAAACTATATGCTAATATAATGTTAGTTTATATGGAAATCCTTGACTTATATTGTATATTTGTAGCCTATTTAGAAACCTTCTTAATAAAAGGTTTCCAAAATATCAGTTATAAGTTACAAATCTATTTTTAAATAATTATGATTAAAGTTTCAGAAACAGCTAAGAAAAAAGTCATTGAACTTATGCAAGAAGACGGTTATAATCCATCTACAGATTATGTTCGTGTTGGTGTAAAAAGTGGTGGTTGTTCTGGTTTATCATACGATTTAAAGTTTGATAAAGAAAACCATGATGGAGACAAAGTATTTGTTGATAACGAGGTAAAAATTATTGTTGACAAAAAAAGCTTTTTATATTTAATTGGAACAACTCTTGAATATTCAGGAGGCCTAAACGGAACTGGATTTGTTTTCAATAACCCTAATGCAAATAGAACGTGTGGTTGTGGTGAATCTTTTTCACTTTAACTAACCACACATACTGAAGAACAAAAAGAATGAATAAATATACTGAAGACGATTTAAGAGAAGAATTAAAAACCAAAGAATATGAATACGGTTTTTATACTGATATAAAATCAGATACATTTCCTATTGGTCTCAACGAAGACATTGTTAAAGCCATTTCGCTTAAAAAAGAGGAGCCTCAATGGATGACAGATTGGCGACTTGAAGCTTTTAAAGCTTGGAAAGAAATGGAAGAACCAGATTGGGCAAATGTTAATTATGTAAAACCAGATTTTCAAGCAATTTCTTATTATTCTGCACCAAACAGTAAACCAAAATACAACAGTCTAGATGAAGTTGACCCAGAATTATTAGCAACTTTTGAAAAACTTGGAATCTCAATCGATGAGCAAAAAAAACTGAGCAATGTTGCTATGGATGTTGTGGTTGATTCGGTTTCAGTAGCTACTACTTTTAAAAAGACATTAGGAGAAAAAGGAATTATTTTTATGAGTATTTCTGAAGCTATTAAAGAGCATCCAGAACTTGTAAAAAAATATATTGGCACAGTAGTTCCTCAAAAAGATAATTTTTATGCTGCACTAAATAGTGCTGTATTTAGTGATGGATCTTTCTGTTACATTCCAAAAGGTGTCCATTGCCCTATGGAACTTTCAACATATTTCAGAATTAATCAAGCAGGAACAGGCCAGTTTGAAAGAACCCTAGTTATTGCAGATGAAGGAAGCTATGTAAGTTATCTAGAAGGATGTACAGCACCAAGTAGAGACGAAAACCAATTACACGCTGCAGTTGTTGAGTTAATTGCTTTAGATAATGCTGAAATAAAATATTCTACTGTTCAAAATTGGTATCCAGGAAATGCTGAGGGCAAAGGTGGTGTTTACAATTTTGTAACAAAACGAGGACTTTGCGAAACAAACGCAAAAATATCTTGGACGCAAGTAGAAACAGGAAGTGCTGTAACTTGGAAATACCCTAGTTGCGTGTTGAAAGGTGATAATTCTGTTGGTGAATTTTATTCAATAGCTGTTACCAATAATTATCAACAAGCAGACACTGGAACAAAAATGATTCATTTGGGAAAAAACACTAAATCAACTATCATTTCAAAAGGTATTTCTGCTGGAAAATCTCAAAATAGTTACCGTGGATTAGTTAAAATAAGTCCTAACGCAGACAATGCTCGTAATTTTTCGCAATGCGATAGTTTACTTATGGGCAATGAATGTGGTGCACATACTTTTCCATATATCGAAGCTAAAAACAAATCGGCAAGAATAGAACACGAAGCCACAACAAGTAAAATTGGTGAAGACCAGATATTTTACTGTAATCAGCGAGGCATATCTACAGAAAAAGCCATCGCATTAATTGTGAATGGTTTTAGTAAAGATGTATTAAATAAACTTCCTATGGAGTTTGCTGTTGAGGCTCAAAAATTACTAGAGATAAGTTTAGAAGGATCAGTTGGATAATAAAAAGAACAAAGACAAATAGTCGCGATTTTAAATAATTATGTTAAAAATTAAGAATTTACACGCAAGCGTTGAAGATAAATCAATTTTAAAAGGTATTAATCTTGAAATTAAACCAGGAGAAGTTCATGCAATTATGGGGCCTAATGGTTCTGGTAAAAGTACGTTGGCTTCTGTTATTGCAGGAAAAGAAGATTATGAAGTAACTGATGGAGAAATTTTCTTTGAAGGAAAAGACATCAATGAGTTAGCTGCTGAAGAACGTGCTCATAAAGGCATTTTCTTATCATTTCAATATCCTGTTGAAATTCCTGGAGTTTCTGTAACCAACTTTATGAAAACTGCCATTAACGAAACTCGTAAAGCAAAAGGACTTGAAGATATGCCTGCCAAAGACATGTTGAAACTCATTCGTGAAAAAGCAGAATTACTAGAAATTGACAGAAAGTTTTTATCGCGCTCATTAAATGAAGGATTTTCTGGTGGCGAAAAAAAGCGTAATGAAATTTTTCAAATGGCGATGCTTGAACCAAAATTAGCTATCCTAGATGAAACAGATTCTGGCCTTGATATTGATGCGCTTCGTATTGTTGCTAATGGGGTGAACAAACTTAAAAGTAAAGATAATGCCGTATTAGTTATTACGCATTACCAACGTTTGTTAGATTATATAGTTCCTGATTTTGTACATGTATTATATAAAGGAAGAATTGTAAAATCCGGAACCAAAGAACTAGCTCACGAGCTTGAAGAAAAAGGTTACGATTGGATTAAAGAAGAAGTTAACGCATAAAAAAAGTTTACAGTATTCAGTCACAATTTGCAGTTTACTGACTCTAAACTGTACACTGAACACTGAACACTGGTTACTGAAAAAATGGATTTAAAAGAAAAACTCATATCATCCTTTTGGGCATTTGAGAACCATCAAAACGAAGATGCTTATTTACATAACATAAGAACTGAAGCTATAAAATCATTTGAAGACAAAGGATTTCCAACAAAAAAAGAAGAAGCTTGGAAATACACCTCTTTAAACAGTATTTTAAAAAATGACTACAGTGTTTTCCCTAAACTAGAGAATACTATTGAATATAATGATGTAAAAAAATATTTTATTCATGATATTGACACTTATAAAATTGTGTTCATTGATGGAAAATATTCTTCACATCTATCACAAACTACTCATGACGGTATGGATATTTGCTTAATGTCATCGGCTTTATCAAAACCAAAATATCGCATTCTTATAGAAAACTATTTTAATAAAATTGCTAAAAACGACAGTTTAACATCTTTAAATACAGCGTTTTCTAGTGAAGGAGCCTACATTCATATTCCTAAAAATAAAATGGTTGCAAAACCAATTCAAATCTTGCATTTTTCAACAGGAAATGAATCAGCAATTATGTTGCAACCACGTAATTTGATTGTGGTCGATGAGAATTCTCTTGTACAAATTATTGAACGTCATCAAAGTTTAACTGATAACACCGTTTTAACAAACAGTGTTACAGAAGTATTTATAAACAAACGTGCTATTGTTGATTACTATAAAATACAAAACGACAACTTAAACGCTTCATTAATTGATAATTCATACATCAATCAAAAGCAAGAAAGCATTTGTTCTGTACATACTTTTTCTTTTGGTGGAAAATTAACACGTAACAATCTTAATTTCTTCCAGCATGGCGAACGCATTAATTCTACCTTAAAAGGCATTACAATTATTGGCGACAAACAACACGTTGATCATAACACGTTAGTTCATCATAAAGAACCAAATTGCGAAAGCCACCAAGATTATAAAGGTGTATTTGGAGAAAACTCCACAGGTGTTTTTAACGGAAAAATCATTGTTGATAAAGAAGCTCAAAAAACCAATGCGTTTCAATCTAACAAAAACATTTTAATTAGCGATAAAGCATCCATAAACACAAAACCTCAGCTAGAAATTTTTGCTGATGACGTGAAGTGTTCTCACGGTTGTACCATTGGTCAATTAGATGAAAGTGCTATGTTTTATTTGCGTTCAAGAGGTATTCCAGAAAAAGAGGCCAAAGCGTTGCTCACGTATGCTTTTAGCAATAACGTTTTAAACTCGGTTCAAATTCCTGAAATAAAGCAACGCATCAATAAAATTATCGCAAACAAATTAGGTGTTAATCTTGGTTTTGATTTGTAAAATATTAAAGCTATTTCCCGCTATACGCTATATCTTTTATTTCTTGTAAAATAAAAGGATGTCGCTTCTATCGGGGCTATTTAAAAAAACAACTATGTTCAACGTTGAAGACATAAGAAAAGATTTCCCCATACTTTCCAGAAAAGTAAACGGAAAACCTTTGGTGTATTTTGATAATGCAGCAACCTCACAAACACCTCAACAGGTTATTGATGTTATTGTAGATTATTATTCAAATTACAATGCAAATATTCATCGTGGTGTGCATAGTTTAAGTCAGGAAGCCACAGACAAATACGAACAAGCCAGACATACAATTCAAAAGCATTTTAATGCAAAATTTGCTCATGAAATTATCTTTACTTCGGGTACAACTCATAGCATTAATTTAGTAGCAAACGGATTTTCTTCTATCTTAAAAAAAGATGATGAAATTATTGTATCTGCCTTAGAACATCATAGCAATATTGTACCTTGGCAAATGTTATGCGAACGTACTAGAGCTGTTTTAAAAGTGATTCCAATGAATCAGGAAGGGGAATTAAGCATGAATGATTACGACCAACTGCTTTCAAAAAAAACTAAATTAGTTTTTGTAAATCACGTTTCAAATGCCTTAGGAACCATAAATCCTATTGAATATATTATTGAAAAAGCTCACCAAGTTGGTGCAGCCGTTTTAATTGACGGTGCACAATCATGTCCGCATATAAAACCAGACGTTCAAGATTTAGATGTTGATTTTTATGTGGCTTCGGCTCATAAAATGTGTGGCCCTACTGGTGTAGGCATGCTTTATGGAAAAGAATCTTGGCTAAAAAAATTACCTCCATATCAAGGTGGCGGTGAAATGATAGCCGAAGTTACGTTTGAAAAAACAACCTATGCCGATTTGCCTCATAAATTTGAAGCAGGCACTCCAAACATTTGTGGAGGTATTGCTTTTGGCGCAGCTATTAACTACATGAATGCTATTGGTTTTGATAACATTTCATCTTACGAACATGAGCTTTTAGAATACGCCACAAAAAAACTTCTTGAAATAGAAGGTTTAAAAATCTACGGTATATCAAAACATAAAACATCAGTCATTTCTTTTAATCTTGAAGGCATACATCCGTATGATGTAGGAACTATTTTAGATAAAATGGGTATTGCTGTTCGTACTGGCCATCATTGCGCTCAACCAATTATGAACTATTTCAAAATACCAGGAACCGTAAGAGCCTCATTCTCATTCTATAATACTTTAGAAGAAATTGACGCTTTAGCCAATGCAGTTAAAAAGGCCAAGTTGATGTTGTCTTAAATTTTTCTATCCAGAAGTTTCATTCAATAATTTTGTAGATAAAACACCATCAACTACATAACAATTGTGTGTTTTATCGAATATTTAACAAAACTTATTAACAATTCGCAAATAATTTTAAAAAATATTTTATTTTCAGCAACGACTAATTCAAAAATATAATTAAATGAAAAAAATTTTTTTAAGTATGGCCGCTGTTGGACTTTTATTCACAGCATGTAATGATGATTCTAAAGAAGTATCACAAGAACAGCAAATTGACATGAGTGATTTTTATGTTTATACTGATTCCGGTGAAGATTTAAGTTCTAAATCCATTAACTCTAAAGAATCATTAAAAACCTGTTACTCAATGGAGGTTCTTAACAGACAACTTAATGAAAACCCAGGTTTAGAAAAGAAAATGTTTGATATTGAATACAAAACTAGGCAGTTTATAGCCGCAAAAGGAGGTAGTACAGCAAAAGGAAAGCCAGGTGGTGGTTCTGGAGGTGGAGAAGCTGATGTTGATGTCTCTCCTATAAATGATGGTTTAGGAACAATAAATATTCCCGTATATGTACATATTGTTTTACCAAATGCCAATGACGTAACAAATACTCAAGTACAAAACCAAATAAATGTGTTAAATGATGATTTTAATAGCACAAACGCAAACTTACTCCCTTCTGGAGCTACGAATTTTGTTAATGATGCAACAATAACAGATATACATTTTACTCTGGCAGGAACCTTTAGATATAATAATAGTGCTTCATCTTGGGGAACAAATGATTCTGTAAAAGCTGCTTATCCCCCAATTACTCCAGAAACTCATTTAAACATTTGGGTTTGTAATATTGGTGGTGGTATTTTGGGATATGCCCAGTTCCCTGGAGGTAATTCAGCTACAGATGGTGTTGTTCTATTACATTCTAGTTTGCCGGGTGGTTCTGCTGCTCCATATAATTTAGGAAGAACAGCAACCCATGAAGTTGGTCATTATTTAAATTTACGCCATATTTGGGGCGATGGAAGATGTAGACAAGATGATTTTGTTGAAGATACTCCTTCGTCTGATGGGCCAAATTACGGATGCCCAAGTTATCCAACTGTAAATTGCAGTTCTACAGATATGACCATGAACTATATGGATTATACAGATGATGCTTGTATGTATATGTTTACAGATGGGCAAAGAAACAGATTAAGACCAATTTTTGCTACAGGTGGCCCAAGAGCTGCAATGGCAGGAAATTAAAAAGGCTAATATTTATAAAATTTTGAAAAGACGCCAACTTTGGCGTCTTTTTTGTATTATTATATTAAAAACTTAAACTATGAAAGTTTTATTCATCATTTTATCTTTAGCAATTTTTGATCATGGTTGTGATAATTGTAAAATTGATCAAGACAATCTTTCTATAGAATATTCTGCCATGTCAAGAGGTAGTTATAAGCAAATAACTATTAATAAAAGCACCATTTCTATTATCAAACAACGCAATACTAAACCTATAATTAAAGAATGTGATGAAGCGTATTGGCAAAAAATTACAGATTTAATAAAGACTATAGATATTGAAAACATATCAAAACTTGAAGCACCATCTCAAAAAAGATTGTATGACGGAGCAGCTATTGCTAACCTTATAATAACATATAATGGAACTGAATATGAATCTGCAAGTTTTGACCACGGTAATCCACCAAAAGAACTTGAACCTATTGTTAAAGAAATCTTATCTGTTTCAGAAAACATTGAAAAACAATAATTCATCTGTTCATGTTTATTTTTTTCATGGTCAGATGTAATACCTTCTTGATACAACTATGGTGGTTTTATAAATTTGTTAATGGCCATTTCTTATTGTATTTTTGTTAAAAATAAAAGTTGTGAGCATTACCGACATACAAGATGAAATAATTGAAGAGTTTTCAATGTTTGATGATTGGGAAGAACGTTATCAATACATGATTGATTTAGGAAAGGATTTACCTTTAATTGACGACCAATACAAAACAGATAGTAATATTATAAAAGGTTGCCAAAGTAAAGTTTGGGTTCACGCGGAATTAAAAGACGATAAAGTATGTTTTACCGCCGATAGTGATGCTATTATTACTAAAGGAATTATTGCTATTTTAATAAGAGTTTTTTCAAATCAAAAACCAAGAGATATTATTGAAGCCGACACAGACTTTATTGAAAAAATTGGACTAAAGGAACATTTATCTCCAACTAGAGCCAACGGCTTAGTAAGTATGATAAAACAGTTAAAAATGTATGCTATAGCATATCAAACACAATTAAAATAATATGAGCGATATAAAAATTGATACCACAGAATTAGGAGAAAAAATAGTAGGCGTTTTAAAAACAATTTATGACCCTGAAATACCTGTAGATATTTACGAGCTTGGATTAATTTATGACGTATTTGTTAACGAAGACTATGATGTAAAAATATTAATGACATTAACAACTCCAAACTGCCCAGTTGCTGAAACTCTGCCTTTAGAAGTAGAAGAGAAAATCAAATCGCTTGATGCTGTAAAAAGTGCCGAAGTTGAAATAACTTTTGATCCACCTTGGACACACGATTTGATGAGTGAAGAAGCTAAGTTAGAGCTTGGAATGCTTTAAATATTTTTGTTTTTTTTAAATGCAGGACGAAATAATAAATCGCGTAGCGAATAGCAAATTAGTAACCATCAATCTTGAAGATTATTATCCTCAAGGGAAACGTATTTTATTTGATATAAAAGACTGGCTTTTTGAAGGATTTGCATTGCGCGAAAAAGATTTTAGAGAACAAGTAAAGCAATTTGATTGGTCACTATATAAAAACGCTTATGTTGCTTTAACTTGCAGTAGTGATGCCATAATTCCTGCTTGGGCATTTATTCTAATTAGTATTCATTTAGAACCTTTTGCAAAAAAAATAGTTATAGGAAATCTTGAATTATTAGAAACTTCTATTTATCAAGATGTTTTAAACACATTAGACGTTTCAGAATTTAACAACAAACCAATCATAATAAAAGGGTGTTCCAAAAAACCAGTTCCTCAAAATGCCTATATTATGTTAGCCAATAAACTTAAGCCTTTTGCTCAATCTATTATGTATGGAGAAGCTTGTTCTTCTGTTCCTTTATTTAAAAAGAAATAAGTCTATATAGATGACATTGAAAAAACTGTTGTGTCATAAAAATTAAAAAATCATTAAAACCAATAAACATAAAAAAATGAAAAATAGTTTACTTATAACATTAGTCTTTTTACTAACAATTTCATTGGGGTTTTCACAAACTAAAGAAGAATTAGAAACTGAAAAAGCCATTAAAAATGATTCAATTGCTGCAATTCAAAGTAGAGTTAAAGCTATTCAATCGCAAATAGATGCTATTCCAGGTTGGAGAGTTGGTGCCTTTGGAACCATTGGTGGAAGTCTGTCAAACTTCAGTAATTGGTATTCGCAAGGCAAACCAAACAACTCATCAGGAAATATTGGTTTTACTTTTAATGGTCATGCAAATTTGATTAAAGAAAAATTCTTTTGGAGAAACTCATTGTCCACCAATTTAAATTGGACAAAATTAGATGATAAAGATAATCCAACTGATGATAAAAGTTTTAGGTCAACAACCGATGTGTTTTCTATTTCGTCTTTATACGGAAGGAACATCTCCAAAACATTTGCTGTTTCAGGTTTAATGGAATATAGAACAACTCTTTTAGATAATTTTAATGACCCTGGTTATTTAGATTTAGGGGTTGGAGCCACATGGACTCCTATTGAAAATTTAATTGTTGTTATTCACCCGTTAAACTACAATTTTGTGTTTAGTAAAGGAGATACCGTTTTTGAATCTTCATTAGGCGCAAAAATTGTTGCAGATTATACCAGACAAATTGGAGCTGTTAATTTTAAATCTAACTTATCAATGTTTCAAAGTTATAAAAGCTCAGACTATTCAAACTGGACGTGGACCAATTCGTTTGGATATACTTTATGGAAAATGATTGGTGTTGGGTTTGATTTTGGATTAAGAAGCAACAAACAAGAAGCCTTAAATTATGCAATTAATACACTTGGTGACACCAATGCTACATTTGATAATGTTAACAACGATTTACAAACTTATTATACTATTGGGTTAAGCTATAAATTTTAGTAACTGATTAATATAAAAAAAGAGCTTCAAAATTTGAAGCTCTTTTTTTATTCATGATTCTCATCATAATCCGGATACAAAAAATGATTATAAGGAAAACGAGTGATGTGAATTTGCCTAACTTCTTCATAAACTCTTTTCTTGAAATCTTCTAAATTTTCCTTATTTAAGGCCGAAATAAATAGAGCATTGTTACCTATTTTACTCATCCAGGTATTTTTCCATTCATCTAAAGAATAATGTATTTTTGTCCGTTCTGTTTCTAAATCATCTTCACTTAACGGTTCTGGCTTATAAGCATCAATTTTATTAAATACCATAATAGTTGGCTTATCTGCACTTTTGATTTCTCCCAAAATTTTATGTACAGAGTCAATGTGCTGTTCAAAATTAGGATGTGAAATGTCAACAATGTGAAGTAATAAATCGGCTTCTCTTACCTCATCTAAAGTGCTTTTAAAACTTTCAACCAATTGTGTTGGCAACTTTCTTATAAACCCTACAGTATCTGAAAGTAAAAATGGTAAGTTTTGAATCACCACTTTTCTAACCGTAGTATCAAGGGTTGCAAATAATTTGTTTTCAGCAAACACATCGCTTTTACTTATCACATTCATCAAAGTAGATTTTCCAACATTAGTATAACCCACAAGAGCAACACGCACCATGGCTCCACGATTGCCACGTTGAACAGACATTTGTTT
>DJWL01000029.1:0-6707 GCA_002441545.1 Flavobacteriaceae bacterium UBA6231 | reverse complement strand
GTTCTGGCATAGCTTGTTTGGGCACGTTGAGCAAAAATATCTAGGATTAAATTGGTTCGGTCTAAAACCTTACAATTAAGAATTTTACTGATATTACGCTCTTGTGCTGAAGAAAGTTCATCATCAAAAATAGCTGTTTCTATATCATTATCTTTAATAAACCGTTCGACTTCTTCAATTTTGCCAGTTCCTAAAAATGTTTTAGAATTTGGCATATCCATTTTTTGAGTAAATCGTTTTACAACTTCTCCTCCAGCAGTATATGTTAAAAACTCAAGCTCATCTAAATATTCTTTAGATTTCATTTCATCCTGGTCTTTTGTAATAATACCTATTAATACAGCCTTTTCTAAGCTTATCTCTTTTGATTCTAACATAAAATAAAATAATGCACAAAGTTACATAATTGCAACCATTTTAATTTTTATATTTTTAACGATAATTTTGAGTTTATGAATGATTCTTTTGACGACAATGCTTTAAAACACAACATGCATACCATTGCATTTTACAATCTTGAAAATTTGTTTGACATTAAAAATGACCATCAAACCAATGACAATGATTTTTTACCTATTTCCACAAAAAAATGGACTCATAAGCGCTATCAAAACAAACTTAGAAAACTAGGATTTGCCATTTCAAACATAGGTTTTAAAGAAACTGATAAGCATCCGGCTATTATTGGTTTGGCTGAAGTGGAAAATGATGCGGTTATAAAAGACCTTATTGCATCCAAACATTTAAGTGAATGCCATTATAGTTTTGTGCATTATGACTCATTAGACGAACGCGGAATAGATGTTGCTTTGTTGTATGACACTACTTGTTTTAAAGTAACCCATTCTGAAACTTTTTCTGTTCAACTATATAATGAAGAAGGCTTGCCAGATTATACAAGAGATATTCTTTTGGTAACAGGCTTGCTTGAAGAAGAAGAAATTCATGTCATTGTGAATCATTGGTCATCAAGACGCGAAGGCGCTAATGAAACAGAGGCTAAACGTTTAGCTGCTTCAAATAAAGTTATTGATATTATTAATACCCTAAAATCTGAAAATGCAAATTCAAAAATTATTGTAATTGGCGATTTTAATGACGATCCTACAAATGAAAGTATTCAGCATTTAATTAAAAATCAAGATTTATTTAATCCTATGCTATCATTATTTTCATATTCAAGAGGTTCTACATCACATGATTATAAATGGAATTTATTTGACCAAATGATGTTTACCAAAAACTTTTTTGAAACAACTCCTAATACCTTTAGCTATGTTGAAGCCAACATTTTTGATGATGATTTTTTAAAGCTATTTAATGGCAAATACAAAGGAAAACCCTTTAGAACGTATATAGGGAAAAAATACCAAGGCGGTTATAGTGACCATTTTCCTGTGTATGCCACTTTACAAAAGAATTACTAAAAAAACCCACCAAATTGGTGGGTTTTTTATGGGTATAAATTTAACAAGCTTAGTTTGAAGCAATAATACTAAAATCATCTACTTGGTATGCACCATCAAGTGTGGTATCGGTGCCAGAACCAACCACTTTAAAGGCTACATATAATGTTCCTGTATAAGATGATAAATCAATTAAACCAGAATCAATAAACTCATACCAACTATTGCTTTGCGAAGCAAGAGTAGCAGAAATTGGTTCCCAAGTGGCAGCCAAAACATTCGTTCCGTCATAATCTGTTGAAACAAATACCTCAAGTGTATTGTTTGGAGAATCTAAATGATGCTGAGCCGTTTTAAAGTTTAAAAATTCGTTGTCTTGAGCATCCATATCAAATCCAGGTGTTACCAACCATGCAATGTTTGAAGGGCTTCCTGAATTAAATGTACTAAATTCTGTATAACCATTTCCTGAAAATACTTTTTCTCTCCAAACCCATGATCCTGCTTCTGCATAGTTCGTCCATCCTACAAAATTTAAATTGGTGTTGTTGGTTGCCGTTTGGAAATCTTCTTCAAAAATAGCTGTAAAATCATCAGGATTTAATAAAGAACAACGCTCGCCTGTTAGGGTTACATCATCGGTACTATTTAATGCTAAAATTAAACTACTTCCGTCAAATGTTTTAGTAATAACTCCTGCAACGCTGCCGTTACCTGTTGGTAGTAATTCGTTTTTAAAACTTGCAAAACCACTTGTTTCTAATTTAAATTGTGTATAATTAAAGCCACCACATGCCTGTAAATTTCTTTGCGTATCAAAATCTTGAATAGGATCAAAATAGCGCAATCCTTCTAAATTATTTGCAAATTCAACATTATCAAATCTTACAAACAGCCCTATATGGTTTTTAGTAATATCTGAAAATGAAGCAGTTATTGGTACCAATTCAAAAGTGTTTTCAGATCTGAACATGCTTGCCTTTATTTGATTTAGTGTAAGCTGTAAAACAGTTGTGCCATATTGATCTGTTTCCGTACCGCCACCAATAACAATCACTTCACTACCTACACGTTCTTCGCCTACGTATAAGCCTTTTAATTTAATATAAACCTCACGGCCTTTATTAAATTGGTTATAGGTTTCAACTTGGTTTAAAGCTATTTTTATCCCTGAAGTTGGATTTTCTGGAGCATCTTGCAGATAAAGTTCTTTGAAGAAATTTCCTGTTTGATCTGATGAAGAAACATATCCTTTTATCACGATATCGGTATCTATAAGTTCTGGCATGTTGTCTTGATACATACTTTTTAACTCACTAATAGAGACTTCTGACAGTGTTCCAGCTTGAATGCTTGCTAATATAGAAGTGAGCCCTTTGTTTTCTTCATCTCCCAAGGATTTAGGAATTGTAAAATCATCGTCTTGTACACATGAGGTAATTGTAAAACCGGACAACAAAACCAGTATTAACATTAAAATTTTATTTGTTCTCATAGTTTTTATTATTATATTTTTCATAGGTGTTTTTTTAAAATCTTAGATAAAAGTTAACGAAGTAATTGGCACCACGACCGTACCAATATTTATTTCCAAATACACGTTTTGGGTTGGCATTATCATCTCTTAATTCTCTAAAGTTTGCATTTCTAGCTTGTTCAAAACCACCTGTTCGGTGTTCTTTGTCTAATAAATTTCCTATACTTGCAAAGAAACCGACATATTTATCGCCTATTTTCCAGGATTTTCCACCAACAAGATTTATAATCATATAATCATCAAATTTTTCTTGTTTCAAAAGTGTCGTCGCCAATTCTTCATCATAATCATTGAATGGTAAGCCATCAGCATCTGAGAAAAAGTTTGAGGTTCTGGTTAAGGTATTTATATCTAAATACGTATTTGAAAAAAAGTTTGCAGTAGCACCAAACCACCAATAATCAGGATCGCGATATTCAAAACCAATCGAGTAAGCACGTTGTGGTCCACCTGCAACTTTATAATCTTTTAAATTGGCTTTTCCATAAGATATGGAACCATCTGATGTTAAAAAGCTTGAAGAGGTTAAATACAAATCTGGATTATTATCATAGGTAAATTGACCTATTGAAGCAACACCTTTAAGTTTTATGGTTGGAGTTACTTGTGCATCAATCCCCAATTCAACTCCTATATTTTTTTTATCTATCCCTTGTAGAATTTCTTGAACAAAGGCGGAGGTATCATTATCTTGAATATCATCACCACTTAATCCATCGGCAAAAAAGAATCCAACTTCATTAGCATCTTCAATTTTAGAATAGTATCCTGTTAGTCTGGCTTTTAAAATTGGTGACCTGAATATATAGCTAGCATCTAAAGCAGTAACTTTTTCTTCAGTTACATTTCTTACAATATTGTTGTTTTCTCTGGAATTTGAAAACGTATTCCGTAATGATGGCGCCCTAGTTATGTAGCCACCATTAAAGTCTAACAAGTGTTTTCCAGTAATTTTATACGTAAAACCTGCCTTAGCACCTATGCCTGTAAAAGAAAGTTCTGGGCCTTTTCCAAAAGAAGCATTTCCTGCAAATCTGCTATGTTCCCATAATCCCTCTCTTTGATAGGTGGTATTGGCAAAACTTCCTGATATATAAAAATCAACTTTATTGTACTTAAATTGTGCTTGTGCATATCCAGAAATAATCTCTGAAAATAAATTATAGTTATATCTATATTTATCCCCTTCACCAACTATTCTATCTGGATTTTGTGTGTCGTATTGGTAGTTGTCAAAAGAATCTATGTTTAAAACACCTGTTTCAGAGCCTAACAAATCTATGATTTCTCCAAAACTTTCAGACTTCAACGTTTTATAATTAACAGCGACATTCATGGTGATGTGACTATTAATTTCTGTGTTTAAAATAGAATTGACGGTTAGTTGTTTATCATCATTTCTGTCTTCATAAAGAGCATAGGCTGCGGTAATTCCTGAAGCATTATTGGTAATGTTTGCATCATAAATTCGAGTCCAATCAATTTGTCCATTATTTAAAAACTCTTGTTCTGCTTGATAGGCACCTCCAAAATCTGGCCCATCTGGATCTGATAAAAAGTAGCTTGGCAATTTTTGGTAGTACGCTGGGCTTGGGTTTGCACCGCCAGCATAATCTAACCTACTATTTCCAATTTTTCCAAATTGATAACCAACATTGGTGTTTAAACTTGTTTTTTTAGAGATATCCCAATAATGATTTAACATTAAAACAGGTTCTTCAACTTCTTTTACTCGAGAGTTTCGTTTTTCTCCATCTTGATATCCCCAATATTCGTTGTATTTAATACCTTTTAAATCATACACTTCTTGGGTATTGGGTGAGGATTTTCCTCGTCTATTAGGAGCATAAATAGATGTGAAATTAATACTATGCTTGTCATTAATCTTTTTTTCTATAGAAGCAAAAAATGAATTGGCATCATAAAACGTAGCATCTTGATATCCTTCATTTCCCCAACGTCTTGCTAGCATAAAAGCCATGGACCAGCCATCTTTCATTAATCCGGTTGCATAGCTAACCATGGTTCTGTTAGTATAACTTCTATCGGATGATGAATAGGTAATTTGACCGCCTTTTCTATAATTAGAAGCTCTGGTATTGATATTGGTAGTTCCTAAAACACCTCCAAAGTTATAGGCCGATGGGGTTAATCCAGTGGTTAACTCTTGGTTTCTAACCATATCATTTAATCCTCCCCAATTGCTCCATTGTGGTCTTCCATCATAAATTTTGTTCATTTCAATACCGTTAATGAGCACCGACCCATTTTCAGAATCTAATCCTCTTACTCTAAAAAAAGAGGAGCTAAACTCAAAAGCTGCTGTACGCTGAAACACATCTAATGATGACGAGAGCAATCCTGAAATATTATCGGAACCACTAGTGTCATCATTCAATTCATCATCAGATAAGGTAATGGTAAATAAATCTTGAGAACTTGAGGCATCAAATTCCAAAGTCATATCTGTAATATTTACAGTTTGTGAACTATTCACTACAATTGGGTATCTTTTGGTAGCATAACCCAGCTTAGAAACTTTTAAAACTTGTTCACCTAAAGGTACATTAACCGAAAACAAAAACTCCCCTTTTGGATTTGTTTGAGTGTTTTGATTTGTTTCTTCAATAGTAATGGTAACATCTGGAATTGGTTCAAAAGTAACCGCATCCTTAACACTACCTTTAATGATAGTTTGTTGAGCAAATACTGTAACCATTGAAAAAAATCCGAATAAAAAAATAAGTAACTTTTTTTTCATACTTGAATTCATAATTATAAAAATAAAATAGTTAAATAATAATTATTTAACCCTTACAAATTTACATTATTTATAATAAATATCTACTTTTGAAATAAGTTTTGTAATCAAAATAACATTCACGTAACTTATCATTAATGAAACCATTAAAATATCTTTTTCTAGTCTCGCTTTTATGCACATTAAACCTCGTGAATGCGCAAGAAAAAAAGACCTTTAAAATACATACCATAGCTTTTTATAATTTAGAGAATTTGTTTGACACCATTAACGACCAAACAAAGTTTGATGAAGCAAGCCCTATGATGGAATTAAAAGCTAATCGTTCTACTATTTACAAGAAGAAAGTAAAGAACATGGCTCGTGTGATTGCTGATATTGGTTCAGATGTTTCACATAATTCGCCGGCCGTTATTGGTGTTTCTGAAGTTGAAAACCGAGAGGTTTTGGAAGATGTTGTTAATGATCCTGCACTTGTCTCAAAAGACTATGGCATCGTTCATTACCACTCACCCGATGTTAGAGGTATTGATGTTGCTTTACTGTATCAGAAAAAGCTTTTCACGCCTATTTCCACCAGCAGTCATGAATTAAAGATTTTTGATGATTTATCAAGTAAACGTGTTTATACCAGAGACCAACTACTGGTTAGTGGTAAGCTTGATGGCGATCTTATCCATATTATTGTAAACCATTGGCCTTCAAGAAGTGGTGGTGAAGCTAGGAGCAGACCCAAACGTGTGGCTGCTGCTAAATTATCCAAACGTTTGGTAGATTCACTACAANNNAGTGTTAAGGATATTTTAAAAGCACAAAAGAATAAAGACAATGTAAAATTTAAAGGTATTTACAATCCTTATGAAAGTTTCTTTAAAAATGGTATAGGAACAACTGCATACAGAGATGCCTGGAGTTTATTTGATCAAATATTAATAAGCAAACCTTTACTTGAAAAAGACTTTTCAAGCTACAGATTTTATAAAGCTGGTATCTTTAATGAAAA
>DJWL01000040.1 GCA_002441545.1 Flavobacteriaceae bacterium UBA6231 | reverse complement strand
TATATTTATTGGTTTTTAAGGGGAACTCACAAACGAAAGAGGGAGTGGAATCTCTCTTTTGTCTAGTTCCTTTGCGATCTGTAGTTGTGTCAGACATAAAATACCCTTAAATATTTGATAATTATAATAAAAAATTATAAAAAAGTCAAGGGAAATAAAAATTCATCCCCATAGCTAAAGCAAGGGGCTTTCTTTTTATTAAGATTTTTGGTAAATCCTCTCGAATTAATGCTAAGATTATAACATAAGTATTAGATTAAAACAACAAAGCCGCTTTAAAAGCGGCTTGAAAGCAAAAAGGAAGTTATACAACTAGTTGAGCCAAAAAAAACCAAATAAGAATCAAGCAACTCAACACCAGTTAATTAGAATTATTAGCTCAACCTAGAGCATCAAGAAATTTCATAACAATATTGAAGTCAGCATATTGTTCAAACTGTTCCCAAGTATAATGAAGATCATATTGAATATTTCCAAGAGTGGTCTTCTTTTTTAGACCTACTGTAGATACATAACTAGAATTATACTCAGATACGTAAATGTCTTCAATATTATCGCCTGCAAAGGTAGCATAAGCACCTCCAATATAAAAGCCATTTGAATCAAGTCGGTATAGAGCAGAACCATCAGCGATTTGTTCTCTCAAGACAATACATTTTTGTCCGTCATAAAGAGCTTCTTTAATAAGCTTGATACCTGATGTAGCACAATTTTTTTTAAATGTTGAAATTTTAGCTTTCATTATGAACTCCATATTTTAGAAGGTAAGCTATTATACTAAAAACAGAAATAAAAGTAAATCAATTAATGCGCGCTACCACACTGCCCGCAATTCCCACTGCATACTTGACAGTCGCCTTGGGAGTCTAATTTTCCTGAAACTTTATAAGGTGTCATTGGCCTGAATTTTGCTTAAATCGAAGATTTTTTCAATAATGAAAGAACAATCACGACCAATAAAACTCCTAAAAAAATAAGAATTTCCATAAAATAATAAAAGAGAGAATAATCAGATTTGATCTGATAATTGGTTAACAGTTAGAAACCCACATGACCGGGATCAACAACTTCTGAACAACCAGTTACTGCAAGAGTAGAAAGAATAGCAAGTGTTCCTACGCTTCGTTTAAGCATTTCAATTTCCTTGTGTTGGTTAAGAGACGCTACTATACCAAATGCCGACAAACGGTGCAAGAGAAGTTTTAAGAAATAAAAAAATTATTCAGGTTTTAAAGGGAGTTTTCCATGACAAAAAACGCTTTCCAAGTCTTTTAATGTTGTTATTTCTTCAAAAAAAACCTTATCTTTTTTATGAAAATAGCTTATTCTGAACTCCTTTTTTTCATATGGATAATAGATCTGAATTTTTGATTCAATCATTTTGTCTAAATAATGAGTTGAACAGTCAAATCTTTTTACAACAATAGAATAAGGTTCTAATTTTTCAGTCTGAGCAAGAACAAGATACCTATATCCGTGTCGGCCATCCATAAAAGGCTTATATTCTTTGATTGTCAGCATATGATAGCCATCATTTACAAATGTCTCTGTTGTAGCTATAGGAAGATGCTTCGTTTTCGAATAAAAAACAAAACCCATGAAACATAGCGCCAAAATAACGATTGCTGGAATAATGAACTTTACTAAAATATTTATAAATAATTTCACGATATTTCCATTTTTAAACAAAGTATCTAACATTTTATATTAGAAAAGGTCTGAGTCAAGTTAAAAAATTGTTGTCTCAGTAGAAAATGTTTGCTATAATCTAATCTCAAAAATCAAAAGAGGACTATACAATGGGTGCAGAAACATTTTATCATTCCGCTAAAGGTCTATCTGCTAAGGAAGCTTATAAAGAATTTGCTGATGCTCATATGGATGAATATGGTCAACGGTCAGGAATGCAACATAAAGGTGGTTTGCAAAAAGTAACATTGCCATCAAATGTTAAAACAGACAAACAAATCTGGAAGCATATTGAGACGTTGATCGAAAAATCCCCATATGATGATAAATGGGGACCAACATTCTATATCGAAGTCCTTAATACAGGAAAAATCGATGTTCAAGAAATTACTGGAGTAACAGTTAAAAAACCAGAAAATAAAGGTGCGGCTCAATGGAAAACTGTTTATGTTGTAACTTATTATGATAATAACTCTATGATTCCAAGTGAAAAAAGAGTTGAAAAAGCTACTCAAGCTGAAGCTTTGGATGCAGCTAAGAAGCTTGCAATGAATGTAAATTTTTATGATGTAAAGATAGTTCTAGAAAAGAAACTTACCTCAAAAACGAATTTGATTGCTAAAGTTGAGCCTAAGTACAAGAAAGTTAAGAAACCAGCTAATACTTATTACTTCTTTGGCTGGCGTCCATCCTGATATTATTTGTTGGATTATCAAAACCGCTTCGGCGGTTTTTTGTTGTATGGATTTTATTTTTGCGTATAATTCTTATGTAAGTAGAAATTCTGACGATTAAATTTTGTTATCAATAATACAATCAAAAAATTCAAACATCAACGATTTCTTGCAGTTGTTTATAATTATAGAGATCTTCAATAGTATCAATTGTAGAATTATCATCCATATTATTAAATAGACTTCGGCATATAGAATTAAAAAGTCCCCTATTTGTCATATTTATGTTTTCCTTTAAATAATTAAAGATCTCCTTTTGAGATTGGTGCTCAATATTGAACTTAAAATTAGGAGATAATAAAATTTTTCCTTCATCATAATTAAAGTCAATATAGCTTTCTTGGTTTAGCTTAATATTAAACTTAGATGCAAAAGAATTAATAGTAAGTATAATATTATCTAATTCATTTTGAAAATTATCTTTGAGGTTAAATGATTTTTCTAAAGTGATATTTTCATAATGATTTATAAGTTTAATAGAAAAATTATTTTCATCTTCTATGTATATTAAAGGATAGTCATTATCTAAAGACTTAACAATAGACTTAAATATTCTTGTTTTTTCTATTACTCTATTATTAAGTGATCTCATGAGGCAACTACAATAAAGATCATTATTTTTTAACTTGTATTTATGACACCTATATCTAATATTATTTGAAATGAAAATTGAAATATTCATCCCGGCATCACTCATTCTGGTATCATATTCTAAAAGATGTAAAATAGAAGTTGCATCTATAAATTTTTTTTCTGATAAAATGAATAATACTGCTTTCTTATTTATAATTTCGATATTTCCAATAGTAGTCCGAGAAGTTGAATTCTCAAACATAAGATTAAACTTGTTTGAGTTATCGATATTTTGAATCTCTATATCGTTATTTTTAAGGACAGCATTTAATGGCTCATAAAAAAATAATTTATGATTATTTGAATAACTGTCAGACATATATATCTGATCGCCTTTCAATTCAAGCGTAATCTCTTGCTCCGAAGAAGCAATATGTGATATAAAGTTTCTGACAGATTCAATCAAGGTAAATTTCCTTTTAAGTGTGACATACTCACGGCAATAAAT
>DJWL01000022.1 GCA_002441545.1 Flavobacteriaceae bacterium UBA6231 | reverse complement strand
CCACGTTGAACATTTACAACTACTAATGGCAATTCCATAATCATTGCTAAACCAAGCGCTTCACCTTTTAAAGCTAGACCTGGTCCCGATGTTGTTGTTATTGCTAAGTCTCCTGCAAAAGCAGCACCTATTGCTGATGCTATTCCTGCAATTTCATCTTCTGCTTGAAAAGCTTTTACACCAAAATGTTTGTGTTTTACCATTTCGTGCAAAATATCAGTAGCAGGTGTTATTGGATAAGATCCTAAAAATAATTCCAATCCAGCTTTTTCAGCTGCTGCTAAAAATCCCCAAGCAGTAGCCGTATTACCCATTATAACCCTATAAGTCCCTGACGGCATTTTTGCTGGAGAAATAGTATAGGCGTTTGGTATTAACTCTAAAGTTTCAGCGAAATAATATCCTGCATTTAATACTTTAGTATTTGATTCAATTAAATGAGGTTTTGTTTTGAACTTTTTATTGAAGAAATCAATCGTGTGTTCTTTTGCTCTTCCATACATCCAATACACCATTCCTAAAGCAAACATGTTTTTACTTCTGGTAATTGCTTTATTGTCTAATCCTTCAACATTTTTTAAAGCTTCTTTTGTTAATGAAGTCATATCAACCTGAATCACTCTATAGTTATCTAAACTATGATCTTCAAGTGGATTAGTATCGTATTGTGCTTTTTCTAAGTTCTTTTTATTAAAAGCATCTGTATCAACAATAATAGTATGTCCTGGTTTTAAAGCGTATAAATTTGTTTTTAACCCGGCTGGATTCATAGCTACTAATAAATCCAAGTTATCACCAGGTGTGCTTACTTCTACACTACCTATATGAACTTGAAATCCAGAAACTCCATATAAACTACCTTGAGGAGCTCTAATTTCTGATGGATAGTTTGGGAATGTAGCTATATCATTTCCAAACATGGCAGATGTATCAGAAAACTGGGTTCCTGTTAATTGCATCCCGTCTCCAGAATCTCCAACAAATCGAATAACTACAGCCTCTAAGACCTCTGGTTGAAGTTTCAATTTTTCTGTTATCATAATTTATGTCTTATTAATTTATGAAAAATGACTAATTGTCATTATATTTAAAGTAATCAAAGATAATTTCACTTTTTAAGATGAAATATGATTTTTGTCATTTACTGAAAGTCTAATTAAGTTTAATATTGTACTATATTATAATAAAAAAATTAAAAATTATGGCTATAATTATAACAGACGAATGCATAAACTGTGATGCATGTATTTCAGAATGTCCAAACAATGCAATCTATGAACCAGATCAAAATTGGTCTTATTCAGACGAAACTGCTTTATCAGGAATTGTAACAACGCCTTCTGGAAAAGAAGTTGATGCTGATGCTGAAAATGATCCAATTTCTGATGAGTTCTATTTTATTGTTTCAGACAAGTGTACTGAATGTAAAGGATTCCATGACGAACCACAATGTGCTTCTGTTTGTCCTGTAGATTGTTGTATTCCTGATGAAAATCATGTAGAATCTGAAGATGTGCTTTTAGCTAAAAAAGCATGGTTACACGGCGAATAATTTTTGCTGCTACCAAAAACAAATTAAATCGCTATTTAGAAATAAATTGATTTTCTTTAAGCGTCATTAATATACTATTTATATGATTAGTATATTGAAAAAGGTATATCCCATAAATTGGTTTATACCTTTTTTTTTACTTGAATTACCCATTGAACCTTAACATGATATATATCATATTACAAACAAATTGAATTTATTTGTAACCTGACATATGTCATAGAATTACTGATACAATGTTTATAATTTCACCCCATAAATTAAGTACAGAAATTAACAAATTATAAATGTATTATGGAAAAAGGATTTGAAAAGCTCATATGTGACGCTAATGAAGCCGTAGCTAGAGTAGCACATAAGACCAATGAGGTTTGCGCTATTTATCCAATAACACCTGCATCACCAATGGGAGAGCATGTAGATGTTTATAGTTCAAAAGGACAAAAAAATATATGGAATAACATTCCCAGAATTGTTGAAATGCAAAGTGAAGGTGGTGCAGCAGGTGCTGTTCATGGTTCGTTACAAGCTGGTGCATTAACTACAACTTTTACGGCATCACAAGGTCTACTTCTTATGATTCCTAACATGTATAAAATAGCTGGAGAACTTTTACCAAGTGTTATTCATGTGGCTGCAAGAACAATTGCCACACATGCTTTATCAATCTTTGGTGACCATTCAGATGTTATGGCAGCAAGACAAACAGGGTTTTCTATGTTATTTGGTGGTTCTGTTCAAGAAGCCCAAGATTTTGCATTAATATCTCAAGTAGCTACATTAAAATCAAGAGTGCCTTTTTTAAATATCTTTGACGGCTTTAGAACCTCTCATGAAATTTCAAAAATTGACGCTATTCCAGATAGCATCATCAAAGCCATGATGCCTGAAGATAAAATCATGGAGCATAAAAAACGCTCTTTAGATCCAGACCATCCTGTTATTAGAGGTACATCACAAAATCCAGATGTATTTTTCCAAGCAAGAGAAGCAGCAAATACATATTACCAAAGAGTTCCTGAAATTGTACAAAATGCAATGGATGAATTTTTTGAACTATCAGGAAGACGTTATAATTTATTTGATTATATAGGTCATCCAGAAGCAGAACGAATGATTATCATAATGGGTTCTGGTGAAGGAGCAGTTAAAGAAACTGTTAACGAAATGGTTGAAAGAGGTGAAAAAGTAGGTGCTCTTATTATTAGACTATTCAGACCATTCTCTATTAAAGATTTTGTAAAAGTAATTCCTAATACGGTTAAAAAAATTGCAGTATTAGACAGAACTAAAGAACCAGGAAGTGTTGGTGAACCTTTATATTTAGATGTTATTTCTGCTATTTCAGAAAGCGAAATGCCAATGCCAACAGTAGTTGGTGGTCGTTACGGACTATCATCAAAAGAATTTAATCCTAAAATGGTTAAAGGAATTTATGATGAATTATTGAAAGCTAAACCTAAAAATCATTTTACAGTTGGTATTTATGATGATGTAACTCATACTAATCTTGAAATTGATGATTATTTCTCTGTAAAACGTTCAACAATTAATTGTATGTTTTATGGCTTAGGTTCTGATGGTACTGTTGGAGCAAACAAAAACTC
>DJWL01000159.1:80408-80601 GCA_002441545.1 Flavobacteriaceae bacterium UBA6231 | reverse complement strand
GATTCTCATATAAATAGGCGCTTTACCTTCTTTATCCACATCACTTAGTTTTGGGTAGAAAAGTATAGAAAAAGTGTTTTTCATAGGTGAGTACTTTTTTTGAGTGTTAAAGGTATAAAAAAAATATTATACAATAAAATATAAGTAATTGTTTAACAGATATTTATATCTAAATCGGTGAGTAAATTTAGAT
>DJWL01000159.1:20866-80296 GCA_002441545.1 Flavobacteriaceae bacterium UBA6231 | reverse complement strand
GCGCGTCTACCAATTCCGCCACTTGAGCATTTTGGATAGCAAAAATAAATATATTTTCTGTATTTTCTTTAAAAATAGCATAGAATATGTTATTCAGGTTAAAATAAATTTCTAAATTTGCACCTCGTTTGAAATCAGGTAGTCTTTTGTGCTAACTAACAATGTTTTAACTATGTCTTACATTATTACCGAAGCAAAAATTTTTAGTTGTACACAAAGTACAGCTCTTGCTCAAAAAATTGCAAGTGCTTATGGTACAGAGCTCGGTAATGTAATCACTTCAACTTATAGTGATGGTGAATTTCAACCGTCTTATGAGGAATCAATTAGAGGGACAAGAATTTTTATAATAGGTTCTACAAATCCAGGTCCAGAAAATTTAATGGAAATGTTGTTAATGATTGATGCTGCAAAACGTGCATCAGCAAGACACATAACAGCAGTATTGCCATATTTTGGTTGGGCAAGACAAGATAGAAAAGATAAACCAAGAGTTCCTATTGCAGCAAAATTAGTGGCTAAAATGTTGGAAACAGCTGGAGCAACTAGAATAATTACTATGGATTTACATGCTGATCAAANNTTTTTGAAAAACCAGTAGATCATTTATTCGCTTCTACTATTTTTCTCCCTTATTTGCAAAGTTTGAATCTTGATAATTTAATGATTGCTTCTCCAGATATGGGAGGGTCTAAAAGAGCATATGCATATTCTAAAGCGTTAGAATGTGATGTAGTAATATGTTATAAGCAAAGAGCAAAAGCAAATGTTATTTCACACATGGAATTGATTGGAGATGTTAAAGGCAAAAATGTAGTGCTTGTTGATGATATGGTTGATACAGCTGGAACTTTAACAAAAGCAGCAGATTTAATGATGGAACGAGGAGCTTTAAGTGTAAGAGCAATTTGTACACATCCTATTTTATCAGGGAATGCGTATAAAAACATAGAAAGTTCCCAATTACAGGAATTAATAGTTACAGATTCTATTCCACTTAAACAAAAAAGTGATAAAATTAGAGTTTTAACTTGCGCTGATTTATTTGCAGGTGTCATGCACAATGTACAATATAACAGATCAATAAGTTCAAAATTTATCATGTAAAAACCTTAAAATTTAAGGATAATAAAGAGTATTAATAAACAATTATAAATAAAAATGAAATCAATTACAATTAACGGATCTCAAAGAGAAAGCGTGGGCAAAAAAGCAACAAAAGCCTTACGTAATGCTGGTCAGGTTCCTTGCGTATTATACGGAGGAGATAAGCCAGTTCATTTCTCTGCAGAAGAATTTGCTTTTAAAAATCTTGTATACACGCCTAATGCGCATACAGTTGTGATTACCTTAGAAAACGGTAAAACTTTCAATGCTATTTTACAAGATATTCAGTTCAATCCTGTTACTGATAGAATCATGCATGTGGATTTTTATCAGTTATACGAAGACAAAGAAATCACTATGAGTATTCCATTAAATTTTGTTGGAAATTCTCGTGGTGTAAAAAATGGTGGAGTATTACGTAAAAACCAAAGAAACTTACGTATTAAAGCATTACCAGCTAATTTACCAGACTTTATCGAGGTAGATATTACGCCTCTTAAAATTGGTGGAAAGCTTTACATTACAACTTTGCAGAATGATGCTTATAAATTTATGCACCCAGACAACACAGTTGTTTGCCAAGTAAGACGTTCAAGAGCATCAGTAGACGCTCATGATGAAGAAGAAGAAGAAACTGAAACGGCTTCGGCTGAAGCTTCAACACCAGAAGCTACTCAAGAATAAATTTTCTTAAATTAAATATTAAAAAGCATTCTGTAATATTCAGGATGCTTTTTTATTTTTACATAAAATAGACTTTTATGTTTAATTTTTTTATTCCCTTTTTTAAAAGAAAGCAATACATAGAAGAAAAAGATACTATGAAAAAATATTTAATTGTTGGGTTAGGAAATATTGGTGAAAAATATGCCAACACACGCCACAACATTGGGTTTAAGGTTTTAGATGCGTTTGCAGAACAAGAAAATATAGCATTTGAAACCCAAAAGTTAGGAGATATTGCTATATACAAAATAAAAGGAAAAACACTTTTACTCTTAAAACCAAGTACTTTTATGAATTTAAGTGGAAAGGCTGTTTTGTATTGGTTAACCAAAGAAAATATCCCTTTAGAAAACCTTTTGATTATTACAGATGATTTAAACTTATCTTTTGGAAGTATCAGACTTAAAACTAAAGGAAGTGACGGAGGGCATAACGGATTAAAAGACATTCAAGACAAATTAAAAACCACAAATTATAATAGATTTAGATTTGGTATAAGTGATGCTTTTAACAAAGGAAAACAAATAGATTATGTTTTGGGGGAATGGGATACAGAAGAGTCTGAAAAACTTAAAGAAAGGCTTGATAAATCTATTGAATTAATAAAATCGTTTGTACTATCTGGAGTGAATATTACTATGAATACATTTAATGGAAAATAAAAAAGGAAAGATTAACTCTTTCCTTTTTTATTATTCAATAATAAGTTTTTTAGTTGATTTTCTTAAACCATCACTAACATTCAAGATATACATACCAGCTTGAACGTTGTTTAGTTTTATTTCTTTGTTAAAATTGCCTGTATTTTGATAAGCATTTTTATAAATTTTTCTTCCTCTAACATCAAATAGTTCAACGTTTATAATTTGTTTTAAAGCACCATTAAACTTTATTACAAATGAACCATTATTTGGGTTAGGATAGACATTAAAATTTGTAAGTCCAAATTCATCAATGTTTAAAGGCGTAAGATTATCATAACATACTTCAATAGACCAACTATTTAAAGTACCAACATCTCCTATACCACCATCACCTAGTTTTAAAATCCAGTTACCTAAAGCATTTTCACCTTTCAAGTCACTAAGAGACGATATAGGCGATTTAAAAGTTAATCCATTACCAATTGTACCACAATCAATAGTTGCTCCATTATCATCAAAGGTTGCAATAATATAGTCGCCTTCACCTTGACAAGGACTGTAAGGCTCAAGAATATTTAAGAGTGTACCGTTTGGACTTTGCAAACCCAATAATACATCTCCAGGATATGGATGTGTTATATTAACTGTTAATTTTAAATTGGTAACAGAAACAGAAACAGGAACATTAACAAACGATGATTCTGTATAACCATTACCATTATCGGTGATTGTTAAAGGTAAACTAGAATCTGTTGAAGCAAAAACATCGCAAGCAGGTGAAATTGAAAAGTCAATAGCAAAATCTTTAGAGTTTATCGCAAAGAATTTATTATTTGTGGGTTCAATCATAACTCTGCAATATGCTGCAGGCATGTTTGGAACAGTTATATTTTCACTTCCATCATTAGGAGTGTTTGATATTAATATTGTTGGGTATGTTAATCCTCCATCTGTTGAAAGCAAGATATTTACATTTGAAGCTCCTGTCATTGTATTGGTATTATTAACATTCCAGGTTATTGTTTCGGTTGAACCACTAACCCAAGAGATACCAGTAGCTGATTGAGAAGTTACTACTAAAGGACCTTTGGTACTATCCCAATTTACAGTAACGTCACCATAATTATTGCTTCCTCCGCCAGCTTTATTATCTCTAACAGTTAATCTAAAAATAGCACTTCTGGAAACTAATGGTATTTTTTCCCATTTTGTTCCATTAACACCACTATTTAGTAAATCTGTTAATTTTGGAAAAAATCTAGTAGGTGAAGCAGTTGGTGAATATGACCTAAATAAGGGTTTATTGTTACTTGTAGAATTTGGATCTGGATATGGATTTAAAGCATTATCTTCATTAAATTGTTCCCAACAGTAAGTAAGAACATCTGTTGCATCAGCATCTGTAGCAGAACCAACTAATTTAAAAGGCGTTCCTATTGGAAGTGTTAAATTTGAACCAGCCGAAACAGTTGGTATATTATTTCCCGTTGCTGTTTCTATATCACAAGTTCTTGTTGAAACGTGACCTGTAACTTGTTGAATAGATATTGCGTGAAAATATGGATCACTATGAGTTTGTACATCAGTATCTATTCCAGTCACTCCAGCATATCCCATTATTGTTGTTCCACTTCCTGGTTCCATTTGAGCGACACCAGAACCTTCTGATGAATGTGTAAATGTATGATTGGCTCCAAATTGGTGACCCATTTCATGAGCTACAAAATCTAAGTCAAAAGTATCTCCTTCTGGAATACCATCTGCAGCAGACGAATAGCCACTACCTTTACCACCAATATGAGCAGCAGTTACACAAATACAACCAATACATCCTGCGTTACTTGTGTCGCCATCAACTGATAATAAATGCCCAACGTCATAACTGGCCTCTCCTATAATTGGAGTTAAAACATCATCTTGTAGCTCTATATTCCAATATACACCATTATAATCAGGATGATCTGTTGTGCCAATTGAACTTGGTGAATAAGGATCTGTGTTTGGGTTAGTGTATACAATGGCATCATTAGTTGCTATAAGAACCATTGTTACATTAAAATCTGTCTCAAAAATACCGTTCACTCTTGTTAAAGTAGCAACCATTGCCGCATTAGCTGCAGCTTTAGTGCCACCATGATATTGTGTGTATTCTCCAGTTACAGATAATGCTAAATCAAATGTATGTAGAGTTGCATTTGCAGATGTAGTCTTACTGGATAGATTTGAATTTGTTGTTTTAAAAGTATCGCTCATTTCATCTATGGTTCTACAGAAAGAGGAATAATCTTTATTTAAGGTGTTTATTTTTTTTCCAATAATAATTTTTGAAGAGTCTCCTTGTAATGGATTAATCATCATACTCTCGTCTGTTTCACCAGAGATTACAATACCAGTCAATCCTTTATAAGGAGATAAACTAAATCGAAGATATGAAGTAGGTGAATCAACACCATAACCAACGTAAGATCTAATTTCAGGGTATTTTGCTTGTAAATCTGGGTGCATCACAGAAGCTTCAAACACTTGGTAGTTTTCAAATTTTCCATTCAAATTAGGAAAACTCATAATTAAACTTGGAAATTTGGAGGTGTTTTTAAATCTTACGGGTGCTTTTGATAGTGCTTTGCTTAAATCTAAATAATCAAATTTGAATATTTTTTCTTTGGTAACTTTACCAGAAAATGCTCTTGTATTTTTTAAAGTATTAATATCCCCATTACTTTCATGAAAATATTTGTTTTGGGCATAAATTGAAAAAGTAATCAAAAATATTGCTATTGAGAAAACATAATGTAGTTTTGCTTTCATATTTTTTTTATAAGGACATCTTTTTATAAGGATATTAACAAATCTAGCTTTTTTTAATGAAATTAGCAATTGAGTTTTTTTATGAGAAATATCAATAATATAGAATCATATAAACTAGTTAATGATACCGTAGTAACCATTGGAACTTTTGATGGTGTACATCTTGGGCATCAAAAAATCATTAAACGATTAATTAATTCGGCTAAGCAAAACAATTTAAAATCTGTTATTCTAACATTCTTTCCGCATCCAAGAATGGTATTACAAAAAGATTCTGGGATTAAACTAATTAACACAATAGATGAGCGGACTAAAATAATTGACAAATTGGATGTTGATTATCTGCTGATTAAAAAATTTACAAATGAATTTTCGCGTCTTTCAGCTGAAGATTTTGTAAAAAAGATTTTAATTAAAAAGCTGCACGCTAAAAAAGTGATTATTGGATATGATCACAGATTTGGTAGAAACAGAAATGCCAATTTAGAAGACCTAAAGCAATTTGGTGAACTTTATAATTTTGAAGTTGAAGAAATAGCTGTTCAAGATATTGATGATGTAGCTGTTAGTTCCACTAAAATAAGAAAGGCTTTAAATGAAGGAAATATAGAAAAGGCCAATAAGTATTTGGGTTATTGTTTTATGCTAACAGGCAAAGTTGTTAAAGGAAAAGGTTTAGGAAGGCAATTAGGATTTCCTACCGCTAATATTGAAATCAAAGAAGATTACAAATTAATACCAAAGCAAGGTTCTTACATAGTTAGTGCTTCAATAAAAAACAAGGTTGTTTATGGCATGATGAACATAGGGACAAATCCAACCGTTAGTGGCGATAAAGAAAGTATTGAGGTACATTTTTTTAATTTTGATAAAGATATATATAACAAAAAAATTCAAATTAATATGTTACATCGCCTACGTGATGAAGTTAAATTTGAATCTGTTGAAGCTTTAAAAGAGCAGTTGTTAAAAGATAAAGAAACCTCACTTGACTACATAAAAACCAAGCTTTAATTAATTGGATTTTACCTTTAAAAACAAAGCTAAATTTCTTAGTAATTCCCTAAATTTGTCACTTAAATTTTAAAACATGTTACAAGTACCTTTTATTAGAGAAAATAAA
This sequence comes from Flavobacteriaceae bacterium UBA6231, assembly GCA_002441545.1. Lineage (GTDB taxonomy): Bacteria > Bacteroidota > Bacteroidia > Flavobacteriales > Flavobacteriaceae > Yeosuana. Next base: position 73,888 of record DJWL01000159.1, on the reverse strand, counting down.
GATTTGGTAATTGCTGGATTAGCAAAGCGAAATATTAATGCTACAAACTTAATTGAAGAAGTTATTTCTGTTGATGAAGAAAGAAGACGTATTCAAACAGAATTAGATGGGTTATTAGCAGAATCTAACTCTCTTTCAAAAGAAATTGGTAACTTATTTAAATCTGGTGAAACGCAAAAAGCAAATATTTTAAAAGAAAAAACCAGTCAACTTAAAGAAGTAACAAAAGAGCTTAATGAATCTTTAAATGCCAAAGCAGAAGCATTAAGTCAATTGTTATATAAAATACCAAATATTCCAAATAGCATTGTTCCTGTTGGAAGTTCTGCAGAAGATAATGAAGAAGTTTATAAAGAAGGTGATATTCCAGTTTTACATAAAGGTGCTTTGCCTCATTGGGAATTAGCCAAGAAATATGATATTATAGATTTTGAGTTAGGCAATAAAATAACCGGTGCTGGTTTTCCTGTGTATAAAGGAAAAGGAGCCAAATTACAACGTGCTTTAATTACTTATTTCCTTGATAAAAATACTGCAGCCGGATATACAGAATATCAATTACCACACTTAGTAAATGAAGCTTCAGGATTTGGAACGGGACAGTTGCCAGATAAAGAAGGCCAAATGTATCATGTTACAGAAGATAATTTATATTTAATTCCAACAGCTGAGGTTCCTGGAACCAATATATTTAGAGATGTTTTACTTAATGAAAGTGATTTGCCAATAGGAATTACTGGATATACACCTTGTTTCCGTAGAGAAGCTGGTAGTTATGGCGCACATGTAAGAGGATTAAATAGATTGCATCAATTTGATAAGGTTGAAATTATAAGAATTGAGCATCCAAGCAAATCATATCAAGCGCTTGATAATATGGTTAATCATGTAAAAACCATTTTACAAGAATTAAAATTGCCTTATAGAATATTAAGACTTTGTGGTGGTGATATGGGTTTTACATCTGCTTTAACATACGATTTTGAAGTATATTCTACAGCTCAAAGCAGATGGTTAGAGATATCATCTGTATCAAATTTTGAAACCTTTCAAGCCAACAGATTAAAACTACGTTTTAAAAATAGTGAAGGTAAAAACGAATTGCCACACACACTAAATGGTAGCTCGTTAGCATTGCCAAGAGTACTTGCAGGAATTTTGGAAAATTATCAAACAGATAAAGGCATTCAAATACCAGAAGTATTACAAAAATACACAGGTTTTTCTATTATTGATTAACCATTATTGTTTTAAGTAAAGTATTACAAAAATACAATTCAAAAAACAAATAATCGACTAAGTGTTAAAAAAATAAGACCATTCAACGATTTTTTATTGTTTTCTTTTGAATTTTCATATTTATTTTAGAAGTTAGCTCAACCAAATCTAATTAACCTAAAAACCATGAAAAATATTAAAAGAATCTTTCTGCTTTTATTACTTGTGTTTTTTGCCAGTAAGGTTTTATTTTCAGATTTCGAATTGTCAAAATCTGAAAATAAAACTGCATCTGTGGTAATAAATAAATAGGGATTAAATTCAATTTAAGAATGTCCCCAATCTAGTAATTTTTTCGTTTTTAAATTAGCGGAAATTAATAGGTATTTATTTAGGTTGGTAAATGCTCGAATTCTATTCGGGCATTTTTTATTATAATATTTACAGTATCTACAAAGCACATTTCTTATATTTACCTTATGAGATTCTTTTTTATATTATTAGTTTTTATTAGTGTAAATGTGTTTTCGCAAGACGACATTTTTGCAAAAGATTATTTTGAAAACGGTGAATATGAAAAGGCATTGTTGGAATACAAAAAGCTCTATGCAAAATCACCCACAAACACTATTTATATTTTTCAATTAATAAACACATATCAGCAATTAGAAAAGTATAACGAAGCCGAACAATTTTTAATGAAGCTTTTAGAAAAGAATAATTACCCAGCTTTTTTAGTAGAACTTGGATACAATTATCAGTTAAAAAACAATTTAGAAAAGGCAAATGAATATTACTCTAAAGCATTGGCAAGTTTAGATATAAATGTGAATAATGTGTTTAATGTTGCAAGAAGTTTTCAAAGTCATTCCCTACTAAATGAAACGCTTGCTGCTTATGAAAAAGCAACTATCATAAAGCCAGATTTAAACTTTAATTTGCAAATGGCTCAAATTTATGGAGAACAAGGCGATATTGAAAAAATGTTTAATAGTTATATGGATTTTGTTCAGAATAACGAGGTTGCTTTAAACAATATTAAACGAGCCATAAATGATTTTGTAAGTGAAGACCCTAATAATGAAAGCAATATTATATTAAAAAAAATCATACTAAAAAAAGACCAGCAAGAACCAAATATTCTTTGGAATGATATGCTTAGTTGGTTATTTATTCAGCAAAGAGATTTTGGAAAAGCATTTATTCAAGAAAAGGCTATTTTCAACAGAAAACCAGAAAGTTTACTAAGAATAGTAGAACTTTATAATATTGCGATGAATGAAGATGACAATGAAGTTGCCAAAGAAATACTAAATTATTTAATTAATACGGCTCAAGATTTAGAAACTTTAATAAACGCTCATTACAATTTACTTCAAATAGAAACCAAAGAAAGTTTACCTAAAGATTATCAAAAAATAAACACAGAATATTTAGCCTTATTTAATGAATATGGAACTTTTTCACAAACGTTAGATTTGCAAATTGCCTATGCTCACTTTTTAGCTTTTTACTTGAATCAAACAGAACAGGCAACAACCTTTTTAGAAAAATCACTTAACCTGCCTTTAAATGATTTACAAAAAGCACAAATTAAATTAGAGCTTGGCGATATTTATGTTTTAAAAGAAGAGTTTAATACGGCTTTACTGTATTATACACAAATTCAACGCAGTTTAAAAAACAGTACTATTTCTCAGGAAGCAAGATTTAAAGTTGCTAAAACAAGCTATTATAAAGGCGATTTTAATTGGGCAGAATCTCAGCTTAAAATTTTAAAAGCTTCAACCTCGCAACTTATTGCAAATGATGCCTTAGATTTAAAACTACTTATTTCAGATAATAAGTATGAAGATTCTCTTCATGTAGCATTAAAATTATTTGCAAAGGCCGATTTAATGTCGTTTCAAAATAAAAACGATGAGGCCATTTCATTGCTAGATACTATTTTAAAAAACCATAAAACCGAAAGTATCGTACCACAAGCGTTATATAAACAAGCACAATTATTCGAAAAGAAAAAAGAATACATCAAAGCAGAAGACAACTATTCAAACATTCTAACTAATTATAAAGATGGAATATTAGTAGACGATGTAAGCTTTGCATTAGCTAATTTATATACCACCTATTTGTATGAACCAGAAAAAGCCAAAGCCTTATATGAAGATATTGTGTTTAATCACGCCGATAGTATTTACTTTATTGAAGCCCGAAAAAAATACAGAGCTTTACGCGGAGACGCTATAAATTAAAATTATGATTATTGCAGAAACCAAACGCCTTGTAATATCAAAAATATCTCTTGAAGATGCCCCTTTCTTTTTAAAATTGGTCAACACACCAAACTGGATAAAATATATTGGCGATAGAAATTTAAAAACAATTAAAGATGCAGAAGATTATTTAACCAATGGCATACTAAAAAGTTATAAAGAACTTGGATTTGGGTTTTACAAGTTGCAAACTAAATTAAATAATGAATCCATTGGTATTTGTGGTTTAGTTAAAAGAGAGCAATTAGATGAAGTAGATTTTGGCTTTGCTTTTTTACCAGAATTTGAAGGGAAAGGTTTTGGTTTTGAAGCATCAACAGCAATTTTAAAGGTGGCAAAAGAGCTATTTAACATTAAAAAATTATTGGCAATTACATTACCAATTAATTCTAATTCAATAAAATTACTTGAGAAGTTAGGCTTCACTTATGAAAAAAGAATAAAACCTTTTGAAGATGATGAAGAACTCCTGTTATTTGCAAAACAATTAGATATCTAGTAAAAACAAAAAACATGATAATTTATAATGTTACATTAAATATTGATGAAACAATTCATCAAAAATGGTTGGAATGGGTTAAGGAACATATTCCGCAAGTCCTTTCTACTGGTCATTTTACCGAAGCAAAGCTTACAAGAGTTTTGGTTAAAGAAGATTTAGGAGGTGTTACATATTCAATACAGTATAGAGCAAAATCAAGGGAAGCTTTAGAATTGTACTATAAAAACGATGCCGATAGATTAAGACAAAATGCTTTAAAAAATTTTGGAGATCAGGTGTTGTCTTTTAGAACAGAACTTGAAATTATAGATGAGTATACGGTAAACTTTAAATAGTTTAACTTTGTCACCCTGAGCGCAGTCGAAGGGCTTTTTAAATAAACATTCGTGAATTCGTGGCAAATAACTCAAATCAACATCAAGTAAAGGCAAAAAAGCACCTTGGGCAACATTTTTTAACCGATGAAAGTATTGCCCAAAAAATTGCAGACACACTTACTTTAAACGGTTATAAATCTGTTTTAGAAATTGGTCCAGGAATGGGTGTTTTAACCAAATATCTTCTTAAAAAAGATATTACAACTCACGTTATTGAAATTGATACAGAATCTGTTGATTACTTAAAAGCAAATTTTTTAAACCTTGCACCCAGAGTTATTGAAAAAGATTTTTTGAAGTACGATTTAAATGAAATTTTTAAAGGAGAATCATTTGCTGTCATAGGAAATTTTCCATACAATATTTCAACGCAAATCGTTTTTAAAATGCTTGAAATGCGAAACCAAATTCCAGAGTTTTCTGGCATGTTTCAAAAAGAAGTAGCACAACGTATCTGTTCAAAAGAAGGCAGTAAAGTATATGGAATTTTATCTGTTTTAACCCAAGCATTTTATAAAGCAGAGTATTTATTTACTGTACCCCCTTCAGTTTTTAATCCACCACCAAAAGTAGATTCAGGCGTTTTAAGACTAACAAGAAAAGAAAATTACACATTGCCTTGTGATGAAGCATTATTATTTAAAGTTGTAAAAACAGCTTTTCAACAACGCCGAAAAACGCTTCGTAACAGTTTAAAAACATTCAATTTAAGCGAAAGTTTAAGAGAAGATGTTATCTTTGACAAACGTCCGGAACAATTAAGTGTTCAGCAATTTATTTTGTTGACACAGAAGATTGAAAAAGACATTTAAAACCAATAATTTTTTCAATTTGTTAGAAGAAAACGAGAACATACAGTTTCAACTCAGCGATGAACTTATTGAGCAAGTAGAACTTTTAGTCGAACAAAAAAACGACAAAGAATTACAAAAGCTTTTAAACGGGTTTCACTATGCTGATATTGCCGAAATTCTAGATGAATTAAATCTAGATGAGGCTATGTATGTTATAAAGCTTCTAGATTCTGAAACCACATCTGATGTCCTGATGGAATTAGATGAGGACAATAGAGAAAAGGTATTAAGAAACTTATCAGCAAAGGAAATTGCTGAAGAAATTGAAGAGCTTGATACAGATGATGCCGCCGATATTATTGCAGAACTCCCTGAAGAACGTCAGCAAGAAGTTATTTCCAATATTGAAGACGAAGACCACAAAGCTGAAATTAGAGAACTTTTAGCCTATGATGAAGACACCGCAGGTGGACTTATGGCAAAAGAATTGGTTAAAGTCTATGAAACCTGGACAGTTGCAGGTTGTCTGCGCCGAATTAGAGGTCAAGCTAAAGAAGTAACTCGGGTTCATTCCATTTATGTTGTAAACAAACAAAACAGACTTATAGGCAGACTTTCCTTAAAGGATTTAATTGTTGCAAAAAGCGATCAGAAAATATCAGACATTTATATTAAAAGTGTTGATAGTGTAAATGTTCACGATGATGCAGAAGACGTTGCAAAAGTGATGCAAAAATATGATTTGGAAGCCATTCCTGTAGTTGATAATCATCAACGCCTTTTAGGAAGAATCACTATTGATGACATTGTAGATGTCATGAAAGAAGAAGCTGAAAAAGATTATCAATTAGCAGCGGGTATTACCAGTGATGTAGAAGCAGATGATAGTATTTGGGAACTTACAAAAGCGCGTTTACCATGGTTATTAATAGGGATGTTTGGAGGTATAGGTGCCGCAACCATAATTACCAATTTTCAAGTAGTCATGAAAAGCTATAGCATTCTTTTAATTTTTGTCCCTTTAATTCAAGCAACTGCCGGAAATGTAGGAGTACAATCTTCAGCTATAGTGGTACAAGGTTTGGCTAATGATACTATAAAAGGTGAAATACTAAAACGCTTGTTTAAAGAATTTTTGTTAGGATTGGTTAATGGTATAGCTATTGCATTTGTAGCAATTATAATCAGCCATTTCTTTTTCAGAACAGATTATTTAGTTTCTTTAACCCTTGGCGCAGCATTAATCACTGTAATTATTATTGCAGCGTTAATAGGAACATTCATTCCTATTTTTTTAGATAAACGCGGGATTGACCCAGCCGTGGCAACCGGACCTTTCATTACAACAAGTAATGATATTTTTGGAATCCTGCTTTACTTCCTAATAGCAAAACTTATTATAGGGTTTTAAATAAGTTGGGCGTTACCCTTCGGGTCGCGCTTTTCGTTACAATCTTTTGCAAAAGCAAAAGGATTTTCTCTACAAATGTGTAGCATTCACGATTTCATTAATTTGAAATAGTTTAATGAGTAATCGCTAACACAAAACTTTGTAAATTTGCTGGATATTTAAAGCACATGAAAATCCTTCACTTAGATACTAATCATCCACTATTGATAAACGAACTCAATGATTTAGGTTTTACAAATCATGAAGATTACACGTCTTCAAAAGAAGCTATTGAATCAAAAATTTCAGAATACGATGGCATCATTTTAAGAAGTAGATTCACTATTGATAAACAATTTCTTGATGCAGCCACTAACTTAAAATTTATTGGGCGTGTTGGTGCCGGATTGGAAAATATAGATTGTGATTATGCCGAAAAAAAAGGAGTCTCTCTTATTGCAGCACCCGAAGGAAATAGAAATGCAGTAGGTGAGCATGCTTTAGGAATGTTACTTTCTTTATTCAATAAGCTAAACAAAGCAGATGCAGAGGTACGACAAGGCAAGTGGTTACGTGAAGACAACCGAGGCATTGAACTTGATGGGAAAACAGTTGGAATTATTGGTTATGGCAATATGGGAAAAGCTTTTGCAAAAAAACTTCGAGGTTTTGATGTTAAGGTTATTTGCTATGATATAAAAGAACATGTTGGTGATGAAAATGCCAAACAAGTATCTCTTTCAGAATTACAAGAGCAATCTGATGTTATAAGTCTTCATACACCACAAACGCCATTAACTTTAAATATGATAGATGCTGAATTAATCAATCAATTTAAAAAGCCATTTTGGTTTATTAATACAGCTCGTGGTAAAAGCGTAGTAACTCAAGATTTGGTAGAAGCACTAAAATCTGGTAAAGTACTTGGAGCAGGTTTAGATGTTTTAGAATATGAAAAAGCATCTTTTGAAAACTTATTTTCTTCTGTAATGCCAGAAGCCTTTCAATATTTAATTAAAGCTCAGAACGTTATTTTATCACCACATGTTGCTGGATGGACCATTGAAAGCAAAGAAAAATTAGCCCAAATTATTGTAAATAAAATAAAAGCAAAATTTTGTTAACTTTAGAAATCTAAAAGTTACAAAATGACATATAGCGCTAATACTCCTGAAGAGTATATTTTGCAATTGCCAGAAAACAGGCAAGTTGTAATAAGTAAACTTCGTGAAATAATTAAGGAGAATCTTCCTAAAGGTTTTGAAGAAGCTATAAGCTATGGAATGATTGGTTATGTGGTTCCTCATACAATATACCCAGCAGGATATCACTGTTCGCCTGAATTGCCTTTACCTTTTTTAAATATTGCATCACAAAAGAATTTTGTTGCAGTATATCATATGGGAATTTATTTAAAAAAAGAATTGTTTGATTGGTTTATAAACGAATTTCCAAAGCATAGTAAGAGCAAATTAGATATGGGGAAAAGTTGTATCCGTTTTAAAAAAATGGATGATATTCCTTATAAATTATTAGGTGAACTTGCAACAAAAATGACTGTAGATGAATGGATAAAAAGTTATGAATCTGTTTTAAAAAAGAATTAATATTTATTAACCAATAATACCTTGAAACATGAAACTAGGAGCATTTTCAGCAAGCCTTAGTGTTAAATACATTAAGGCATCTAAACAATTTTACGAAACACTAGGATTTCATGTGTATGCAGGACAAATGGAGAAAAACTATCTTATCATGAAAAACGGCAATGCACTTATTGGACTTTTTCAAGGCATGTTTGAAAATAATATTTTAACCTTCAATCCTGATTGGAATGAAAGTGCCAATAAAGTAGAACCTTTTGATGATATAAGAGATATCCAAAAGCATTTAAAGTCTAAAGGGATTAAAATTGAAAAAAAAGTTGATGAAAATAATTCAGGACCTGCAAGTTTTATGGTGTATGATACTGATGGCAATGCAATTCTTTTAGATCAACATGTTTAATTATCGTGTAGAGAATTTGGTTGGATATTAGATAATGATGGAAATAAAATAGAACTTTGGGAGCCTATAGACAAAGCTTTTCAATAAACACATAATTTAAAATCTATATTGACTTATTTAGAAATTCTCCAATCATATCATTTATCATTCTTACAATGGGCAGCTATTGGTTTAGCAGTTTTTTTATTGGGATTATCAAAAGCAGGCATTAAAGGTATTGGAATCATTATCGTTGTAATTCTTGCCTTTGTTTTTGGTGAAAAAACATCAACAGGAATTTTATTACCCATGTTAATTTGTGCAGATATTTTAGCGGTTATTTATTACAATCAACATGCACAATGGAAATATATTTTTAAATTATTACCAATGATGGTTGTTGGTGTCTTGGTTGGCGTTTGGATAGGAAACGATATTTCTGAAGCAATCTTTAAAAGATTAATGGCTATTATTATAATTGGTTTGGTAATTCTAATGTTCATTTCAGAAAGCAGAAAATTAACAGCAGTACCCAAAAGCAAATTTTTTTCTTGGATTATGGGTTTTTTAGCGGGTTTTACAACCATGATTGGTAATTTGGCAGGACCAGTATCAAACATTTATTTTCTGGCAACAAGGCTTCCTAAAAATGAATTTATTGGGACAGCAGCTTGGTTATTTTTTATTGTGAATGTTTTTAAACTGCCTTTTCATTTTTTTGTTTGGAAAACAGTTACAACAGAGACTTTGGTTTTAAATTCAATTATGGTTCCAGTGGTTATTCTTGGGTTTTTTGTAGGTGTAGCGATTGTAAAATTGATTTCAAATTTAAATTACAGACGATTTATTTTGATTGTTACTGCCATTGGTGGAGTCATTTTATTGTTTAGATAATATGAAAAATGGTTACATAGAGATTTTTTTATTACTTTTAATTGTCTAACCAATTAAAACCGTCATGGCAGAAGAAAACAATTTAAAAGATGACCTTAAAGATAAGGCAAAAGAATTTACAGAAGAAGCAAAAGAATCAGCTTCTGAATTCACAGAAAGTGTAAAAGAAACCTTTACAGGAAGTAACAAAAAAATATTGGCAGGTGTTCTTGCTATCTTATTAGGTGCACTAGGTATTCATAAATTTATTTTAGGATATAACAAAGAAGGCATTATTATTCTTGTAATTACCTTAATACTTGGAATAGCTACTTGTGGCATTGCAGGTTGGGTTATGAGTATTTTAGGATTAATAGAAGGTATTATTTACCTAACAAAATCTGACGAAGAGTTTTATAACACCTACCAAGTTGGTAAGAAACCGTGGTTTTAATAAACTTATATATTAATAAAAAGCCCAAAACTAGTTTTGGGCTTNNATTCCGCTTGAAATTCTTCCATAACAGGTTTTACGGTACTTTCTGGTAAGTCTGCAATTTTTATGTACATCAATCCGTCAACCGAGTTGTTAAATAGTGGGTCTACATTAAAAGCTACCAACCTTGCATTTTGTTTGATGTATTTTTTAAGCAGTACAGGTAACCGTAATGCTCCTGGTTCAATTTCATCAATTACTTTGTCAAACTTATTTAAATCGGCTTCTGTTTCATCAAACACAAAATCTTTATCGGCATCTTTAAGTTTTACTTTAAACTCTTTTTTGGGATGTACATATTGCGCCAAATACGGATCGTAATAGTGAGATTTCATAAACTCAATCATCAAAGATTTCGAGAAATTTGAGAACTGATTACTAATACTTACGCCTCCAATTAAAAACTTGTGTTCAGGAAAACGAAGTGTTGTATGCACAATACCTTTCCAAAGTAAAAATAAAGGCATAGGTTTTTGCTGGTATTCTTTAATGATAAAGGCACGTCCCATTTCGATGGACTGGCTCATCATTTTGTATAGTTCAGGTTCAAATCTAAAAAGATCCTGAAGATAAAATCCATCAATGCCAAATTCGGCAAATATTTTTGAACCAAGTCCCATTCTGTAAGCACCAGCAATAAGTTTGGTTTCATCATCCCAAAGGAACATATGATGATAATAAGTGTCAAACTCATCCAAATCAATAGCTTCATTGGTGCCTTCGCCAACTTCTCTAAAGGTTATTTCCCGTAATCTTCCAATTTCTCTTAAAATATTTGGAATTTTATCAGCTTGTGCCAAAAACACCTCATAGTTTTTGCTTTGCAATAATCTAAAATCACCTTTTCTAAGATTTTCAACTTCTTTAGTCATGATCTCTTGCGAGATTGGAGTAACAATGCGTTTAGGTATTCTGGTCACCTTTAAAGATGAAGAAATGTTGTCTAATATTTTGGTTTTCTCTTCAAAAGCGTTTGAAAGCATGTAAGTTTTTCGTCTTAAAAAATCACAGAATTCTTCAAGTGTTGCATGCTCTTTTTGATCGGCAACTGAAATTGGTTTTCCTATTCTAACTTTAATAACTCTTCTTTTTTGAGTTAATAATTCAGAAGGTAATTTAGCAGTTCTTAACGTGTCGCTAATTTGTGAAAGCTTATAAAAAAGTCTGCTGTTTTTAGCATGAAAATAAATAGGAACAACAGGAACTTCAGCTTTTTTAACCAATTTCATGGCAGCTTCTTCCCAAGGTTTATCTACAACTAGCTTTCCATCACGATACGTTGAAACTTCTCCAGCAGGAAAAATGCCAAGCGGATGCCCTTCTTTTAAATGTAAAAGAGAATTTTTAAATCCTGAAATACTGGACTTTACATCTTTTCTGTCTTCAAAAGGATTTACAGGCATGATGTAAGGTTTTAATGGTTCAATTCTATGTAACAAAAAGTTGGCAATTATTTTAAAATCTTTTCGCTGTTCAAGCATTAACTTTAATAGTAAAATGCCATCAATACCTCCTAAAGGATGGTTAGAAATGGTAATGTAAGCGCCGTCTTTAGGTAATCGTTTTAAATCTTCTTCTGGAATTTCAAATTTAATTTCAAAATCATCAAGAATACTATTTAAAAAAGTGAGGTCTTTAAGGTGTTTATTTCGTTTATAAATTTTATTAAGCGTTGAAATTTTAAGTAACTTAATAAGTAGCCATCCAATAAAAGTTCCTATGAACCCATAGTTATCAATATTGATAACTTTAGCAACTTCTTTTGCTGAAACTAAGCCTGGTTCTACTTTTTTGGTCATATCTACAAACCTAATCAATTTTTTTATTTTTTTACTCTAATATCTAAGCTCTGTTTTAATATTTTCAATTAAAAAAAACCAAAAAAACCTTCAAAAAGTTATTGTGTTACAATTTGAACAGTTCCTTGGGTTAACTGCTTAAGCAATATGGTTTTATCTTGCTCTAATTGTAAAATAGAACTTTCAGAATAATTTCTAATGGTATAAAGTGATACATTTTCATGCCATGTTACGTTAAATTTTGCCTTTAAATGATGCAATAATTTTTCTAGATTATCATAAATGTTATCTACACAAACCGAGAAACTAATGGCAGAATTTTGAATAACATCTACCTTCATTTTATATAAGTGTAGCAAGCTAAAAATCTCACTAATATTTTCTTCTACTATATATGAGAAATCTAAAGAAGATAAAGAAATCAATACCTGATTTTTCTTTACTATAAAACATGGAATGTTAGGCTCTAAAGGAGAACCTTTACTTACTTTAGTTCCAGGGTCTTTTGGGTTTATAAATGATTTTACATGCAATGGGATTTCTTTACGCTGTAAAGGTTGTAGGGTTTTTGGGTGAATTACAGAAGCACCATAAAAGGCTAATTCAATGGCTTCTCTATATGATATTTTATTTAATAATTGTGCGTTTTCAAAATAACGAGGGTCTGCATTTAAAACACCTGGTACATCTTTCCAAATGGTTACACTTTCTGCATTTAAGCAATATGCAAAAATGGCAGCCGTATAATCACTTCCTTCTCGGCCAAGTGTAGTTGTAAAATTATTTGGATCACTACCTAAAAATCCTTGTGTAATATTTAAGGTTGAGGTGTTGAAATGTGTGTTTATTAAACTTTGTGTATTATCCCAATTAACGTTTGCTCGTCTGTAATAATTATCGGTTTTTATAAAGTCTCTAACATCAAGCCACTGGCTTTTAATGCCAATTTCATTTAAATAGTTGCTTATAATAAGTGTTGAAGCCAATTCTCCATATCCAATAATTTGATCATAAACAAAATTATAATCAGGAGATTTGTTGCTGTTTAAAAACCTGTTTAGTTCGTCAAACAAGTTTGAAACACCTTTAAAAACAGTATGCTGTTCATTTTCAAATAAATCTAAAAGAATGTTATTGTGATATTTTTTAACTTCCTGTAATGAGCTTTGAAGTTCATTTTTATTATTAAAGTAATTGTGTAAAACAACCTCTAAAGCATTGGTTGTTTTACCCATAGCAGAAACCACAATTAAAGTTTTACTATAGCCAACTTTTCTTAAAACTGTAGCTAGATTTTTAACGCCATTAGCATCTTTTACAGAAGCGCCTCCAAATTTAAATACTTGCATTATAGTTTAGAAATATAATTTTTTATAGCCTGTTCATTTAAGTGAACCACATTCCATTCACGCATTACGTTAGCACCATTTTTTTCATAAAAAACAATAGCTGGCTCATTCCAATCGAGCACTTCCCAATTAATGCGTTTTACACCTAATTGATATCCATATTTTACAACCTCATCCAACAATGCTGAACCTATTCCTTTGCCTCTCATGTGATCGCTAACGATTAAATCCTCTAAATGCAATGCCTTACCTTTCCAGGTTGAATATCGATTGTAAACTAAAGCCATTCCTTCAATTTTACCATTAACTTCTGCAACAAAACAATGAAATGCTGGATTTTCACCAAACCCATCATGCTCTAAATCATAAAGGGAAACTTCTACAGCATCTGGTTCTTTTTCAAAAACAGCTAATTGTTTTATTAAATTTAGAACATGAGGCATGTCATTTTTAGTGGCGGTTCTTACGGTAAAGGTCATAGTATTAAATTTAGTTCAAAGATAGGGTAAAGTTATTTATTTAAAAATGTCATTATTTAACGAAAACGTTGTAGTTCGTTTAAAAAAAATGGATATTTGTGCAACCAAATAATGCATTCATGTTTAAAAAAAATCAAACTTTAGGAGAGTTTATTATTGAAAATCAAACCTCTTTTAAATATTCCTCTGGTGAGTTGTCGAGCCTTTTAAACTCTATTCGTTTAGCAGCCAAAGTAGTAAATCACGAAGTTAATAAAGCCGGATTGGTTGATATTATTGGAAGTGCAGGTGAATTTAATATTCAAGGAGAGAATCAACAAAAGCTTGATGTGTATGCTAACGAAAAATTTATTCAAACATTAACTAACAGGAATATTGTTTGTGGAATTGCCAGTGAAGAAGAAGATGATTTTATTAGTATTAATAGCAATGATGAAAATCATCAAAACAAATACATTGTACTTATTGATCCTTTAGATGGTTCTTCTAATATTGATGTTAATGTATCTGTTGGAACTATTTTTTCTATTTATAGACGAGTAACACCAGTTGGAACCCCAGTAACTCTTGAAGATTTTTTGCAAAAAGGGAGTCAACAAGTGGCAGCAGGATATGTGGTTTATGGCACATCAACCATGTTGGTTTATACCACAGGCGATGGAGTAAACGGTTTTACGCTTAACCCGGCTATAGGAACATTTTATTTATCACATCCTAACATGCAGTTCCCTGAAGATGGAACAATTTATTCTGTAAATGAAGGTAATTATATTCATTTTCCACAAGGGATAAAAAACTATATTAAGTATTGTCAAAAGGAAGAGGAAGATAGACCTTATACCTCAAGATATATTGGCTCTTTAGTGTCTGATTTTCATAGAAACATGATTAAAGGCGGAATATACCTATATCCAAAAAGTTCTTTAAATGCAGAAGGTAAATTAAGATTGCTATATGAATGTAACCCTATGGCATTTATTGCTGAACAAGCTAATGGAAAGGCTAGTGACGGTTTTACAAGAATTTTAGACATTAAACCAACAGAGTTGCATCAAAGAGTTCCTTTTGTTTGTGGTAGTAAAAATATGGTTGAAAAGTGTGAAGAGTTTATGCGTAATGCGTAGTAAAATATACATGTTTTGAATAAAAAAGCGACCTTAATAGATCGCTTTTTTTATGATTATAAATTTTAATGCTGATTCTTAATCCAATTAATACAATCTTTAAAATTTTCAAAAATATGCTCTCTTGGCATTAAATCTGGAATAATATCAATTCGTTCCATCATGTATTTTGGTTGATCGAGTAAATCAACAAACAAAGGCATTATCTTGTTTTTATTGAGCTCTTGTAGTACATCTTCCATAGCATACAGCCCAGATTGATCCATATATTGCATACGATCTAAACGAATAATAACTGTGGATGCTGTTGTAGGGATTTGTGCTGCTAAACTTTGAAATTCACTAGTAGACCCAAAAAATAAAGGACCTTTTATATGTTTAATAAATACATTTTCTTTCAATTCTTCCGGGAAACCAATTTCATCTTTCCAAGCTTCTTCTTTTAAAGATTTAATATCTGAACGGGCTGCCGTTAAATCACCTATTTTTTTCATAAACATTAACGATGCAATTACCAATCCAATCCCGACGGCGTAAACTAAGTTCCAAAAGGTTGACAATAACAGTACAATAATCATTATAAGAACTTCTGAACTTAATTTTAACGGACCCATTTTAATGTCTTTAGGTAAACTTGGTATCGCTTTCAATCCTTTATAATCCATAACGCCAATACCAACAGTAATTAATATCCCTGCAAGTACAGCTGCTGGAATTTTTGATGCTATGGGTCCAAGACCTATTAAAATAATAAATAGCATAATACCAGAAATCATACCCGAAAGTTTTGTTTTTCCTCCCGAATTAATATTCACAACGGTTCGAATTGTAGCTCCAGCACCAGGAATACCTCCAAAAAGAGCTCCAATACTGTTGCCAATGCCTTGACCAATTAGTTCTTTATTGGGTTTGTGTTTTGTTTTTGTCATATTATCTGCTACAACACTTGTTAGTAAAGAATCTATGGCGCCTAACAACGCTAAAGTTAATGCTGTAAAAATATAAGGTGTTATTCCGGCTAAGCTAAAATTTGTAAAAATTGCCATATTTGGCATGGGAATACCACTTGGTATTTGCTCAATGGGTCTATAATTCAATCCGAAAGCGATGGCCACACCTGAAACAACTACTAAAGCGATTAGTGTACTCGGTATTTTTGTTGTTATACGTTTAAATCCATAAATAATAAATATGGTTGCCAATGCCAACATTAATTCTAACCAATTTACATTTTGCAAGGCTCTTGGTAATACTTTTATGGTTCCCAAAACACCAGAGGCTTCATTTTTAGCTAGTGTTTTAGATTCTTTAAGAATATCAATTTCTGAAGTAAATTGTGCTCTGTTTATGGTTTCTTTAAAGTTTTCTAAAACTAAAATACC
The DNA here is from genome assembly GCA_002441545.1 of Flavobacteriaceae bacterium UBA6231. GTDB lineage: Bacteria > Bacteroidota > Bacteroidia > Flavobacteriales > Flavobacteriaceae > Yeosuana. Next base: position 57,843 of record DJWL01000159.1, on the reverse strand, counting down.
TTCACCAGCTTCCTCTTTTAATATATTTTCAAGAATCAATTCTTGTGCTTTAGGTTTAAATTGACTTACAAATTCTGTATCTTCTTTTGGGTAATATCCTATTGACGGCAATACTTGTGTGATTAAAATAATAACACCTATGGCTGTCATAAAACCAGAAACAACAGGATATGGAATATATTTAATGTATTTTCCTAAACCTAAAATTCCAAGACCAACTTGCATAAGCCCAGCTAATAGGAAAACGATTAAAATGGCTGGCAATGCTTTTTCTATATCTCCATCATTTACGGCTATGATTCCTGCAATTACCACCATACTTACGGCTGTCATTGGAGCAGTGGGTCCAGAAATTTGAGTATTTGTGCCTCCAAAAAGAGCCGCAAAAAAACTTAAAAATATAGCGCCATAAAGTCCGGCGCTTGGGCCTAAACCAGATGAAACTCCAAAAGCTAAAGCGAGAGGTAAGGCAACAATGCCTGCAGTGATACCTCCAAAAGCATCTCCTTTTATATTAGAAAAAAGTTTCCCCATAATTTTATAAAGTTATATTTTCAGAGAAAGTTACTGTTTTTTTATTGGCTTTTAAAATTTAAAAAGTTACTAAAGTTATGATGTTGAACTGATCTCGACCATTTGTTTCAAAAAATTGATTCATATAACAAGCTTCTAGTTTTATATTTTTATTTATTTGGTAACCAATGCCTCCGTAAACCCTGTTTCAATCAAAAATTGCACTTTCTGTGTTTAGGAAAATTTCGTTGTATACTGAAAAATAATAGGACTCTTTTTTATTGTAAGGGATATTAAGACCTGAAAAATAGCGAAAACGCATTTTAAAATCATCTTCAACAAAACGCTGTTCGAAGCGATATCTATGATTTAGTTTAATGCTTCCTATGGTTTGTTTCGAAATAAATTGTTGAAATATTCTATGTTCATTAACATTAATTTTTTCATTGGAGTTTGGTAAATAATTTTCAGATAGTATATATCCATAGCCAAGTAAGATATTGTTTTTGCCTTCATTAAAAGTATACCCCAAGCCTGTTCTCAAAAAGTAATTGTTCTAAATCGCCAATAAGATTATAATTTCGATATTGTATTTCGTTATGAATATTCCATTTAGAATTAATCTGTTTGTTTCCAAAGTATATTAGCCAATTTCCAAAATCACTTTTTTGTGCATTCGTAAAGCTAGGTAGCGCTAACAAAACTGTTAACGCAACCATGCAAATTTTCTTTTTCTTTTTCTTTTCTCCCATTAAAAACAACTAATTCTCTTCATAAAATGTTACTTCTCCTGTATTAATATCGTACATGGCACCAATAATCATAATATCTCCGCTTTTTTCCATTTCAGATAAAATGGGACTTTCAGCATGGATTCTGTCAATAGTAAGTTTAACATTCATATGAGATACATTATCAACGAATTCAGAATTTTTAGAATTTCTTAAACTCGTATCTTTTGGCTCTACAACAGCATTAACCGCTGGTTTAATTTTACTTAACATGGCCGTTAAGTTTCCAAGTTTGGCGTCGTCACAAGCCCCTTTTACAGCACCACAACTTGTGTGCCCAAGTACAACAATCAATTTTGTGCCAGCAAGTTTAGAGGCAAATTCCATGCTTCCTAAAATGTCTTCGTTTACAAAGTTGCCAGCAATTCTTACGCTAAAAATATCTCCGAGTCCTTGGTCAAACACTAATTCTGCCGATACTCTAGAATCTATACAGCTTAAAATGGTGGCAAAGGGAAATTGGCCGTCACTTGTATCGTTAACCTGCTCTAACAAATTACGGTTTGCTTTTAAATTATTTTGAAATCTTTGATTTCCTTCTTTTAAATATTGCAATGACTTTAGAGGGGTCATTGTAGCTTGGGTTTCTCTTGTGTGTGCTTTCATAATTTTATTTTTTATCTATTGATTTTTTTCAAATCAAGATATTAGTAATTGTTTTTTGCCTGTTAACAATAGTGAAATATTGACCTTGCCTAATAGTTTTTTAAGCTCTGAATTAGCTGGGTATTTTTCACTCTTAACAGTTGTTTTTTCTCTATCTATACACAATAAATTAATGTTTTTTTTCGATAAATAGTTAGATAGATTATCTATGGTATTATCACTATGTTCAAACACATATTCTACCATTTTTTCATCCATAGTATTAGTCATTTCTTTTAATTCGTTTGAATTTTTGACTATTTTAAAGGATGTTAATGGTTTTTGGGTTTGGTTAATCAAGTCTTTAGCAACAGGTATATTAAATGTATTTTCTTTGTTATTTAATAATCCAATAGATAATTCTTCATTGGGTTCTAAAGCATTTTTATTAGAGGCAATCAATATAATGCCATCATGTTTATTCAAAACAAAGTCTGTTATATTATCACCAGTTAGATTAGCTATTTTTGATTTCCTTTTACCTAAGACAATAATATCGGGTTTTTGTTCTTCAATGTGAGAGCCAATATCATTTTTTACGCTACCAAAGCTGAACTTGTAATTTATATTTACATCATAGTTTTTAGAATACGATTTTATTATGCTTTTTATTTTCTTATCAATCGTTGTGTACTCATGATTTATAGTGCGCATTGCTGATAGTTGATTATCTCTTTTAACAACATCAGAGGCATTTTTCACATAATAGAAATCGATGTCTCCATGAATCATTTTTCCTAAGCTAACCGCACTTTTTAGTGTCGTACTAAAAGAATCTTTCAAATCTGAAAGGACTAATATTTTATATCCATTTTTTTTCATGATATTTTAACTTAGGCTTAAATTAGATTTTGGTCTTTCATTAAAGAAATGAATAAAGCTTGAAGGGTTTTCTACAATACCACGTTTTGAAACTAGCTTAATATCTATATTTCGTTCTTCGGCTATGTTCAAGAAGTCTTCTAGAATTTCAATAATGTCGTTGTCAAGATATCTAGTGTTAATTAAATTAAGCTCTAAATAGGTATCTCTAGGTAAACTGTCCAATTCTTTAAGAATGGCTCCTTTGTTGAAAAAAGTAACCTCTTCTGCAAGAGTCATTTTTATTTTATGTTTTCCATTACTTTTATCTTCAATATGGAGAAAATGAGAATTTTGATAGCTTTTTAACAAAATAACTACCACACCAACAGCTAGACCTAATCCAATTCCATATAACAGATCTATAAATACGATGCCTAATACAGTAACCGTAAAAGGGATAGACTGTTTCCATCCTAAATTGTACATTTTTTTGAATAACGATGGTTTAGCCAATTTGTAGCCAACTACCAGTAATATAGCGGCTAGAACAGATAATGGAATCATATTTAATAGTCTTGGAATAAGGATTACCGAGATTAATAATAATACACCATGTAAAATAGTTGAGAGCTTGGTTCTTCCACCAGATTGAATATTAGCAGAACTTCTAACAATTACCTGCGTTATTGGAAGTCCACCCAACAAGCCAGAAAGAATATTTCCTGTGCCTTGGGCAAGTAATTCTTTATTTGTTGGAGTCACATTTTTATGTGGATCTAACTTGTCTGTAGCCTCAACACATAACAGTGTTTCTAAACTGGCCACTAAAGCAATTGTGAATGCCGTAATCCAAACATCTGGATTTGTTAAAGCATTGAAATTTGGAAAGCTAAATTGATTTAAAAATGACGTAGCATCTTCTGGAATTGGTACACTTACTAAATGTTTTGTAAGAACTCCAAATGTTTCCATGCCAGAAGTTAGAGAAAAGTAAACAATTCCAATAACAACAGCTACTAAAGGTCCTTGTATAACTTGGAAAAATTTTGCTTTTTTTGAAAGCACCTTATCCCAAAAAATAATAATACTTAGACCAATAATACCAATAAGCGTCGAGCCTAAAGTAATATTGTTTTTTATATTTAAAATTGCTGAAAATGTATTTTCGCCCGACATCTCTATAAAACTGTCAGCCCCTTCTGGTTCAGCATCATAACCAAAAAAATGAGGAATTTGTTTTAGAATAATAATAATTCCAATACCAGTAAGCATCCCTTTAATTACTGAAGAAGGGAAATAATACCCGATAACTCCAGCTTTTAAAATACCAAAAAGTATTTGAATAATACCGCCTAGAACTACGGCAACAAGGAAGTTTTCGTAACCACCTAAAGCACCTATTGCTGTTAAAACAATAGCTGCAAGTCCAGCTGCAGGACCACTAACCCCAACGTTTGAGCCACTTAGCCCTCCAACAACAATCCCTCCAATGATTCCAGCAATTACTCCTGAAAATAATGGAGCTCCACTTGCTAATGCAATACCTAAACATAAAGGTAGTGCAACAAAAAATACGACAATACTCGCTGGTAAGTCATTCTTAAAATATTTAAACATATTATAATAATTTTATTCTCTTAGTGAAAACTAAAAGGTGTTAAAACCGAATTTTGGCTTTTTATAAGCCTAAAAAATAGAAATTATAATACGTGTAATTCTGGAGGAGGTGAGACTAGGTTTAAGTGAGGTTTAGAATATTTTTTAAAATAATATTCTTTATTGTTTATTGCTTTAATTAAAGCAAAATCAACTTCATTTGTTGATTGGTTATGTAATAAAACCTTAATATGATATACTTTTTCTTCTTCTTCAGTAACAGAATAGAAGATAGAGGTATCAATAGAATCATCAACCATAGAAATAATTGTAGGTGCAGATATAAACGCTACAAAAATTAATGTTAAAAAGATTGAACTTATGTTCCTTGACATACCTTTAAAAGAATTTTGAAGTGCAAATATAGTTCTTTGACACTTTTATTTTGTTAAATAAAAATTAAATATCATCAAACAATTTGGTTTTTGAGCCAGTTTTTAAGTCTCTCTTAAATGATTTAGAAGATTTAAATTCTTGGTAAATCATTGTTGTCTTTTAATGGTAAATTAGATTTGCCCATTAAATAAACATCCACATGATGTGCCGCTTGTCTGCCTTCAGAAATAGCCCAAACAATTAATGATTGGCCTCTTCTAATATCACCTGCTGCAAATATACCAGGAACATTAGTCATATAGTTTTTGGTTGAAGCGTCTATGTTGGTTCTGAAATCAGTTTTTAAACCAAATTGATCTATGAGTGTTGTTTCTGGGCCAGTAAAGCCTAATGCTAATAAAACTAAATCACAATCCCAATGTTTTTCTGTATTAGGTAGTTCTATTAATTGAGGTCGTTCACCATTTTTAAATACCCATTCAACTTCTGTAGTAATTAATCCGGTTAAATTACCGCCTTTATCACCTAAAAATTCTTTTGTTGAAATACTAAAAAAGCGTTCAACACCTTCTTTATGTGACGAACTAGTTCGTAAACGCATTGGCCAATAAGGCCATGGTTGATTAGCAGGTCTTCCTGTAGTTGGTTTGCTTAAAATTTCAAAATTAGTGACAGATTTTGCACCATGACGGTTTGATGTTCCTATACAATCAGAACCTGTATCACCACCACCAATTACAATAACATTTTTATCTTTTGCAGTTAGAATTTCATCAAATTGAGAAACACCATCAACACGTTGATTGTTTTGTTTTAAAAAGTCCATAGCTTGATGAACACCTTTTAAATCAGAGCCCTTAATAGGTATTCCACGTCTTTGAGTAGCTCCACCACATAAAACAATAGCATCAAATTCTTCTTTTAAAGCTTTAATACTAATGTTTTTTCCAACATGAGCATTTGTTTTAAATACAATACCTTCTTCTTCTAAAACAGCTATACGTCTATCGATAATGGTTTTTTCTAGTTTAAAGTCTGGAATACCAAAACGTAGTAAACCACCAACTTTTGCATCGCGTTCAAAAACTGTTACTAAGTGACCTGCTCTATTTAATTGCTGTGCAGCTGCCAATCCTGATGGTCCGGAACCTACTACAGCAACAGATTTGCCTGTTCTTGAAGTTGGAGGTTGTGCAACAATCCAACCTTCTTTAAAAGCAGTTTCAACGATATTTTTTTCAATATTTTCTATAGTAACTGGGTCTTCATTTATTCCTAAAACACAAGCTTCTTCACATGGCGCTGGACATAATCTGCCTGTAAATTCAGGAAAATTATTTGTTGAATGCAAAATTTTAGCAGCTTCTTTCCATTTTCCTTTATAGACATTATCATTAAAATCTGGAATTAAATTTCCTAAAGGGCAACCACTATGACAAAAAGGAATACCACAATCCATACATCTAGCTCCTTGATTTTTCAAGGCTTTTTCTTCCATAGGAATGGTAAATTCTTTGTAATTACTTACTCTATTTTCAACAGCATCATACTGTTCAACTTCTCTTTTAAATTCTAAAAATCCTGTTGGCTTTCCCATGTTCTTAAAGTTTTATAAGATTTTCTTTCTCTAATCGTATTAATGCTTGTTTGTATTCTTCTGGAAGTACTTTTATAAATTTAGGTAATTCAGTTTCCCATTTCTCAAGGATTCGCTGAGCTAAAGGGCTTAATGTAGCATTATAATGGTTTTCTATTAATCCTTTTAATGTGTCAATATCTTCAGTAATTGTTACTGGATCAAGATTTAATCCTTCTAAATTACAATGCTTTTTAAATGTATTATTAGGATTATAAATATAGGCAACACCACCGCTCATACCTGCTCCAAAATTTCTACCAACTTCACCAAGAATAACTGCAATACCTCCAGTCATGTATTCGCAACCATGATCTCCAATACCTTCAACTACAGCTTTAGCGCCAGAGTTTCTTACGCAGAATCGTTCCCCCGCTTTTCCGTTAATATAAGCTTCACCAGCAGTTGCACCATATAAAGCTACGTTTCCTACTATGACATTTTTTTCAGGAATAATGGTCGCTTCTTCAGGAACTTTAATTATCAATTTGGCTCCAGATAATCCTTTTCCTAAATAATCGTTGGTGTTACCACTAACTACTAAGGTTAGGCCATGTGTTGAAAAACCTCCAAAACTTTGTCCAGCAGAACCCGTGAAGTTGATTTTTAAGGTGTTTTCTGGTAAACCTTGAGCTCCATAAATTTTAGAAATTTCATTACTTAAGATAGCTCCAACGGTTCTATCCATATTATTTATTTTGAAATCTAAAACTGTTTTTTCTTTTCTGAAAAGAGCTGGATGCGCTTTACTTATGATTTCAAAATCTAATGATTTTTCCATATGATGATCTTGATGCTCAGTGTTGTAAAGTTTTACATCTGGACCAACAGGAATTCTATGAAGAATTGGTGATAAGTCAATGCCTAATGCTTTATAATGTTCGATGGCATTGTTTCTATTAAGCTTTTGAACTTGACCAACCATTTCATTAACAGTTCTGAAACCAAGTTTAGCCATGATTTCTCTTAACTCTTGAGCTATGAAATACATAAAATTAACTACATGTTCAGGCTTCCCTTCAAATTTTTTACGTAATTCTGGGTTTTGGGTTGCAATTCCTACTGGACATGTGTTTAAATGACAAACACGCATCATGATACAACCCGAAGCTACTAAAGGAGCTGTGGCAAAACCAAATTCTTCAGCACCAAGTAAGCAGGCTATAGCAACATCTCGACCCGTTTTTAATTGGCCATCACACTCTAAAACAACACGATTTCTTAAGTTGTTCATCACTAATGTTTGCTGCGCTTCAGCTAAACCTAATTCCCAAGGTAATCCAGCATGTTTAAGTGATGTTAAAGGGGATGCTCCTGTGCCACCATCATGTCCAGAAATTAAAATAACATCGGCTTTTGCTTTTGAAACACCAGCTGCTACCGTACCAACTCCAACTTCGGATACAAGTTTCACATTGATTCTTGCTTCGCGGTTAGCTGATTTTAAATCATATATTAATTGAGATAAATCTTCAATAGAGTAAATATCATGATGAGGTGGTGGAGAAATTAAACCAACATATGGTGTTGAATTTCTTGTTTTGGCAATACTTGGGTTTACTTTTGGACCAGGTAATTGACCACCTTCTCCAGGTTTAGCACCTTGAGCCATTTTAATTTGAATCTCAGAAGCATTAGTTAGATAATTTGAAGTAACTCCAAATCGTCCTGAAGCTACTTGCTTAATCGCGCTATTTTTCCAGTCGCCATTGGCGTCCTTGTAAAAGCGTTCTTCATCTTCTCCACCTTCCCCAGAATTACTTTTGCCTCCAATTCTGTTCATGGCAACTGCTAAATTTTCATGCGCTTCTTTACTAATAGAACCATATGACATGGCACCTGTTTTGAAACGCTTTACAATTTCGGTCCAAGGTTCTACTTCATCAATTGAAATAGGGTCATAATTAGTAAACTCAAACAGTCCTCTAATGGTCATTAAATGACTAGCTTGGTTATTTATAAGTTCAGAATATTCTTTATAAGAGCTATGTTTATTGCTTCTTACGGACTCTTGTAATTTTGCTATTGTTAATGGGTTGAACATGTGCTGTTCACCATTTCTTCTCCAGCGGTATTGTCCTCCAACTTCTAAATCTAAATCGCCTGCAATGTTTTTGTCTTTATATGCATTAAGATATCTTTTGCTGATTTCTTTTTCAATTTCATGTAAACCAATACCTTGAATTCTTGTAACTGTATTTGGAAAATACTTGTTAACTACAATAGTATTTATGCCAATACATTCAAATAACTGAGAACCTCTGTAAGAGTTAAGCGTAGAGATTCCTATTTTATTCATAACTTTTAAAATGCCTTTTCCAACGGCTTTATTAAAGTTTTCAACCGCATGTTCAGTTGAAATTTTTATTTCTAATTCATTGATATTGGCTTCAATAATTTCATTTACCATATAAGGGTTAATAGCACTTGCGCCGTAACCAAATAATAATGCAAAATGATGTACCTCTCTTGGTTCGGCAGATTCTACTATTAAACTTAGTTTTGAACGTTTTCCTAACGATCTTAAAGCACTATTTATAAATGAGCAAGCTAATAACGCTGGAATAGGTGCCATTTCTTCGTTGACATTTCTATCAGAAAGAATAACAATATTTGTTCCTTCATTAACCGATTTTAAAATAGTATTTAAAAGTGATTGTAAAGCTTCTTCTAAACCGTTGTGCCCCTTTTTTATTTCATATAAAATAGGAAATGATTCTACTTTAAAATCTGGGTTTTGGTAACTTTTTATTTTATCTAAGTCTTGTTTAGAAATTACAGGATTTTTTATTTTTAGTTTTTTGCAATGCAATTCATTAATTTCAAAAATATTTGAATCACTTCCAAGTGTTAGGCTAATATCTGTAATAAGCTCTTCTCTAATTCCATCTAAAGGAGGATTGGTTACTTGAGCAAAAAGTTGTTTGAAATAATTATAGATTAATTGCGGACGTTCTGATAAAACAGCAATTGGCGTATCTGTTCCCATAGAACCTATTGGTTCATAACCACTTTGTGCCATTGGAAGAATGATGGTTTTAATATCTTCTTGAGTATACCCAAAAATAACCTGTCTTTTATTAAGTTTTTCTTCATTGAAGAAAATAGGGCAATCATTGTAAGGGATGTCTTTGAGGTATATTAGGTTTTTGTCTAACCATTTTTTGTAAGGATGTCTGCTGGCTATTTCTTCTTTTATTTCTTCATCATTAATAATTCTTCCAGCATTCATATCAACTAAGAACATTTTTCCAGGCTCTAATCTGCCATGTAGTTCAATGTTTTTAGGTTCAATTTCAATAACGCCAGTTTCAGAAGACATAATAACATAACCACTTTTTGTAACAGTATATCTTGAAGGACGCAAACCATTTCTATCTAAAACGGCACCAATATAATTACCATCTGTAAACGGAATAGAAGCAGGTCCATCCCAAGGTTCCATAAGGCAAGAATTGAATTCATAAAATGCTCTTTTAGATTCAGACATTTCAGGATTTTTTTCCCAGGCTTCTGGAATTAACATCATCATAACTTCTGGCAATGATCTGCCAGTCATTAATAGTAATTCAACCACCATATCCATAGATGCCGAATCTGATTTTCCTTGAAGCACAACAGGTAAGATATTTTTTATTTCGTCACCAAACCAATCACTCTTCATTAGTTCTTCACGAGAAAACATTCTTGCAATGTTACCTCTCAAGGTGTTTATCTCACCATTATGACACATATATCTAAATGGCTGAGCTAAATCCCAGGTAGGGAAAGTGTTTGTAGAAAAACGCTGGTGTACTAATGCTAATCTGGTAACAAATAAAGGGTCATTTAAATCTTTGTAGAAAAGTTTAATGTCTTCAGGAACTAACAGTCCTTTAAATATAATTATTTTTGTAGATAAGCTAGGCAAATAGAAAAATGAGCTTTCAGAAAGTTTTGAACTGTAAATTTCATGTTCAGCTTTTTTCCTAGCAATAAACATTTTAAGATTAAATTGAAAGTCATCTTGAGCTTCATTTTCTTTTCCAACAAAAACTTGTTTAATAAAAGGTTGGGTTTTAGCAGCCAATTCTCCTAGAACTGTAGTGTCTACAGGAACATCTCTCCAACCCAAAATTTCAAGACCTTGTTCTTTAAAGTGTTTTTCAAAAACAGTTATACAGAATGTTTGTTGATTTTCCTTTTTTGGTAAAAAAACATTACTTACCGCATAGTTGCCTGCATTAGGTAATTTGAAAGTACAGTTTGCCACAAAAAAATCATGGGGAATATCAATTAAAATTCCAGCACCATCACCAGTTTTTCCGTCAGAACTAACTGCTCCTCTGTGTTCTAATTTTTCAAGAATTTCTAATGCCTTATGTATAATGTCATTAGATTTAATTCCTTTTAAACTACAAATAAACCCAGCGCCACAATTATCGTGCTCAAACTCTGGTAAATACATTCCTTGTTTCTTCAACATGATCAACAAATTTTAGTTTGAAATAATACTTTTCAAGGCGAATATATGCAGTAGATTTTGAATTACAGCAAGTACTATTTCATTATTTCGATTTTTTATGTAGAAGCAATATAAAAATAATTATATGTCAATAATTAAGTGATTTTTTAATAAATATTCATTTGTTAAATAATTAACAATAATTGATAAAATGTGAATTAATATCAATAAAACAGAGCATTCTCAACGAGAATAGCATGAAACAATAATGATTTCTATCAATAATTCAAATTCCGGTTTTATCAATAATTCAAAAAATTAAAAAATAAATAATATGCCCCTAAAAAAATAGGGTTAAAATGTAAAAATTGATAAAAGTTAATCAAATACCCTTAATTTTTTAAGGGGTTAATTCTTTTTTATATAAGTTTACGCCACGTTAACAAGAAAAAAACATTAACTTAAAATTAAACAATCATGAAAAAAATTATTACACTTTCAATGTTTTTGGTAGCACTGAGCTCGTTTGCTCAAGAAGCGCCTGTAGAGGAGCCTAAATTTACTTTAAGTGGTAGCGTTGATGCTTATTATAGAGCTAACTTTACAGCTCCTAATGATGAAAATGCTATTGCTCCCGGTTCTTCTTTTGCTAATCTTCCGGGTTTCGCCTTAGGTATGGCAAATGTAGTTGCTTCTTATGAAGGAGAAAAAGTGGGGTTTGTTGCCGATTTAGTTTTTGGTCCAAGAGGAACTGATGCTATTTTTGCTTCTCCAATGTATTCAGCTACAGGAAATATTGTTAATCAATTATATGCATACTGGAATGTAAGTGAATCTGTAAAACTTACTATGGGTAACTTTAATACCTTTTTAGGTTATGAAGTGATTTCTCCGGTAGCGAACTTTAACTATAGTACGTCTTACTTATTTTCTTACGGACCATTTAGTCATACTGGGTTAAAAGCTGATTTTGCTTTAGGAGAAGATTTTAGCTTAATGTTAGGGGTAATGAATGATACTGATTTAACTGAGTTTAATCCAACAGGAGACTATGCGTTTGGAGCTCAATTAGGATATTCTGGACAATTTTTAAATGTATTAGTTGACCCATCATTCTTTGAAATTGACTATACAGGTGGATTTGATTTATCTGATTCTTTCTTCTTAGGAATAAATGCTGCTTATTTATCTGTAGAAGATGATGGCCCTGGATTTATGGGTGCTGCGTTATACCCACAATATGCAATGTCAGATTCATTTACACTTGGTTTAAGAGCTGAATATTTTGTAGAAGATGGTGATTTTGGAGCTATTGGAAGCGGTGTTGAAGATACTAGCGTTTTTGCTACCACTTTAACAGGAAGTTTTGCAATTGATAACTTAACTATTAAACCAGAGATAAGATTAGATAGTGCTTCAGATGATTCATTTATTGATAATGATTTAGCACCAACAAAAAGCTTAGGATCATTTGTTTTAGCAGCTATTTATAGTTTCTAATTTTAATATTAAAATAGAAAATAATGAAAAAAGTAGAAGCAATTATTAGAAAATCAAAGTACAGTGCAGTAAGAGATGCGCTGCATAATATTGGAGTGAAATTTTTCTCATACTGGGATGTTACGGGTATAGGAAATGAAAAAGAAGGACATGTGTATAGAGGTGTTTCTTATAGCACTAGTGATATACAAAGAAGATATATATCTATTGTAGTTAATGATGATTTTGAAGAAGCGACTATTAATGTAATCTTAACTCATGCATCTACTGGAGAAGTTGGTGATGGTAAGATTTTTGTTTCAGATGTATTAGAATCATATAGAATAAGAACAGGGGAAAAAGGTGGTGACACCTTAAAATAATAATCATCAAAAATAATTTATTATGGAAGAAGTAGTAAAAGGAATAGCGGAAATAAACGGTGTTCTAGATATCATGTGGATATTAATAGCTGGTATATTGGTATTCTTTATGCAAGCGGGTTTCACATTGGTAGAAACAGGATTTACAAGATCTAAAAACACAATAAACATCATTATGAAAAACTTAATGGATCTTTGTATAGGATCATTAGGGTTCTGGTTAATTGGTTATGCACTTATGTATGGTGATGATATTAGCAGTTTTATAGGAAATCCTTCATTGTTTTATAATGAAGCAGGAGAAATGCATAATTTATTCTTTCAAACAGTATTTTGTGCTACAGCAGCAACTATAGTATCTGGGGCCATTGCTGAAAGAACTAAATTTTCAACGTATTTGATTTTTTCATTATTAATGACCGTGTTTATCTATCCTATATCAGGTCACTGGGTTTGGCAAGGTGATGGTTGGTTAACAAACTTAGGTTTTATTGATTTTGCCGGATCTACAGTAGTTCACTCTGTTGGTGGATGGGCTGCATTAGTAGCTGCAGCTATGGTTGGACCAAGAATTGGAAAATATACTAATGGTAAATCAAATGCAATTCCAGGGCACAGTATATTGTTTGGAGCATTAGGTATATTTATCCTTTGGTTAGGATGGTTTGGATTTAATGCAGGTTCTCAGTTAGCAATTTCTGGGGATAATGTTAGTGCAGTTGCAAACATTGTAATTACAACTAATTTAGCAGCAGCAACAGGTGCACTTGCATCTTTGTTTTTAACTTGGGCTAAATATGGTAAACCAGATGCGTCTATGACATTAAATGGTGCTCTTGCAGGTTTAGTTGGAGTAACTGCTGGTTGTGCTGCGGTAGATAATTATGGAGCTGTTGCAATAGGAATTATTTGTGGAATAATAGTAGTTTATTCTATAGAATTTGTTGACAAAAAATTAAAAGTTGACGATCCAGTTGGTGCTGTTTCTGTGCACGGTGTTTGTGGAGCAATAGGTACTTTGTTAGTAGGTGTGTTTGCTATTGATGGCGGATTAGCTTATGGTGGTGGATTTGGTCAATTAGGCGCTCAAGCTGCAGGTGTTTTTGGAATTGGAGCTTGGTCAATAGTAACCTCATTCATCATTTTGTTTATTCTTAAGAAAACAATTGGTTTAAGAGTTTCTGAAAAAGAAGAAGTTGAAGGACTTGATATTCATGAACACGGTATGGAGGCTTATCCAGATTTCAGGTTGAACGAGCATTAATATCAAATTCAATAAATAATACATTTTAGCNNTAAGACCCCTAAATTTTTAGGGATCTTTTTGTTTTATCACTATTTTTTTAATCTAGACTCCTAATTTTTACCCCATTTAAAAATAAATTTTTTTATTTTTGATTTCAAACTTTAAATAATATGGTCATGAAGAAAATAGAAGCAATTATTAGAAAGTCTAAATTCAGTATTGTAAAAGACGCTTTGCATAATGTTGGAGTAAACTTTTTCTCTTATTGGGATGTAACTGGAATTGGAAACGAAAAAGAAGGGCATGTTTATCGAGGTATCAGCTACAGCACAAGCGATATTCAAAGAAGATACTTGTCTATAGTAGTAAATGATGATTTTGAAGAAGCTACTATTAGAGCCATTTTAAGTTCTGCAGGGACAGGAGAAGTTGGCGATGGTAAAATTTTTGTGTCAGATATACAAGAATGTTACAGAATTAGAACAGGAGATAAAGGAGGAGAAACATTAAGATAAATTATATTAAAAAACGAACATGGAATTATTAACTACCAACAATGTATGGATGATGATCTGTACAGCGCTTGTATTTTTTATGCATCTAGGATTTTCACTCTTGGAAATAGGGTTAACCAGACAAAAAAATACAATAAACATTTTATTTAAAAATATTTTTATAGTTACAATTGGATTGCTTCTATACTGCTTAATAGGCTTCAATTTAATGTATCCTGGTGAATTTAATGGATTTTTAGGATTCTCAGGTTTTGGTCTAAGCTCACCGTTAACAGCTGATGGGGCTTTAGATTTAACATACAATCAAGGGTATACTTATTGGACAGATTTCTTGTTTCAAGGTATGTTTGCAGCAACTGCAGCAACTATTGTTTCAGGAGCTGTTGCTGAACGAGTTAAGATAGTTCCGTTTATGATTTTTACAGTTTTATATGTAGGTTTAGTTTATCCTATTGCTGGTTCTTGGAAATGGGGAGGCGGATTTTTACAAACATTAGAAACTCCATTTTACGATTTTGCAGGTTCTACACTTGTGCACTCTGTAGGTGGATGGGCAGCTGTAATAGCAGTTTGTTTATTAGGTCCACGAATTGGTAAATTTAAAGATGGAAAACCTCAAGCAATTCCTGGACACAACCTTCCATTGGCAACAGCTGGTGTTTTAATATTATGGTTAGGATGGTTTGGATTTAATGGAGGGTCAGTACTTTCTGCAGACCCAGAATTAACTTCGTTAACTTTGGTAACAACTTGTTTAGCAGCTGCTACAGGTGGTGTTGTGGCTATGTTGGTTTCTACTGCGATGTATAAAAACCTAGACCTAACTATGTTTTTAAATGGTATTTTAGGTGGTTTAGTAGGTATTACTGCTGGAGCAGACCAAATGAGTCCTACTGATGCTATTTTAATAGGATCCATTGCTGGAGTTATTATAGTATTTGCAGTAAGTTTAGTCGATAAATTAAAATTAGATGACCCTGTTGGAGCTATTGCAGTTCATTTAGTATGTGGTGTTTGGGGAACTTTAGCTGTTGGTATTTTTGGAAAATTAGCTGGAATTAATCAATTTATTAGTCAAATAATCGGAATTGCTTCTTATGCTGTATTCTGTTCATTAACAGCATTTATTATCATTTATGCACTTAAGAAAACTATGGGAATACGAGTGTCTGAAATAGAAGAATTAGAAGGATTAGATGGCCATGAGCATGGTATGGATGCATATCCAGATTTCAGATTAAATGAACATTAATAAAAATTGATATCTTATATAAAAAGGCTATTTGTATTAAACATTTAGCCTTTTTTAATAGATAAAACTGGGTTTTATGTTAAAAATAAGTTTATATTTTTTAATTTAGATTGATAATAGTATTAATAGATTATGAAGAAAATAGAAGCAATTATTAGAAAGTCTAAATTCAGTGTTGTAAAAGAAGCTTTGCATAATGTTGGAGTAAACTTTTTCTCTTATTGGGATGTAACTGGAATTGGAAACGAAAAAGAAGGGCATGTTTATAGAGGTATCAGCTACAGCACAAGTGATATTCAAAGAAGATACTTGTCCATAGTAGTAAATGATGATTTTGTAGATCCAACAGTTAATGCTATTCTAGGTTCAGCTGGAACAGGCGAAGTTGGAGACGGAAAAATATTTGTGTCAGAAATTCTAGAGTCTTATAGAATTAGAACAGGTGAAAAAGGAGGAAATACTTTAAAATAAAAAAAAGAAGAGCCTTACACATTTTGTAAGGTTCTTCTTTTTTAAGCTATTATTCGGAATTAAGCCGAATTTCTACTGGCATTAATATTACCAAATAAAGAACGCGTTACTATTTTTTCGAAAATTTTGATTTGTTCTTCATCTTTAACATCAGCTTTTTCTAATTCCTGAATCTTTTTTAGAGCATATTGTTGTATAGTCAATAATGGTAAAACAATAGATTCCCTAACATCAATAGAAGCTTTTCCAGATGGTTCATTTTCCATTAATTCTTTATATCCAGAAAGCTTTAGAAGTAAGTTTTTGCTATTTAGATATTCATCATGAATAATGTTCCAAAAAGCTCCAAACTCTTCGTCTTTAGACATGTATTGTGTTAAATTAAAAAATGATTTAGTTAATGACATCATACTGTTATCCAATAACGTTTTAAAGAACTTAGAGTTTTTATATAGCGCTTCTACTTTGTAAAACTCACCTTTGTCTTCATACGCTTTTAAAGCAGTACCAACTCCAAAGAAACCAGGAACATTTTGCTTTAATTGACTCCATGAACCTACAAAAGGAATGGCTCTTAAATCTGAAAACACTAATGTGGCAGAATTAGATCTTTTTGAAGGCCTGCTTCCAATATTTGTTTTTGAATAATACTTTAAAGTACTCATGCGTTCTAAATAAGGAATAAACATTGGGTGTCCTTTAAAATCTTTATATGCCTTATAGCTGGTCTCGGCCAAGTCATTCATAACAATTCTGTCTTCATCAGACATGGCAAGTTTATCTTTTCCTATACGATTAAACATACCAGAACTTATCAATTGCTCTAAATTATATTGAGAAGAATCTAAGGTTCCAAAGTTAGAACTAATAGTTTGTCCTTGAATAGTAAGTTGTACTTCTTTATCTTCAATTTTAGGGCCTAAAGAAGCATAAAACTGATGTGTTTTTCCACCACCTCTTGCTGGTGGTCCACCACGACCATCAAAAAATATGGCTGTAATATTGTACTTTCTTGATATTTCTGTAAGTACTTCTTTAGCAGTATATATTCCCCAATTAGCCATTAAATAACCGCCATCTTTTGTGCCATCAGAAAAACCTAGCATAATGGTTTGTTTGTTTCCTCTGCTTTTTAAATGCGCCATGTATTTGGGGTTGTTATATAATTGTTCCATAACTTTTGGAGCATTTTCCAAATCGGTAATGGTTTCAAATAATGGCACAACATCAACCGTTAATTCATCTTTAAATGCAACCATTTTAAGCATGGCAAAAAGTTGCATCACATTTAATGCTGTTTGATTATTACTTATAATATATCTGTTAGCACCTTTTTCACCATTTGTTAGCTGAATCTGTTTTATGGCTTCAATAGTTTTTAATGTATTATAAACCATTTCATCTTCAAAGGCATCAATTTCTATGTTTGCTTCTGATACTTCTGATAAAATATTTATTTGATCTAACTCAGATAATTCATGATAATTTTTTGGGAATGAAGGATGATCTGTTTTTATCAGATAGTCAATAACTGTTGTGAAAACAGAATGATGAATTCTACTGTCTTGTCTAATATCAAGTGTAGCAAAATAATAACCAAATAGACGAATTCTGTTTATTAAATTATTTATTTCAGAAACATATAATGATTGATGTTCTTTAACAATGGTATCTCTAATTTCAAGTAATTCATGAATAAGTTCTCTAGAAGTTATTTTTTCGGGAGTATTCAAATTTATACTGAAATTATACATAATAGTTTCTAATTTAATTATGCGATCCTCAATGCCTCTAAAGGTAAGTTTGCGCCTTAAATCCTTAAGGTCTGCGTAATATTTTTTCAGTATAGATTGTTTTAATCTTTCAGCAACTTTTATGGTTGTATCTGGTTTTACAAAAGGATTACCATCACGATCACCACCAGGCCAAAAACCAATATTAATAATTTCATTATGCTTCCTGGAATCATCATAAATGTTTTGTTGTATGTAATTATAAATTTCGCCAAAAGATTTGTAAAACACATTTTCTAAATACCAAATTAAACTTACTGCTTCATCATAAGGTGTAGGTTTTTCGTGCTTAAAAAAAGGTGTTTTACCAAGTTGGGCAAATAAATTATTAATCTCTTTTAAGTTGTTCTCTTTTATTGCTTCAGTTAAATCTGTAATAATACCTAAAACAGAACCAGGATAAAACTGTGTTGGATGTGCTGTTAAAACAATACGTACTTTAAACTCATCAAGATAACTTTTTAACTCTTCAAGTCTGTTTTCTGAAACAGCAGATTCCTTAAGGTTTCTTAGCGTTCCAATGCCTTCCATGTTATTTACTATAGGAAAAGCGGCATCTTCAACAGCATCAAATAGTACCACTTGACGTTCTATATATTGTATAAAGCGAAACAATAAATTTATCTGACTTTCTTTAGTTCTCCTACCTTGATATTTGTTAAAAAAAGTATCAACAATGGTTGTTGGATCATCACCATTTGCAAATCCTTTTTTACAAGTTTCATGAAATAAAGGAAGTAAAACACCCGTCTTAGTAATGGTGTCAAAAGGTAATGTCATAAATATACTGTTATAAATTTGGTATTTTGACAAAACATTTTGCTTGAAACGTGATAATTTAGGTTCTACAGACATAGTATCTTTCTAATATAATTATGTGTAAAAGTAATGAAGCTTACATTAATCAATGCTTCAACTATTAAGTTTTATTGATTTTTATAAGATTGTGAATTCTAATTATGAATAATTAAAAAAATAGGGCAGTTAATTAATATCTTTTAATGCGGCTCATAAATTTAGCTTTTATGAATTGTTTTTTTATCTGCATTACACATTGTAAACTAAATAGTTTGCTTTTTAAATTCTAAAGATATTCTACATATTTATCTCATAACAAGCAAATTATAGAATTGTTAATAACATGTTTAATAACTCATTCGTCCTAGTCTCCTATAAGTTAAAATAGTATTTATTTTTATAAATCATAAAAAGACCTTTTAATCCTATAAAATTATTTGTAAATGAATTATTACGATTTCCAAGTCGTATTTCAAGAAGTTCCAGGAGAAATTAGCTTGTGCTTTTCTATATGTGGATGCCCTTTAAAATGTGAAGGTTGTCACTCTCCTTATCTATGGAATGAAGACAACGGCTCGATTCTTACTGTTGAGAAATTTGAAAATATATTAAAGCAATATGATGACTTTGCAACTTGCGTTCTCTTTATGGGTGGAGAATGGCACGAAAAAGAATTAATCACCATGTTAAAACTGGCAAAGAAAAATCTATTTAAAACTTGTTTATACACTGGACAAGATAATGTTTCAAAAAATATTCTTAACGAACTTGATTGGCTGAAAACCGGTAAATGGGATGCTTCATTAGGAGGATTAGGTAGTAAGAACACTAATCAAAAATTTATTGAACTAAAATCAAATACAATTAAGAACAAATTATTCATAAAAAATTAATATATGATACGGCTTACCAACACCCAAGTAAATCAAAAAATAGATTTTATTGACCAATATATCCATTCAGCAAATGCGGCTGATGGTTCTAAAGTTGATGCCAATGCTAACGTGACTTCAAAAAACATTGCAACCATGGAAGCCGAATTAAATAAAGACATCAATATTCAGGTTAATAGGGCTTTAGTGAAACGTAAAATTGCTTCTCTTTTTGGTGATGATATAGCCAATGAATATATAAGACAAATTGAATCTCATGAAATTTACATTCATGATGAAACCTCCTTAAAACCTTATTGTGCTTCAATTAGTATGTATCCGTTTTTGTTTGAAGGGCTTACAAAAATAGGTGGAGAAAGTAGGGCGCCTAAACATCTTGAAAGCTTTTGTGGTGAATTTGTTAATTTGGTTTTTGCAGTAAGCTCTCAATTTGCAGGTGCTTTGGCAACCGTTGAATTTTTAATGTATTTTGATCATTTTGCATCAAATGATTATGGTGAAAATTATTTAGAAACCCATGAAAAAATTATTGCAAACCATTTACAACATGTGGTGTATGCTGTAAATCAGCCAGCAGCAGCAAGAGGATACCAATCTGTATTTTGGAACATTTCATTATACGACGAATCCTATTTTAATAGCATGTTTGGAGACTTTGTGTTTCCAGATATGAAAAAACCAAAGTGGGATAGCTTAAAAAAATTACAGGCTTATTTTATGAAATGGTTTAATGGAGAACGCAATAAAGCCATTCTAACATTTCCCGTAGTAACTGCAGCCATGTTGGTTAAAAACGGGAAACCTGTTGATGTAGATTTTACCAACATGTGTGCTCAAGAATTAAGTGAAGGAAATTCATTCTTTATTTATCAATCTGAAAGCGCAGATAGTTTGGCTTCATGTTGCAGATTAAGAAATGAAATAAGTGATAATACGTTTAGCTATTCATTAGGGGCAGGTGGTGTTGCTACAGGTTCAATAAATGTGATTACACTAAATATGAATCGTTTAGTGCAAAAAGGAGCTAATATTGTAGAAGAAGTTCAAAAAATTCAAAAATATCAAGTAGCCTATAGAAAGCTTATTGAAGAATATGAAATTGCAGGACTATTACCTGTGTATAAAGCAGGGTTTATTTCCCTTGATAAGCAATTTTTAACTATTGGGATTAATGGAATGGTTGAAGCTGCAGAAAGTCAAGGAATATGTGTTGGTAACAATTTTGAATACAAAAAGTTTGTCAATTCACATTTAAAAGTTATTTATGACGAAAACAAACTTGCCAAAAAAACATATGGATATATGTTTAATACCGAATTTGTTCCGGCAGAAAACTTAGGGGTTAAAAATGCTAAATGGGATAAAGCAGATGGGTTATTTGTTCCAAGAGATTGTTATAACTCGTATTTCTACAAAGTTGAAGACCAGCAAACTAACACGCTTGATAAAATTATATTACACGGTAAAGACATTATAAAATATCTTGATGGTGGTTCAGCGCTTCATTTAAATTTAGAAGAAGCTCCAAACAAAGAAGGATTTATTAAACTTATTCATGCAACAGCAGCTGCAGGATGCAATTATTTTTGTTTTAACATTAAGATTACTATTTGTAATGATTGTAATGCAATTGACAAAAAGACCAACTATGTTTGTACTACATGTGGTTCTAAAGATGTTGACCACGCAACACGTGTTATAGGATATTTAAAAAGAGTTTCAAGTTTTAGTTCTGGAAGACAGCAAGAGCATCAA
Source organism: Flavobacteriaceae bacterium UBA6231 (assembly GCA_002441545.1). Taxonomy (GTDB): domain Bacteria; phylum Bacteroidota; class Bacteroidia; order Flavobacteriales; family Flavobacteriaceae; genus Yeosuana. Next base: position 36,433 of record DJWL01000159.1, on the reverse strand, counting down.
TTAAGATATTATCATTTTGATGAACCATTAAGTAAATTGCCAAATGTTCGTGTAAATACACTCAACAAATTTCAAGAACAGCAGCAAGAAAAACAACAAGAGATTATATTCAAATAATTTAAAAGACATCTAATATTATCTTAATTATATGATGAATGTCATGTTTCATGAGGTTTAGACAAGATACCTTTACCGATTTACTTATTGATAAACAAATCTTATGAAAAACACACATTCATTTCACATACCAGTTATGGGTATTGGATTCACTATAGACACACCTTTAAAGGTTGCTCAATATGGCATAGATTCTGTGATTTCTTTAGTTGACGACATTCTTTTAGAGAAACTTAGGAAAATGTACAGTGAGAAATTTGAAATCCCATATAAAGAGATTACTGATAAAATTGAAGATTTCAGAGCTAAGAGAATCACATCTTATTTAGATTTAATAAGCGATTTGGCTGAAAAAAATTTTCAGGCATTAAAAAATGTTTCTATTGAAAAAAGCGACGAGATTAAAAAATATATCTCAATGCTTCCAGATGGGTCAACTTTAAAATCTGAATATAGGAAACTAACCGAAAACGGATTTAATATTACTGAAATCAAAAATTGGGCTAGTAAAAATTTAACCATGGGAAGTATAGATGTTAACATTATGACCAAGGTTGATAAAGATAACTACAGGAAAAATATAAAATTACCTGTAGAGTATAATGATGCCCATGCTGCGCTTAGAGGTTTTGCCCAAAGTAATTTGAAATCTTCAGTGATACTTTCTGCTGGGATGAATCCTAGATTGTATGCCTATATTGGACAGTTTGATGATTTTTATCCAAACGAATCCGGAGAATTTAACAAAAAAATAATCCTAAAAGTAAGCGATTACAGATCGGCATTAATTCAAGGGAAATTTTTAGCAAAAAAAGGATTATGGGTTTCAGAATATAGAATTGAATCTGGACTTAATTGTGGTGGACATGCTTTTGCAACAGATGGTTTTCTTTTAGGGCCAGTTTTACAAGAGTTTAAAGAAAAGAGAGAAGAGTTAAGAGAAACTATTCAAGATATTTTAAATCAGGAATTAGAACACCAAGGGCGCCTAATTTCAAAACATTCGTTAGAATTAAAAATTTCTGCTCAAGGCGGTGTTGGAACGGAAGAAGAGCACGAGTTTTTGTTAGATCATTACCAATTAGATTCCATAGGATGGGGAACGCCATTTTTATTGGTTCCTGAAGCAACAACTGTTGATGAGAAAACATTAAACCAATTAGTTGAAGCCAAAGAAGACGATTTATATTTAAGCGATATTTCGCCATTAGGTGTTCCATTTAATAATCTTAGAGCAAACACAAAAGATTTAGAAAAGGAAGCTTTTATATCTAAAGGCAGACCAGGAAGTGCATGCCCAAAGAAATTCGTTTCTTTAAACAAAGAATTCAAGGAAACAGGTATTTGTACAGCTTCCAGAGAATACCAATATTTAAAAATAAAAGAACTTGATGCTCAACAATTATCAAAAGAAGACTATCAAGAAAAACTAAATAAAATAACTGAAAAAACTTGTACTTGTGTTGGTTTAGGCACATCAGCATTATTGGCTTATAATTTAGATACCAAAGTTGAAGGAACTGGAGTTTCAATTTGTCCAGGACCAAATATGGCCTACTATTCTAAAATAATGAGTCTTAAAAACATGACTGACCATATTTATGGAAGGGATAATATGATAACAAGAACAGACAGGCCTAATATGTTTATAAAAGAACTTCAAATTTATATTGACTATTTAAAGAATAAGCTGGAAGAAGTTAAAAAAAGCATGAATAAAAAAGAAGAAAAATATCTTTTAACTTTTACAAATAACATGAAAGAAGGTGTTTTGTACTATCAAAAGATGTTTTCTAACATTACCAATACTTTTGAGGACATAAAACAATCGGTTTTAAAAGAACTTGAAAAAAGTATAGTTACGTTACAAAATATTGGTTTAGAAATTGAAGGCCTTTCACCAATTGCTGTTACAAGCTAAATTTCAAAATCTTTTAGAGATAAAACTTTTCCGGTTTGTTTAATTTCAAAAACATATTGTGAAATAGTTTTATCTCTAAAATTATTTAATAGTTTTTCTTTAAAAGGTGAAACTAAAAAATGAATAGGACAAGGATTTTCGTCACTGCATTTTGATAATCCCAAGAAACAATCATCAAATTTAGTAGTACCATCAATTATTTTTACAATATCCCAAACGGTATTTTCTTTATCATTTTTTGATAAATAAAAGCCGCCATTTGGTCCTTTTGTTGAAGAAACCAAATGTCCTTTATTAAGTTGTTGTAATAATTTTGCTAAAAAAGGCTGAGGTGTTTCTAGGTCATCGGCAATTTTTTTAACACCTATTTTAATGGTTTCATCAGTTTGTATAGCTAAATACAAAATGGCACGTATGGCATACTTACAAGCGTTTGATAGCATGATAGTTTTTTATCAAACTTAATAAAAAAAGATGTTTTAATCTTCAATAAAGTTTTAATTATGATATTTGCAATTAAATCGAAAATATATTTTTAGAATACAAACCATAAAAAGGAATGCTTTTAAAAGAAAAAATTTTACAGCTTAAAAAAGAAAAGAATGCAGTAATTCTTGCACATTATTATCAAACAGCAGACATTCAAGATATAGCAGATTATGTGGGTGATAGTCTCCAATTATCTCAAAAAGCCGCAGAAACAGATGCCGATATTATTGTTTTTGCAGGAGTTCATTTTATGGCTGAAACAGCTAAAATATTAAACCCAGAAAAAATAGTGGTTTTACCCGATTTAAATGCAGGTTGTTCCTTGGCAGATTCTTGTCCTCCAGACGCATTTTCAACATTTACAAAAGCACATCCTAATCATGTGGTGATTACCTATGTGAATTGTTCAGCAGAAATTAAAGCGTTAAGCGACATTGTTTGTACATCTTCAAATGCATTAAAAATTGTTGGATCTGTTCCCAAGGAGACACCAATTATTTTTGCTCCAGATAAAAACCTAGGAAAATATATCATGAAAAAAACTGGAAGAGATTTGGTGCTTTGGGATGGTAGCTGCGTTGTACATGAAGCATTTTCTATTGATAAATTGATTGAACTTCACAAAAAATATCCTGAGCACAAAATTATAGCACATCCAGAGTCTGAAGAACATATTTTAAATACTGCTACCTATATTGGTTCAACTGCAGGAATGATAAATTATGTAAAAGAACATGCGCATGAAAAATTTATAGTGGCTACCGAAGCCGGAATTTTGCATAAAATGCAACAAGAAGTTCCTAATACCGAGCTCATTCCTGCTCCAGCGCAAGAAGACAATACCTGTGCTTGTAGCGAGTGTGCTTATATGAAAGTTAATACCATGCAAAAACTATATGATTGCTTATTGAATGAAACTCCTCAAATTGAAGTTCCTGAACACATTAGAAAAAAAGCATTATTGCCCATTGAGCGCATGTTAGAATTATCGAAATAATTATGATTACAACAAATTATTTAGTCATTGGCTCTGGTGTTGCTGGATTAACATTTTCAATTAAAATAGCAGAAAGATTTCCTGACAGAAAAGTTATTATCGTTACCAAGTCTGATGAAGAAGAATCTAACACAAAATATGCGCAAGGAGGCGTTGCTGTAGTTTTAGACAGTGAAACAGATTCTTTTAAAAAACACATTGAAGACACTTTAATTGCAGGTGATGGTTTATGTGATGAAAGTGTGGTAGAAATGGTTATTAAAGAAGGACCAAAAAGACTAGAAGAACTCATACTTTGGGGTACTAATTTTGATTTAAACCCAAACGGGAATTTAGACTTAGGAAAAGAAGGAGGTCATTCAGAATATAGAGTAGTTCATCATAAAGATATAACTGGGTACGAAATAGAAAGAGCCTTGTTAAAAAGAGTCCATCAGTTAAAAAACATCACTATTTTACCTAATCATTTCGCAATAGATTTAATAACCAAGCATCAAGTAAAACTGATTGAAGACAAAGAGTTGTCTTGTTTTGGAGCCTATGTTTTAGATCAAAAAACAGGTCATGTTTACACTGTTAAAGCTGACAATACTTTACTGGCATCAGGAGGTATTGGATGTGTTTATGGTCATACAACAAACCCTATTATTGCAACTGGCGATGGAGTTGCCATGGCTTATAGAGCCAAAGCCAAAATTAAGGATATGGAATTTATTCAGTTTCATCCCACGGCATTATATGAAGAAAAAGGCGAGTCATCTTTTTTAATTTCTGAAGCAGTTAGAGGGTTTGGAGCTTATTTGAGAAATAAAGAAGGGTATCGTTTTATGCCAGATTATGATAAAAGAGCAGAATTAGCTTCAAGAGATATTGTTTCGCAAAGTATTGACGACCAACTTAAAAAAACAGGAGACACTCATGTGTTTTTAGATTGTACACATTTAGATATACATGCCTTTAAAAACCATTTTCCAAATATTTATGAAAAATGTCTGGAACATCATATCAATATAGAAAAAGATTGGATACCCGTTGTACCAGCATCGCATTATTTATGTGGAGGCATTGTGGTTGATAAAGATGGAAAAACATCTATATCAAATTTGTTTGCATGTGGTGAATGTTCTAGAACTGGATTGCATGGAGCTAATAGATTAGCTTCAAATTCATTATTGGAAGCACTGGTTTATGCACATAATATTTTTAATTACCACAGTAGTCATGATGATAGCTTACCAAAAATAGAAATTCCCGATTGGAATGATGAAGGTACAATAATTCCAAAAGAACATATTTTAATTCAGCATAACTTGAAACGACTACAAGCTTTAATGCGCGATTATGTAGGTATAGTTAGAAGTGACAAGCGTTTAAAAAGAGCTATAAATCATTTAGATTTAATATATAATGAGGTTGAAGAGCTTTATAAAGAATCTAAAGTATCAACCTCTCTTTGTGAGTTAAGAAACATGATTAATGTGGCACACTTAATTATAACTCAGTCGTTAGAAAGAACAGAAAACAAGGGAGGATATTACAACATTGACAATATAAAATAATAAACGAAGCTTATTCAATAAGCTTCGTTTATTATTTTATAACTATAGGTTAAGTATTATTTTCCTAACATCATTAGTTCGTTACAAACTATTTCTGTGATAAATCGTTTTTCTCCTTCTTTAGTATCATAAGAGCGATTTGTTAATTTACCTTCAATAGCAACTTCTTTTCCTTTGGTTACATATTTTTCAATAATTTGAGCTGTTTTCCCCCAAGCAACTACATTGTGCCATTGTGTATCGGTTACTTTTTCACCTTTGCTATTGGTATAGCTTTCATTTGTTGCAATTGAAAATTTAGCTAATGTTTTTCCTGATTCAAGATTGATGATTTCTGGATCATTTCCTAAGTTACCAATCAACTGTACTTTGTTTCTAAGTGTGTTCATAATTTTAAATTTTTTCGTTAAACAGTTAATACTATCGAGTTCTTATGTTTCGACTCTGCAAAGATGTAACTGCTTTCAAAAAATAGTCGGTTGATAAATACTTAAAATCGTTTGTAAATGCTTGTAGTCGTTTGTAAACGGATAAAAAATCTGTATATTAGCATCTATATACAAACCAAAATATGACTAACAATCAGATTATAAATCAGTTAGAAAAAAGCAAGACAGTATTTAAGAACTTGTTAATAGGTAAAAATCAACAGGAATATTTATGGCGACCACAACCAAATAAATGGTGTTTGTTGGAGATTATTTGCCATTTATTGGATGAGGAACGAGAAGATTTTAAAGCACGGGTGAAACACACACTTGAATTGCCCAATGAGGTCATGAAAGGAATAAATCCTGAAGGATGGGTTGTAGAGCGTAATTATATTGCCCAAAACTATAATGAAAAGGTTTTAGAATTTTTACAGGAGCGGAGCAAATCTGTTGCTTGGCTAAGCAATCTTAACAATGTTCAATGGGAAAACATTTATAAGCACCCAAAGCTTGGTGATTTGTCTGCCAAATTGTTTCTGGTTAATTGGCTGGCACATGATTATTTACACATGAGACAAATTATTAGATATAAGTATGAGTATTTAAAAGATCATATTGATATTGATGTACAGTATGCAGGTAGTTGGTAAAATAAAATTTTAGAAATTATGACAAGAGAATGTTTAGAATGTGGTGAAAAAATTGTTGGCAGAATTGATAAAAAATTTTGCAGTGATGCCTGTAGAAATGCGTACAATAATAACGTTAACAAAGACAGTAAAAACTTAATTAGAAATACAAATAATAGGTTACGTAAAAATTACAGAATTTTAGAGGCTTTAAATCCAGACCAAAAAACAAAAACATCAAGAGCTAAACTTATTGAAAAAGGTTTTGATTTTAATTATTTTACAAGTATATATACAACAAAGGCGGGCACAGTGTATTATTTTGTGTATGACCAAGGATATTTGGCTATAGACAATGATTTTTATGCGTTAGTAAAACGAGAAAATTAGATTCCTATTTTTTCCAGGTAGAACCTTTTAAAGCCAAAGCGGCCTTTAATATATCTTTTTGACTTATTTGTCCTACCAATTTTCCGTCTTCAAGAATAGGGAAACGTCTCCGTTTAGATTCTAAAAATTTATTTGCTGCATCAAATATATTCATGTTCCCATCAATGGTTTCTACATTTTTAACCATATAATTTTCAACGGTATGGTTATTCATTGGCATATTATGATATCTGCTTTCACTGATTTCTTTAATACAATCTCCTTCAGATATTACACCAATTAATTCGTGTTTTTCGTTTACAACAGGCCCTCCTGAAATACGATGCTTTATGATGGCATTTATAACTTCTTCGATAGGTTGATTAGACTTAAAAGTAACCAAATTTCTGGTCATATAGTCACTAACCTTTAAAGGAGCATCACCAGTAGTCTTTTTTTTATTTCGTCTGGCTGCAAGAAAACTTTTTATCCCCATAATATTTGAATTTAAGAATATTAAATATAATTATTTTTTTTGAGTTTACCTAAAACTGTATTCCCTAAAAATGAAGGTAAATTAATTATAAACATAAGTAAATAGTGTTATTTTTCATTAAAAGATATATAAGTAAAATAATTAGCATTCTTTTAAGACATTAAATGTTAATTTTTTATAGTTTTATCGCTTTCAAAAATAAATTTAAATTATAAAAAAAATGAAACGATTATTAGTGTTGATTTTATTAGTAGCTAGTTTTCAATTAAGTGCTCAGAATAATTCTGACTTATTAAAGCATTATGACGCTTACTATAAGCAAATGAAAAAGCAAGGAGATGTTCAAGGAATTATTAATGCATTAACACATTTAAATGTTTTAGAACCATCTCAAGCTAGATTAGATACCTTAGGTTATATTTATATGAGCGAAGGAAGCTATTCGCAGGCTTTAAATACTGTTGGAATTGATAAAATTGCAAATGATTCTGATATTGCTGTTCAAGTAAAGGCGGTCTCATTAAAATCATTGGGGCAACCAAAATTGGCGATAGGTTTTTTTGATGAAATGTTTAAAAGAAATCCAAATGCACTTATAGCATATGAATTAGCAGAACTTAATTTACAAACCCAAAATTTAGCGGAAGCAGATAAACATATTGCTTATGGGCTGGCTAATTCAAAAGACGATATGACTAAGGGATTTTATGAAACACAAACACCGTATCAAGTACCATTAAAATCGGCATTTATGTATATGAATGCTTTAGTAACTTATAATAAAGATAAAAAAGCAAATATAGATGCAGCTGTAGATATTTTAGACTCTGCATTAAAATCTGCCCCTAATTTTAATATGATTCAATTAACTAAAAATGAATTGTTAAGACAAAAGCAAGTACTTCAAGCTGAAGCGGCTCAATCGAAACAATAGCATATATTAATTCCAAAAAAAGGGCATTTTCAAATTTTGAAAATGCCCTTTTTTGTTTATAAAATTTTAATGTGTCTGCTTTTAGTTAAAAATATTTTCTTTCATTAATTTAAAACCAATTTTTTGGATAATTTTCCTCCATTTGAAATAATGTTTAAAAAATAAATGCCGGCAGGAAATTCACTCATATCCAATTGATATAAGTTGTGTTTAACATCAATATTTTTAGTTTTTAAAATAACTTTTCCAGTAATATCTGTAACATTAAAATCAAAGTTAAATAAGGTTTTAGTTTTAATATTAAAGATGTTTTTTGATGGATTTGGGTATATAGCAATATCAGTTTTATCAAAATCTTGCATTGCAAGCGTTGAGCCCTCAATAACCAAATCGTCAATAATTACGCCTTCTTGATTGGTGTATTCATCTGATTGGAAGACAAACCTGAAAATTATATTAGTTTCACTATTTAAAGGTGCTAAATTATAACTGTATTGTTGAATGGTTGTGTCTGTACCGGTCCATTGAGCGCCAGGACAATTTTGACAATCATTAGAAACTCCAGAACTAGCATTTGTTCTATCACTATTATACCAGTTCAAGTCTGTAGCACTTCCTAAAATATCCCAGTTTAAGCCTGAATCTGTAGAGTATTGCACATAAATAACATCCCAGTTTTCTTCAAGGTCATAAGCCATTTTAAATTTTAGGATAGGATTAGCAAGCACTGATAAATTATAACATCTAGTTATTAAGTAGCTTTTCATACTATCTGAATAATTTCCGCTTAGGTTAGTAGCGTAAACATTACTACCTGATGCCACAGTGTTAAGTAATGTTCCAGTTGGAATTCCTCTTTCCCAATACCCAGAGCAAGAATTGGCATCGGCTTCATTAAATGTTATAAGTTCATCATTAGTAGTTTCAAAATCATTTACAACATTAACAGTTTCAGATGAGTTTGCATAAAAAACACTTGTTAGCGAATTGTTAGATTCAAACGTGTCATTATTTATGGTGGTTGTTATCTTTAATTCTTGTTTACCTAAACTTGAAATTAATAAACTGGGGATATTAATTATTGTTGTTGCATTTTGAGGTAGTGTACCATTCCAAATAGTATTATTAGTAACGCCATTTAAAAGTGTTTCAATATTAATTGAATTGATGCTGCTTGATCCTAAGTTTTTAACCAAAATTTTGGCAGTATCTAAGCTACTACAAGAAACAGATTGGTTTACTCCTTGAATTTCAACTAAACTAATTTCATTTAAAAGAGTCTCTGTTGGAAGGTTTGATTGCCAAATGCCTCTTCCATAGGTTGCCGCTGTTATATTTGCATCATTTAAATTTATTTCTAAATCAGTTACAGAAACGGTTGGTAAATTATTATCAAATAATTCCCAGTCTCCTATGGCATCATCATATCTATAAACTCCTAAACTAGTTCCTAAAAATAATGGATTTTGTGAATGAAAATCTTGATGTTTTATAATGTTTTTAGTAACATTAGGAAGGCTTCCGTTAATACTTGTGAAAGTAAAACCACCATCAGTAGATTTGTAAACTGATCCAAATATACCCGAGGTAGTTACATAAATAATGTTATTATTGGTATTGTTTACTTCAATGGAAGTTATATCACCTAAAAAGACTTTAGCATTATTAAATGTAATTCCTTTATCAATACTTTTTTTAAGAGTATTATTAACAGCTATATAAATGACATTAGAATCTAAATCATCTAGTTCTAAAAAATCAATATTGCTTGTTCCTAAATTGGTTGAAACTTGTTGCCATTCTCCATTACATAAGGTATATAGTTGAGAATAGCCAGCAAATAATTCACCGTTTTTATTTATCACCAACGGGGTTATCCAATTTCCTCCATCATCATTTGTTCCTGTTTCTGCTACTGGTGCATTAATGTAGATATTTAAATTAGCTCCAGACTCTGATGATATACACAATGCAGACCCATATTGTATAAATCCATACATTAAATTTGAATTATTTGGATTAATGGCAGTATCCATGCCATCAGCTCCATAATAATTTTGCCAAATATTATTATTAAGTGCATAACCTCCATTATCTTGCAAGCCACCTACCATTTTATTTGATGATTGTTTTGAAACAGCAACTCGGTAAAACTGTCCAATTTGTAATCCAGAAGTTAAATCAGTAAAAGTTGTTCCTCCATTTGTTGATTTATAAAAACCACCGTCAGTTCCAGCAAACAAAGTTCCATTAAAAAACCGTAATAAATGAATATCTGCATGCGTATAAGAAGCTGTTTCTGGTGATGACCAATTGTTTAGTTTTGTAAATGATGTCCCACCGTTTGTAGATTTCCAGATATTTAAAACGCCCACATAAACTTCATCTTCATTGGTATTTGAAACTGCCAAAGCCATATCGAACCACGATTGCGAACTCTTGTCAAAAAGATTGTCATCATAACCTTCAATAGTTGCGGGAACGGTTGCATCTTTTTTATAAAAATTAATACCTGAATCAACAGATTTATAAAGGCCTTGAAATGAGTTATCTGTAGCAGAACTTAACACATAGACCACACTGCTGTTGTCAATAGTAACATCGATAACCAATCTTCCAGACGATGCAGGTAATCCGATGCTTGAAGCCAAAAACGAGTTGCCTCCATCTGTTGAAACATAAAAGGTGTTTTCAGAAACAGCATATATTGTGTTTGGGTCTCCCGGTTTTAATTTGATATCTTTAATATTTAAACCTTGTAAACCATTGGTGTTCGACCAGGTAACTCCACTATCAATAGTTTTGTAAACGCCATTATTAGTAGCAACCCATAAAATATTAGAGTTTGCAGGATGAATATAAATATCATTCATTGATGTTGGTGAGTTACTTGTGTTTAACCCAGTTATGTTCCATGTTGCTCCACTATCAATAGATTTCATTACACCTACGCTATAAGAATTATCTGCATCATCATCTCCAGTTGCAATATAAATGATGTTTGAATTTGAAGAGTCAATTGCTATACCAGAAACACCAATTTGAGGTAAATCATCAGATAAAGGTGTCCAAGTTAACCCAGAGTTTATTGATTTCCAGATACCACCTGCTGGAGCTCCAGTATAATAAGTTGTTGGAGTATTTGGGTCAACAATAATAGCATTGATCCTTCCTTGACCTGCTGACCAAGAACCAGTATTAGTATGTTCAAAAGGGCCAATAGGTTGCCAATTACTCAAATCTGAAGTTGTTTCTGTTTGTTTAGATTGCCTAGAATAAAGCCACGTATTCCAAAATTCTGCAGAAGTAGGTAAAGTTCCGTCTGGCTTTACAAAATTTTTCCAATGTGTTTCCCATCTTTTAAAGGGTTTATATCCACTTCCCTTTACATTTTTATCTCTGGTTTCCCAATATGCATCAAAAGCACCAACAATTTCTTTAAAAGTAATTGTTGACGATTTAGAATTAGCTTTTCTTGAATTGATTTGTTTCATCCAAGGAGCATCTTGATTAAACTGCGCTTGTATAGTTATTGGAACAAAAAAAAGGAGTATCAAGAATGGTTTTGTCATTTATTTTATTGAATATTAAAATCTTGTGTATCTTTTTCAAGTTTTTTATTCATTTGTAAATTTAAATTTGAAAGAGATTCCAAAAATTCTTTAATGGTAGAACTTAATTCTTCTTTAGTAGTTGTTGATAAATTTGTTAAGCTTTCAAGCTTGTAAAGTTTAGTTTCCAAGGCATTTATTCTAGCAGTAACAGATGGTGTGTTAAGTGTATCAGGGATTTTTTCTTTAAATTCTTTTAAAAATGTTTTTATAGCTTCACTATTATCTTTAAAAAAGGTTAAATCGCCTTTTTTAAGTTTCGCTGCTATATCTTCAAGCTCTTTATATTTTTCCCAAGACTCAATAGCTTTTTCAGTTTTAATATCTAAACCGTATTCCAGATATTTAAGTTTTGAAATATCACTCTCTGTTATTTTTTTTGTTGGAACTGTAACAGGAACGGGAACATCATTTTCCTTTTTTTGGTTGCAAGAGAACAATGAAAAAATTAAGCAGATAATACTCAGGGAAATGGTTTTCATTAATTTTGATTTTTTGTGGACATTACAAATATAATAGAACACAATATTATTTTTTAAATTATATTCAATGACTTTTTAATATTTTTCATTATAATATAAAATCATCAATAAAATCTTTTTAATTTTGAGGTATTCTTATAAAAACAAAAATTAATGACTCCTAAAATATTAATTATTGGCGCATGTGGGCAAATTGGTTCTGAATTGACTTTTAAATTAAGAGAAATTTATGGAGATAAAAATGTAATAGCAAGCGATATAAGTTATAGTAATTTAGACATTGTTAATTCGGGAATTTTTGAAATTGTAGATGCACAAGATTATTCAGCTATTAAAGTTTGCGTAGAAAAGCACCATATAAATACTGTGTATTTAATGGCAGCAATTTTAAGTGCCACAGGAGAAAAATACCCAATGAAAGCATGGGATTTAAACATGAACTCCTTATTTCATGTTTTAAATTTAGCTAAGGCAAAATTTATCCAAAAAGTGTTTTGGCCTTCAAGCATAGCAGTTTTTGGAACAACTACACCTAAAGAAAATACACCTCAATTTACTGTTATGGAACCATCAACGGTTTATGGTATAACAAAGCAAGTGGGAGAACGTTGGTGCGAATACTATCATAATAAATATGCGGTTGATATAAGAAGCATACGTTATCCAGGAATAATAAGTTGGAAAACTATGCCTGGTGGCGGTACTACAGATTATGCTGTTGAAATTTATCATAAAGCCATAACCGATAAAAAGTATGAGTGCTTTTTAAAAGAAGATACTGCACTTCCTATGATGTTTATGGATGATGCTATTAAAGCAACTATTGATATTATGAATGCTGATGATAAGGATATTAAAATACGATCATCATACAACCTTTCTGCCATTAGTTTTACACCAAAAGAGATAGCAGAAACTATAAAAAAAGAAATTCCAGATTTTAAAATCAAATATAACCCAGATTTCAGACAAGCCATTGCCGATAGTTGGCCTAAAAGCATTGATGATTCAAATGCCAGAAAAGATTGGAATTGGAAGCACAAATTTTCACTTCAAGATATAACCAAGGAAATGCTAAAGCAGTTGGGCGAAAAATATAATAATCAATCATAGAAAATCGTGATTAATTGTATATTTGAGAAATTCTAACCCCAAACAATATGCTTGAAAATTTCTGGTTTAATGTAGAATATGGTATAAATCATGTACTTGATATAAATGCCTATGACCATGTTTTATTTCTTATAGTTTTAACTGTTCCTTATATTTTTAAAGATTGGAAACACGTTCTTTTATTAGTATCTACTTTTACCTTAGGACATACCTTGTCATTGGTTTTAGCTGCTTATGATATTATTAGGGTCGATGGAAAATTAATAGAGTTTTTAATTCCAATAACCATTTTAATTGTAGCTCTTTTTAATGTGTTTACTGCAGGGAAAGGCGCTCAAAAGGAAAAAGTTGGTGTACTGTTTTTTTCGACCTTATTTTTTGGATTAATTCACGGTTTAGGATTTGCACGCGAGTTTCATATGCTTGCAGGAAAGACTGATAGTAAGTTGGTTTTACTTGTAGAATTTGCTTTAGGAATTGAAATTTCGCAAATTATTATTGTGTTTACTGTCTTGTTTTTAGGGTTTTTAACTCAAACATTATTTAGATTTTCTAAACGCGATTGGATTGTGGTAGTTTCGGCAATTGTAGTTGGGCTTGTTATTCCAATGATTCTAAAAAGTGATTTTTTAGGCTTATAAGAATTAAATAAACGTTTATAAGACTAAATTTCATAAAACTTTAACGAATTAGCATTGTAATTAAAATTACAAGCAATTATCTTCGTTATATTATTTTGCGTGAAGGATTGAAGCGGCATCCTTTTTTATGTTTTAAGTGATATTATAGGGTGATAACATAAAAAAGATATAGTGAAAAGCCTAGTGTGCCGAAAAAAATGAAGGCACACACGCCATAATTTTAATAAAATACATGTCAAAAGATAAACAGCTTAGATACGATAAAGCCTACTTAAGAATTGCTGAAGAATGGGGTAAATTATCATATTGTAAAAGAAAGCAAGTAGGGGCTTTAATAGTAAAAGACAAAATGATAATTTCTGATGGCTATAACGGTACACCATCAGGTTTTGAAAATTTTTGTGAAGACGAAGCTGGTTATACAAAATGGTATGTGTTGCATGCAGAAGCCAATGCTATTTTAAAAGTTGCAGGGTCTACACAATCATGCCAAGGTGCTACACTTTACATCACTTTATCACCTTGCAAAGAATGTAGTAAATTAATACATCAAGCTGGTATTGTTAAAGTGGTTTATTCAAAAACTTACAAAGATGATTCTGGTTTGCAATTTTTAAAAAAGGCTGGTATAGAACTTAAGCTTATTGAAGACATAAACGTATAATGAACATAGAAAAAAAATACTTGCCATTATTGTTTGGAATAGCCATTGCTATTGGAATTTTTATTGGCGGAAAATTAAATTTCACAGATTCACCAGATAGATTATTTTCTACCAATAGCAAAAAGGATAAGCTTAACAGACTTATAGATTACATTGATTACGATTATGTAGATGATGTAAATACAGATAGTATTGTTGATGTCACCGTAAATGGTATTTTAGAAAATTTAGATCCGCACTCTGTATATATTCCTAAAGAGGATATGGAACGAGTTGCTGAAAACATGAAAGGAGATTTTGTTGGTATTGGTGTAAGCTTTTATACGTATAAAGATTCAATTGCTGTTATAAGATCTGTTGAAGGAGGTCCAAGCGATTTGGCAGGCATTAAAGGAGGAGATAGAATTATCATGGCAAATGGAGATTCTCTTTATGGGAAATATTTGGATGATGGTGAAATATTGAAAAAACTAAAAGGACCAATAAACTCAAAAGTAGAATTAAAAGTGTACCGTCGAGGAGAGTCAAAGCTTTTAAATTTTACAGTAAAGCGGTCACATATTCCAATAAGGAGTGTAGACGCAGCCTATATGTTAACTAATAATCTAGGCTATATTAAAGTTAATAGGTTTGCAGAAACAACCTATAAAGAGTTTAAAAGAGGTATTCAAAAATTATTAAAACTTGGCGCTACTAAAATGGTGCTTGATTTAAGAGATAATCCTGGAGGGTTTCTTGGTATTGCAGAAGAAATTGCTGACGAGTTCTTGGAAAAAGACAAACTTATTTTATTCACTAAAAACAAAAGCGGAGCCATTGAAAAAAGTTTTGCAACTAATAAAGGAGACTTTGAAAGAGGAGATGTTTTTGTGTTGATTAATGAAAATTCTGCTTCAGCAAGTGAAATTGTTGCTGGCGCACTTCAAGATAATGACAAAGGAATTATAGTTGGAAGGCGTTCCTATGGAAAAGGACTTGTGCAGCGTGAAATGGAATTAGGCGATGGCAGTGCAGTAAGGTTAACAGTATCTCGTTATTATACACCAACAGGAAGATCAATTCAAAGATCCTATAAAAAAGGAGTTCTAGATTATTTTGATGATTACTACGAGCG
>DJWL01000159.1:0-20750 GCA_002441545.1 Flavobacteriaceae bacterium UBA6231 | reverse complement strand
TTTCAAGACTTTATAAATGCTAGATCAGAATCTAAAATCACATTTGTTGCTTATCATGATGAAGTGAAACAATATTTAAAAGCTACCTTAGGCGATCAATTATATGGTGATGGCGCTTTTGAAGAAATTTTCAATCAAATGGATATTATGATTGAAGAGGTGATTAAGTTGAGTGAACAACATTAAATTTTATCATGCACTTTTATGTGCTTTCCACCATTCCACAAAGTCAAAATATCAGTAGCTACTTGCGCTCCACTACCAGAAGCTATGGCGAATTGACTTCTCCATCCGGCTAATGTACCTGCAACATACAGCCCATTTTCAATAAGATGATCTGTATTTTTCAACCAAATTCTATTTTTTTCTTTTTCTGTTCTTGGGTGAACTTCAATGTAAAGCTCTAAACCTTTAATAGTAATTAAATTAGTGTAACCAACCGCAATAACAACAATGTCGGCTTTGTATGAATTCTTGTTAGTTTTTACTTCAAATTTGTTGTTAAACTGAATTATTTCACTAACCTTTTCGTTGTTAATTTGTTCTATATGAGGATAAAGGTTGGCTAGTTGTTTCTTCCCATCATCTAAAATTGATGCACCAGTAGTACCAGAAATTAACCCAAGAACATTATTAAACAAGGCATTTTGGAGGTCTGATGTTTTTTGATGTACAATAATACCAATTTTTTTGTTTTCTGCAATTGCTAATTTTTTTGCAGATCCTAAAACCAAAGCGCATGATAAACCTGCTGCTCCACCACCAATTATAAGAACATTAAACATTATTTATTCTTTTTAGATTGAGCCTCAATACGTTTTGAAATTCTAAGGATTTGTAAGAGCACTATAGCACATAAAGCAGCTAAAATAGTTATTAAAGCTAAGGCACTTTCTCCATCAAAAGGATTATTAGTGTCTATTTTTGTAGCGTTAAAAGCAATGAGTCCTAAAGCTATAATACTAAGTATAATGATGAAAATTTTCATATTCTATAAAGGTAATATGTAATTAGCATATCCTCATCGGTGTTTCCGAGTGATTTTAAGACTATGCTCATTTCATAGTTAAACAAATAATATTTTAATATTGTGAGCAAATAATTTTACTGCAATTGCCAATAAAACGACACCAAAAACTTTTCTTATGATATTGATGCCATTTTGACCTAAAAAGCGCTCAATTTTTTTTGAGGTTTTTAATACTATAAAAATAACAATAACATTCAATATAATGGCAATGATAATATTTTCTAAATGATATTCGGCCCTTAATGATAATAAGGTTGTTAAACTTCCAGGTCCAGCAATTAAAGGGAAAGCTAATGGAAATACAGATGCCGTGATAGGGTTAGTTTCTTCTTGTTTGTAAAGTGTAATGCCCAATATCATTTCTAAAGCAATAAAAAATAATATAAATGAACCAGCAACGGCAAAGGAGCTAACATCAATACCAATAAGATTTAAAATACTTTTTCCTAAAAACAGGAATAATATCATGATAGCACCTGCAATAATCGATGCTTTTTCACTTTGAATATGTCCAACTTTTTTTCTTAAATCAATAACAATAGGAATATTGCCAACAATATCTATAACGGCAAATAAAACCATAAAAACAGTGAAAATTTCTTTGAAATTTAATTGCATTTTAAAAGAGATTAAATTTTTTGCAAAAGTATGGCATTAATACTTATCTATAAGGTATAATAACGCTAAAGTTTCATTAAATTTGTGCTCTTTAAAAGTTAAGTTTCTATTATGTTTCAAATCGGCAAAACCATCGTTTCAGAAGAAATTATTGAGAAAGATTTTTTATGTAATCTTTCTGCATGCAAGGGTGCGTGTTGTATTGATGGTGAAGCTGGAGCACCTTTAAGCAAGGAGGAAACTAAAATACTTCAAGATATTTATCCTAAGGTAAAACCTTTTTTAAGAAAAGAAAGTATTAAGGCTATTGAAGAGCAAGGTGTTTTTATAACTACAGAATTTGGCGATTTAGAAACACCATTAATTGACGGTGCAGATTGTGTCTATGTTATTTTTGATAAAAAAGGAACTGCGCTTTGTGCTATTGAAGAAGCCTATAATCAAGGTGAAGTTACTTGGAAAAAGCCTGTTTCTTGCCATTTATATCCTATAAGGGTTCAAGATTATAGTGAGTTTTCTGCTGTTAATTATGAAAAATGGTCTATTTGTGATGATGCTTGTGCGCTCGGAAAGGAATTACAAGTTCCAGTTTACAAATTTGTAAAGGAAGCATTAATTAGAAAATTTGGAGAAGATTGGTATTCTGAATTAGAAAAAGTTGCTCTTACCTATAAATAATTTCTACATTCAAAAAAATCACTTATATTTTTTTTGAATTTCTATTTTTAGAAGATTTTTTTGTCATTTTTTTAAAATCAAGAATCCTTATTTTATAAGGGTTAAGCTAATTTTATGATTCGTAAATATTTGACAATCAACATTTTATAATTCACAAAAAATGAAGCTAAAAATTTACAAAAGGTAAGTTTTGTTAAAAACTTGTTGACAATGTTTATAACTATACCTTTCATTTTCGACTTCAATTTTCAATCTTTGTTAATCCCAAATCGACGCAATTTTTCGTCTAATTTTTTAAAAAAACCATACAAGCAATGTCGCAGCCAATGGAGCCCATTTTACAAGAGAATAAAAATCGTTTTGTTATTTTCCCTATTAAACATCATGATATTTGGGAATGGTACAAAAAACAAGAAGCTAGTATATGGACTGCAGAAGAAATTGATTTACATCAAGATTTATCAGATTGGAATAATAAACTAACTGATGATGAACGCTATTTTATAAAACATATTTTAGCATTTTTTGCGGCTAGTGATGGCATAGTTAACGAGAATTTGGCTGAAAATTTTGTGTCAGAAGTTCAATATAGTGAAGCAAAATTCTTTTATGGTTTTCAAATCATGATGGAGAACATCCATTCTGAAGTGTATTCTCTTTTAATAGATACTTATGTAAAAGACGAAAAAGAAAAAGACCAATTATTTAAAGCTATAGAAGTTTTTCCTGCAATTAAAGAAAAAGCAGACTGGGCTTTAAAATGGATTGAATCTCCAAGTTTTGCAGAACGTTTAATTGCGTTTGCAGCAGTTGAAGGCATCTTTTTCTCTGGAAGTTTTTGTTCTATTTTTTGGCTTAAAAAGCGAGGTTTACTTCCAGGATTGACTTTTTCAAATGAATTAATTTCAAGAGACGAAGGATTGCATTGTGATTTTGCAGTGCACCTACATAATAACCATATAGTAAATAAAGTTCCAAAAGAGCGCATTACAGAAATATTGACGAATGCTTTAGATATTGAACGCATGTTTATCACAGAATCATTACCCGTTAGCTTAATTGGTATGAATGCAAAACTGATGACTCAATATTTAGAGTTTGTAACCGATAGATTATTAGGTGAGTTTGGTTGTGATAAAGTTTATAACTCAACCAATCCATTTGATTTTATGGACATGATTTCATTACAAGGAAAAACAAATTTCTTCGAGAAACGTGTTTCCGAATACCAAAAAGCAGGGGTTCTTAATAAAGAAGAAGACAAAGATAAATTTAGTTTCGACGCTGATTTCTAGTCTTAATTAAAAACCTTTATTGATATAAATAGAAAGCTTTGTTGATTCTAAATTATTAGAATCTAACATTTCATTATCAAAATTAACAAACTAAACTAACTAAGTTTTTCTAATTGTATATTAGAATAAAAATTAGAATAACTAACTAACCATTTTTCTGAAGGTGTATCAGGAAAATTAAAACCGTGTATTAAAATGTATGTAGTAAAAAGAGATGGCAGAAAAGAACAAATTATGTTCGACAAGATTACCGCAAGAGTCCGTAAATTGTGTTATGGATTGAACGAATTGGTAGATCCTTTAAAAGTAACAATGCGTGTTATTGAAGGATTATATGATGGCGTAACAACTAGTGAACTTGATAACCTTGCAGCAGAAATTGCTGCAACTATGACAACTGCTCACCCAGATTATGCGCGTTTAGCGGCCAGAATTTCTGTGTCTAACTTACATAAAAATACCAAAAAAACCTTTAGTGAGGTCATGCATGATTTATACACCTATGTAAACCCAAGAACAGGCAAAGATGCACCTCTTTTGGCCGATGATGTTTATAAGGTCATCATGGAACATAAAGAAACCCTAGATTCTACAATTATATATAATCGTGATTTTGGATATGATTATTTTGGTTTTAAAACTCTGGAACGTTCATATTTATTAAAATTAAACGGCCAAATCGCTGAGCGTCCTCAGCATATGCTCATGCGTGTTGCAGTAGGTATTCATCTTAATGATATTGAGTCTGCTATTGAGACTTATGAACTCATGTCAAAAAAATATTTTACTCACGCTACACCAACATTATTTAATGCAGGCACACCAAAACCGCAAATGTCATCATGTTTTTTACTAACCATGAAAGACGATAGTATTGATGGCATTTATGATACCTTAAAGCAAACAGCTAAAATTTCACAATCTGCTGGAGGAATTGGCTTATCTATTCACAATGTTCGTGCTACAGGAAGTTATATTGCAGGCACAAACGGAACAAGTAACGGTATTGTTCCTATGTTGCAGGTATTTAATGATACGGCTAGATACGTAGATCAAGGTGGTGGGAAGCGTAAAGGAAGTTTTGCCATTTATTTAGAACCATGGCATGCTGATATTTTTGAATTCTTAGAATTAAAGAAAAATCATGGTAAAGAGGAAATGCGTGCACGTGATTTATTTTATGCCATGTGGATTTCAGATTTGTTTATGAAACGTGTTCAAGAAGATGGACATTGGACGTTAATGTGTCCAAATGAATGCCCAGGATTGTGTGATGTTCATAGCGAAGCATTTGAAACTTTATATTTAAAATATGAAGCTGAAGGAAAAGGAAGAAAAACCATTAAGGCTCGTGAGCTTTGGGAAAAAATTGTAGAATCTCAAATTGAAACAGGAACGCCTTACATGTTGTATAAAGATGCAGCAAACCGTAAATCAAATCAACAAAATTTAGGAACTATTAGGTCATCAAATTTATGTACTGAAATTTTAGAGTACACATCTCCTGATGAAATTGCTGTTTGCAATTTGGCTTCAATTGCCTTACCAATGTTTGTTAAAAATGGAGAGTTTGATCACAAAGAGTTATTCCGAGTTACTAAACGAGTAACCAAAAATTTAAACAAAGTAATAGATAGAAATTACTATCCAGTAAAAGAAGCAGAAAATTCTAACATGCGTCATCGACCAATTGGTTTAGGCGTTCAAGGATTGGCAGATACTTTCATTCAATTGCGTATGCCTTTTACTAGTGACGAAGCTAAAAAATTAAATCAGGATATTTTTGAAACCATTTATTTTGCTGCTGTTACCGCTAGTATGGAAGAGGCAAAAGAAGATGGACCATACCAAACATTTAAAGGGTCTCCAATAAGCAAAGGTGAGTTTCAATATAATCTTTGGGGATTAAAGGATGAAGACTTAAGTGGTCTTTGGGATTGGGCTAAACTACGTAAACAAGTTATAAAGCATGGTGTGCGTAACTCCTTATTGGTAGCACCAATGCCAACAGCATCAACTTCTCAAATTCTAGGAAACAATGAATGTTTTGAACCATATACATCAAATATTTATACCCGTCGTGTATTATCTGGAGAATTTATTGTAGTTAACAAACATTTATTAGAAGATTTAGTAGAATTAGGTTTATGGAATGATGGATTAAAACAAGAAGTCATGAGAGCCAATGGCTCTATTCAAGGAATAGATGCTATCCCTCAAAATATAAAAGAATTATACAAAACAGTTTGGGAATTAAGCATGAAAGACATCATAGATATGTCTCGTCAAAGAGGTTATTTTATAGACCAATCTCAATCACTTAACTTGTTTTTAGAAGGTGCTACCATGGCTAAATTAACCTCTATGCATTTTTATGCTTGGAAAAGCGGCCTAAAAACAGGAATGTATTATTTGCGTACCAAGAGTGCAGTAGATGCTATTAAATTTACATTAGATAAAGCTAAAAAAGAAGAGCCAACAGAAGAAGTTGTTAAGGTTGATGAAGCTCAATTAGCACAACAAAAAAAATTAGCAGTTCAAGCAGCCGCTAAATTTGCACAGCAAAATACAGAAGTAGAACCAATGACAGCTGAAGAAATGAGAGCGTTAATAGCACAAGCAAAAGGCTCTACAGGCGGTGATGATTGTTTAATGTGCGGTTCATAAAAATTTAAATTACCTTTTCTAAGAAAAAGGAATCAAATTAAGTGTTATTAAACCATCTCATTTGAGATGGTTTTTTTTGCATTTGTTTAAGTAAAATACAATTGCAATAAAAGTTTTTAATTATATTCATACATGAATTAAAAGTTACTTCAATTAAACGTTTTTACTCATGGAAGAAGATACTGTTATCAAATTACTAGAATGCTCAATATGTAAAACTATTTTGAGTTCTGGAAGCGTTTATTGTTCAAACTGTGGCTTTCCTGAAAATGGAACAGAAAAGGAAGTAGCTATTTTTCATGCCAAAAAGGTAATGGAAAACAGAAAGATAAAGGATGCTGATGATAAAATAAAGTCGGCAAGAAATACGCTTTACGTTATGTCTGGGATTAGCCTTGTATTTGGAGTGATTTTATTTTTTACTATGGATGATGTATCCATTTTAATAACCAATATTGTGCTTAGTATTATTTATCTTGTTTTGGCGTTTTGGTCATCACAAAAACCCTTAATGGCATTATTATTAGGGTTATTACTATATTTAACTACTATTATAATATCAGCAGTTGTTGATCCTACAACAATTATAAAAGGTTTCCTTTGGAAAATTTTAATTATAGCCTATTTAGGAAAAGGTATTTATTCTGCTTCTGCAATAAGAAAACAATAGGCTTTTAAGATTGGAAAAATTTTGTAACAGTTGTGGTGAGTTCCTTTTTGAAGAAAGTAAATTTTGTTCAAAATGTGGAAAACAAGTTCAGCAAGGTTACCTGGAAATTAGAACACAATCTTTAAACATAATCATTACATTTTATGTAACATTTTTAGTTTTTGCATTAGTGAGTTTTTATTTGAAAAATGAAAATGAAGTAAGTCTATTTACAGAAGGCGCTATTGAATCTGCTTTCGCGGGATTAGTCATTGGATTTTGTGTTTTTGATTATAAAAATATTTTGAATCTCTATAAACTTCCTAAGGCCCATATAGGTGTTTGGATTTTTACATTTATCTTTCCAATTTATTCGAGTTTTTTCGTTTATTTTTTTATAGAGTTTGTAAATAGTTTTGTGTTAGAGGTTGAAACTATTAACTACATAGAAACCTATTCTTATTCTGGTTATCCGTTATTTTGGGCATTTATATTTGTTGTTATATTGCCTCCAATTTTTGAAGAACTGGCTTTTAGAGGGTTTTTATTTAATCAACTACAAAAAGTAACCAATAATAATGTAACTGTTATAGCTACGGCGTTTATTTTTGCTTTGGTACATTTTTCATTTATATCATTTATTTGGATTTTCCCTTTTGGTATAGTTTTAGGATATTTAAGAAGTAAATATAAAACGCTATGGTTAGGTATTGTTATACATTTTGCCCATAACCTAATAATCATATTAATAGATAATTATTTTTACACTTTAAATTAATGCATAAAAAAAACCATCAAATTAGAGATGGTTTTTTTTATGTTTTTAAAACGATATTCTATTCTTCTGCCTCAGGTTTTCTTAAGGTTGCAGGTTTTACAGAACGGTCGTGCGCACCATAATACTCTTCTAAAAGATTCATAGTAGCATTTAATAAATCTTTAGTTTCTAATAATAAGCTAAAATACAATGTAGTGTTTTTTGGACTCGATTCTTCTGTACGAGTACGTTCAACTTGTTTTTGAATTTTTGCTGATACTAAACCTAAAATTTCTTGTTTTCTGCCTAAAATAATACCAATTTGTTCAAATGATCTGGAATCAAAAGCATTTTGAGTATTATTGAAGAATGTTTCAAAACGTTCATCAACTTCTTTCAGTTCTTTTATCTGGTTGAATTTTAATTTCTTATGATTATTTTGAACATGTTTGTAACTTACTTTTGTAATATATTCTAAAGATTGGGTCATATCTTGTAAATAACCTAAAATGTGGATGTAAAAATTACTGGCTCCAAGGCTAGATTCATCTAAATTTTTTATGAAGTAAAAAATATTATCTCGTAATTCATCTACTTCACTAGATAATTTTATAATCTGCTTTTTATTCTTTTTAAGTAGTGTTAAATCTTGTTTTGCCAAGCCATTTATGGAATTGGTATAAATTCTATTACCTCTTTTAACAACATTTGCAATGTTATTAGCGCTTTCATAAATTACGCCTTGAATAGAACTACTTTCGGCTTTGGTTAAACCATCTTCAGCTTTAACTTCTTTAGATTTTTTCTTAAATGCAATCGAGCTTTTTATTATTAAAGCAAAAGCGGTTACCAATAAAAGAGGGAACATTATAGGTACATTCAGATTTAATAAGTATGCCACTAATGCCGCAGCAAAAAATGCGCTTATAGCAGTAAAAAACCACCCTCCAATAACATTTAAAACACCAGCAACTCTATAAACGGCACTTTCTGCCCCCCAAGCTCTGTCTGCCAATGATGTACCCATGGCAACCATAAAGGTTACATAAGTTGTGGATAATGGTAATTTCATTGATGTAGCTAAAGAAATTAAAGCAGCAGCAACCATTAAATTTACAGCAGCTCTCACCATATCAAAAGCCGGTAATTCATAATTTTTATCTTTATTTAAAGCAATTACTGGAACTTCAAATTGCTTATCAATTTTTGCTTGCCAAGACTTTGGTAATACATATGAGCTTATTTGTGATGATAATATGGCAAATCTCACAAAACCACGGGATAAAAAATTTGGTTGAAAACGTTCTTTTGTATCTCCTTGACTGGCTAAATCTATTTCGGTTTTCATAACATTTTTAGCCTTTGCAGAAAACCAAAGTGTTATAACCATTACAAGACCAGCAATAAACAGCAATAAAGTAGGTGTTGAAGCCTTTGCTCCTAAACTTTCCATTGAAAATTCGTTTGCTGCTAAGCCTAAGGTATTAACTGCAGGGTTTGTGAAATCTAGATACGATTGAAATGCACCTATTGATGGGCCAATAAAATTTACTAAATCGTTCCCAGCAAAAGCTAATGCCAATGAAAATGTACCTATTAAAATAATTAACTTAAAAATATTTGTCTTTGCAAACTGTATTAAAGAATAAGATATTAAGAACCATAACACAAAACTTATAAATAAAATATTCATTGCATTATGTTTTAAAAAATCTTTAATGGTTTCTCCACCTGTAAACTCGTAAGATTCTTTTGCAAAACTAGTTCCGCCAATTCCTTTCATAAATATGAAATACACAATAGAGGTTATTGCAATTCCTCCAAATAAGGCACCAACCCATTTAGCTTTCTTTTCAAAATTATAAGAAAGCAATAGTCTAGAAACCCACTGAACAAATGCTCCTACCGAAAACGATAAGGCAACAGAAAGCAAAATACTTGATACTATTTCGGTTGCTTTCGAGGTGTTGATATAATTTACAAGATCACTAAAATCTCCTCCTTTATGTCCTATTTTAATAAGTGCTATCGCTACCGAAGCACCTAATAGTTCAAATACAATAGATACCGTTGTAGAAGTTGGCATACCAAATGTGTTGAAAAAATCTAATAATAAGATATCGGTTATCATAACCGCCATAAAAATTATCATGATTTCATCAAACATAAATTCACCAGGATTGAAAATGCCATTACGGGCAACTTCCATCATTCCACTTGAAAATAAGGCTCCTACAGCGATACCTAAACTGGCAACAATCATGATGGTTTTAAATGAAATAGCCCTTGATCCAATAGCTGAGTTTAAAAAGTTTACAGCATCATTACTTACACCTACTACCAAATCAGCAATTGCTAAAATGGCTAAGGCAATAATCATATATAAGTATATATTTTCCATAATTAATTAGAAATAGTTTGCAAATATCTATAGTGTTTTATTTAACAGTGTTATGTAATTGTTATATTTTAAAAATGTAATTCACATTGTAATCTAAACATTAACTCATTATGGTCCTCTTTAATTTGTAAATGACTTATATCTGATTGCACTTTTAAATTGTGACCCACAATATATTTAGAAACGCCTAATGTATATTGATTTTCAGGATTTTTTCCTGTTATGTTTTTGTCTAATTCTACATTCGTGTAACGACCAGATACTTCCCAATTATTTTTAAATAAATATCCAGATTGTAAGTTTAACCCGTGACCAACTTGAACTTCATCTCCTGTAAGAGTTCCGTCGGAGTTTTTTGCAAATGGATTAGAGACATCTCTTTCTGCGTATTCTGCCATAAATGAAAATCCATCATATTTAAACATAGCATCAACAAATAAGGTTTTAATGTTTGTTTCAAAGAAACCATTATCGGTAACCATATAAGATCCTTGATTACCTCTATTTCTAACTGCATTATTATTAAAGTCATATGCGGCTCCTAAAGCAAGTTTTGGTTTTTGCTCTCTACTTAAGTCTCCACCTACATAGTCACCTTTATTACTAAAGTTTCCAAAAGGTAAAAGCTCAATTCTTCCTGTATATTCATGACCACCTAAATTTCCAGTAGTGACATTTCTTCCTTCACCCTGAGAGATTGATACTATTTCTTTTACAATAAATTTATCTGAAAGATTAAAGTGGTGTCTAAGTTGCATTCCCATATCTCTATCAATATTGAATCTGCTATTTAATAATGAACGATCTACGAGTTGAAGATTGGAAGATGAAATAACACGTTCTCTATTTCCTGGTAGTTTTGTTTGGCCAACCCACAATTCAAAATTTTCATAGAAATTCCATTTAAGAACAGCATCCATAATAATACGAGGACTATTACTTGTATATGATGAAGTTCCAGAATTGTCAAGGTTTGATAAACCAAGCTCTATTTTATATTTTAATTTTGGACTGTAAGCGTAACCATCAAATTTTAAACGCGATCGTCTAATAAGCATATTTGATTGATTACTTTCTCCTTTTTGCCAAGTAGAAGTTCCTAAAAATTGAGTTCTAAATCCAACTTTCATTGTCCAAGAGCTATCTTTACCAACTAGGTTAAAGAGACCTTTTCCAAATTTAGGGGATTTAATTTCTTGAGAATTTACAATATTAATAGCTAAAAGTAGTATAGCTACAATTGAAAATTTAAGTTTCATTATGTTATTAGTTTTTGTCGCTGCAAAGGACTAAAACTAATGTTAACTTAATGTTTCCAAATCATTATTTTTTTAACAAAAAAAACTGCCTTGGCCAAAGGCAGTCATTAGAATCATGATAATGTAGTCGACAAAAACTAATAGATTATATGAAATTTCTAATTGTATTTTAAAATACGTGCAAATATCACTTATTAAGATAACCTGATTGTAATGGCAACATTAATTAAATATTAATTGTTATAGTACTTAATTAGAGATTAAGAGTCTTTAAATCAATTAACACCAAAGTCAATGTTAATTTAATGTTATGTAAACATTGTTTTAATGTAAACTTTGTTTTATATTTGAATATTATTAATTAAAACCCCATAGTTATGAAGAAAAACATGTTTATTTTATTTGCTTGTTTGTTCAGTATGGTTTCTCTTGCTCAAAAAGAGAGAGTTTTAAAACTTAACAA
Organism: Flavobacteriaceae bacterium UBA6231; assembly: GCA_002441545.1. GTDB lineage: Bacteria > Bacteroidota > Bacteroidia > Flavobacteriales > Flavobacteriaceae > Yeosuana. Next base: position 8,933 of record DJWL01000159.1, on the reverse strand, counting down.
CGAAACTAATTTAATTGAAGTTACTTATTATCACGACAATGGAGTAGTAAGCCAAACAGGTGCTTATACTTTAGATGGAAAACTTCAAGGTGAATGGTTAAGTTTTGATGCTGAAGGCAATAAAACAGTTTTAGCTAATTATGATAATGGGAAGAAAGTCGGCAAATGGTTTTACTGGACTAAAGAAACAGTAAAAGAAGTAGATTATACTACAAATGTTATCGCTAATTTAAAGGAGTCTGAAAAGACAAACAAAGAAAATCTTTAGAATAAATAACAAATTGTAATAAAAAAGNNCTTTTTTATTACAATTTGTTATTTAAATTAAATGCCTATTGTCCAACCAGTAGCCCAAGTAGGGGTAGCTGCACCGGCACCGGCACCTATTGCTGTACCTGTAGTATAAAACAATTGATTAACACCCAAATAATCTGTAGCGTTGAATCCAGTTGCTGGACTAGCAAATTCTACATTAGTAATTACTAAATCACCAGCTTCAATTCTAGCAGCAGCTTCGGCGTCTGTACTTTTTACTTTTACACCTAAGTTAACACCAGTAGTATAGAAATTATCAATGTTGAATTTTCCACCACCTTCTTTGTAATAAAGAGCACCTTCAGTAACAGGCCCAACTACAGTAATGTTTTTTAGTGTTGCATTGGTTATAGGAGTGGCATTGCCATTATCGCCATTGTTAGAACCTTCAACACCCGCTTTTGCAGCTCCGGTAATATACCAGTTTTCACCAGTTCCAGCCCAACCATCAGCAAAATCAATACCATCGTCTTGACTATTTGTAGAAATTAAATATTTACCATTGACAGTTCCACCAAAAAATTCGATACCATCATCACTACCTTCGTAAGATTGAACATACTCAACAACAGTACCAGAACCAACACCAAAAAGAGATAATCCATTAAATTCCTTTTCAGGTGTAAAGTTAGCTCCTGTATATTCAAGTCTTAAGTATCTAATTGATCCTGAATTATCATTAGATATTGTACCACCATAGGTAAGATCGGCAACTTCAGATGTCGCAACAGAACCTACATTTGTTGGTGCCTTACCACAAACAACCAATCCACCCCAGTTAGCTGGTGCAGGATTAGCTGCCCCAGAAGTCATTATAACTGGATTTGTAGCAGTTCCTTCAATAAATATTTTACCTCCTTGTGCAACAGCTATATATGCTGCTGTTCCACCTGTAGCTTTAATAACTGTTCCTGCTGGGATTGTTAAAGAACCGCCATCTTTTACAACAAATGAACTTGTTAATTTATATTGTACTGAAGCGTTTAAAGATACATTACCAGTAACCTCTCCTGCTAAATTTTCGCTTGTTGTGCCACTATTACTTAAGCCTCTTGTCCAACCAGCTGTCCATGAAGGAGCTGCTGCTTTATTTCCAGCGCCAGTGGCAATACCTTGTTCAATAAAATCTTGATTAGCTCCAGCATAATCAGTTAATACAAAATTCGTAGCATTTTCTGCAAATTGAACATTAGTCATTACAAGGTTGCCTGCTTCAATTCTGGCTCCAGCTTCAGCATCAGTACTTTTAACCTTAACACCTAAATCAACACCAGCTATATAAAAATTATCTACTGAAAAGTTTCCACCACCTTCTTTATAATAAAGCGCACCTTCTGTAACAGGTCCTACAACAGTAATATTTTTAAGTGTTGCATTGGTTACAGGAGTGGCATTGCCATTATCGCCATTGTTAGAACCTTCAACACCTGCTTTAGCTGCTCCAGCAATATACCAATTTTCACCAGTTCCAGCCCAACCATCAGCAAAATCAATACCATCATCTTGACTGTTTGTAGAAACTAAATATTTTCCATTGACAGTTCCTCCAAAAAATTCGATTCCATCATCACTACCCTCAAAGGATTGAACATATTCTACAGTGGTTCCGGCACCAACACCAAATAATGATAAACCGTTAAATTCTTTATCAGGTGTAAAGTTAGCTCCTGTATATTCAAGGCGTAAATATCTTATTGAACCAGAATTGTCATTCACGTCTGTTCCACCATAGGTAAGATCGGCCACTTCAGAAGTTGCGGTTGTTCCAACATTTGTTGGTGCTTTACCACAAACTACCAATCCGCCCCAGTTAGCTGGTGCAGGAACGCTAGCACCCGATGTCATAACAACAGGCTTATCTGCAGTACCTTGAACATATATTTTTCCACCTTGAGCAACAGCTATATATGCAGCAGTTCCACCTGTAGCTTTAATAACTGTACCTGCCGGGATTGTTAAAGAGGCACCATTTTTAATAATATAAGCAGATGTTAATTGGTATACCAATGTAGCATCTAGTGTAACATCAGTGGTTACATCTCCTTCCAATACTGTATTGGCAGCACATGGGCCACAAGATGAACCTCCACAATCAACACCTGTTTCGTCTCCATTTTGTATACCATCTCCACAAGTTGCATTTGAACTAGGACTATCATCTGATGTACATGACACTATAAAAGTTGTACTAGCCAATGCTAGCATGCATGCTAATAATTGTTTTGTAATTTTCATTTTATTGTTCATTAAGTAGTTAATTAAAGTTTCACAAAGAAATTATTCAACTGTAAACTAAACATCTTCTTAAATTTATGTTTACATTAATGTAGTGTTAACTAAAAGTTATAGGTTAGCGATAACTTAACATTAACTCCGCGTTTGTAAGAAGAGACTAAAACATTTTGAACATCTTGATTTCTTTCAATAACAGGATTTAATAAATTTTTGGCAGAAAGACCTACTCCAAAGTTTGTATTTAATTTGGTCTTTAAAATAAAATCTAAGGTGCCAAATCCTTTATCGATTAAATCTCCTTTTCCTTCAGTTCCAAGGGCAAAAAGTCTATCAGAAAAATAATTATAAGCTAACGTTGTTTGAAGGCTTTTGTCATTATTAAATTCTTTAAAATAGGTAAGGTCTGCATTCATAAGCAAATCTGAAGCTCCTGATAATTTATCTTTTTCATTTGTAAAGTCAACACTTATAGGATTTCCGGCTGCCGTTGTTTCTTCTATAACTTTCTCTTTATTTAACTCTTGGTCGGTATGCATATAAGAGGCATTGAAGCCAAACGAAAGATTGCTGTTAGTGTCTTCGTTATTGATAATGTTTTTTCTAATTTCAAGCTCTGCACCAATGGCCAGTGCCCAATCTCCTGAATTTACATAACTAACATCATTGGAAGCAGAGTTAATAATTGATTCGTTAATAGGGTTTTCAATATATTTTCCAAAGACACCAATAGATATGATTTCGCTTCGTTTTGGAAAAATTTCCCATTTTAAATCGGCATTATAATCGGTAGATGCGTATAAGTTAGGATTACCTACAAAAGATTGTGTAGCACCTACAAATTGAAAAAATGCACGTTCAATATATTGCGGTAATGTGTAGCTTTTACTAGCAGCAAATTTTAAATTTTGATCGTCATTTAATTTATATTTTAAAGATAAAGTAGGTAAAATTTCTGTTTCACCTAAAACACTTGAACCACTAGATAATGATGTGTTCCAATTAATTGTTTGGTTTATTTTTTCTACTCTAACACCAACTATCATGGTTAGTTTTGGATTAAATGCATATTCCAAAGAGGCAAAACCCGCATGAATATCCTGTGGCCCATCAAAGGTTTGAGGATCTAACGCATTTGCTTGTTGTGCATTTCCTCTAAAAGTTTCTATGCTAAACAATCCGGCACTAAAATTATCTTGATTAAAATAGCTATCTAAGTTATAGATATCATCGATTAATGGCTGGGATACCCTTCTATTGATTCTGAAATTAAATTGTGTAGCATCAAAATCAACATTTTTGAACCTTCCACTATACCCAACTGTTAACTTACCATCAAACTCATCATCTTCATTTTTATTGAATTTATAAGTAGTTGAAAAATTTGCAGCAATTTCTTCTTCTTCTAAATCTTGATAATACCTGTGATTATCGGATGCATTATTAGTTTGTAAAAAAGATTTAGGTCCCTCTGGATTATCCCAATTATCTGGAGTTAGAATATTTTGTCTTCTATTAGGAATATTATTTTTAACAAAATTATATGAAGCTCCCCAGTTAATTTCAAATTTATCACCTATCTTATGGTCACCTAAAATTTGGTGAACTATAAGTTGTGTCTTTTCAAAAGTTTGACGCTGTAAAAATGCACCGCCTTCTGGAGCATAATCAAATGCGTCAACAGTACCAAAATATTCATCTTGATCTTGACTTGAAGTATTTATAAACAATCCGTTATACTTTATATGTTGATCCTTAAACTTTATTCCAGCATTACCCATTAATGTAGTATTGGTATTATAAGAATAACTTGTGAAATCATAATCTTTTCTCGGTACACCAGATACGTTAACGCTCCCTCTAGAAATACCTTCTTTATAGTCATAATCATTATTGAATGAGGCTACACCAAAAAAGTTTATTTTGGTGTTGTCACCTAAAGAATATAAATCACCTCCTTTAAGTGAGAATCCAGAATTAATAGGCGTTCCAGTTTTCTCTCTATCCCAACTTGTTGTAAAATTGTAATTGTTTAACGGAAACGCTGGATATATTTTTTTGTAGAAACCAGAATAACTTGGTCCATCATTTAAGTAAAAGTTACTTTGAGAAATGGCGTTTGTATTGGCTCCAGATTCTAAACCAATTTCAACAAAGCCTTTGCCAGTATAATTTTTTGAGGCTATATTAATATTTGCACCAGCAAAATCTCCATAGTTTTTAGTGTCATACGTTTTGTCTATATCAATAGACTCAACAATATCAGTCGAAAAAATATTCAAGTCAATATTTTTATTGGATGGATTATTTGAAGGCAAAGGCAAACCATTTAATGTAGTAATATTATAACGGTCACCTAGACCTCTAACAAAAATATTTCCAGAACCTTCTTGTTTTGAAATTCCAGTTACTTTTGTTACCGCTGTAGCAACGTCACCAACTCCTTTTCTTGAAAGCTCGTCAGCACCTATAGCGGTTTTAAAACCAACAGTTTTTTTCTGCTCCAACAATAAAGCGGTCTCACTTTCTCGTTTGGTGGTTGTTGTTATTACAACTTCATCTAAAGAAGCTGCACTAGCGCCCATTGGCACATTAATTTCAACCACTTTTCCTTTAACCACATCTACATTAATTTCAGTAGTTTCATATCCAACAAAGCTGAAAATTAAAGTGTAAGAACCAGCATCTAAGTTGTCAAAACCGTACAAACCATCTATATCAGAGGTGGTTCCTTTAGTGGTTCCTTTAATTAATACGTTAGCAAAAGCAAGAGGTTCATCATTATATTCTTTATCTGTTAATTTTCCAACTATCGAACCTGTGTTCTGAGCATAGGAAAATGTAGAAACAAAAATTATAAATAACAGTATGATTTTTTTCATTATTTTTTCATGAATTTATTGATGCAAAGGAAGTGATGGTTTGTAAACAGGATGTTATCTAAGAATTAAACAACAGTAACTAAAGGGTTACCTAAATGTTACCTTTTTACTTAAAAACTTTTGATTTGTAAACAATAACTTAACATTAAAAATGTAAGATGATTCTCTATGAATAGACCTTACTTTTCTAAAGTTTAAGAAAGAAAAGAATTGTAGTTTATATGAATAAATGATAAAGAGGAAAAACAAATAAATCTTTAAAGATAACCTGTTTTTAAAGAAATTAATTGTTTATGGCAATAGAAGTTTTATCTTCTTTTTTAGCAACACTAGCTAGTGAAGCTAGCTCATTTAATGAAATGATACTTGGCGCTAAAGAAATATTAACTTCAGTTGGTTCCATTGAACTAACGTGTACATGTAATTCTTTGGTTTCATAACCAACAAAGTTACATACCAGTGTATAGTCGCCATCGGCTAAGTTTTCAAGTAAAAATAAACCTGTAATATCTGAAGTAGACTCAATTGAAGTACCTTTTATAGAAAGGTTAGCAAAAACCAAAGGTTCATCATTTAAATCTTTATCCGTTACTTTACCAACAATTACACCTATATTTTGAGCAAAACCTAAGCTTGAAAAAGTAAATAGTAATAAAGTAATTAATTGTTTCATTGGTTTCTTGAAAATTATACTGCAAATAAAAAGCATTACTTTAATTAGGATGTTATATAATCATTAAACAACTGTCATTAAAATGTTATCTTAATGTTACCAAATTATGGTTCTGTTTTTTACTTAATTTAAGTATCTTGCCTACGTTTAAATTTATATAATGAACTGGGAACAATTACTATCCTTAAAACGATTTGGGGACACTAATAAGCGCTTAAGAAAAGAGCAAGATGAAACACGTCTTGGGTTTGAAGTAGATTATGACAGAGTTATTTTTTCTTCAGAATTCAGAAGTCTTCAAGACAAAACACAGGTCATTCCACTCTCACAAACAGATTTTGTGCATACACGCTTAACACATAGTTTAGAAGTAAGTGTTGTTGGACGTTCCATAGGAAGAAAGGTTGGACAAAAATTATTAGAAAAACATCCGCATTTACAAACCGTTCATGGCTATCAAGCCAATGATTTTGGGGCTATTGTTGCGGCTGCCGCTTTAGCACATGATATTGGAAATCCACCATTTGGACATTCAGGGGAAAAAGCCATTGGCGAATTTTTTAAAACAGGTGAAGGAGCACACTATAAAAGTCAATTAACAGATAAAGAATATCAAGATTTATGCGACTTTGAAGGGAATGCAAACGGATTTAAAATTTTAACAGAAAGCAGAGAAGGAAGAGAAGGTGGATTAAGGCTTAGTTATGCAACTCTTGGTGCTTTTATGAAATACCCAAAAGAATCCTTACCAACAAAGCCAACAAAACATATTGCAGATAAAAAATATGGTTTTTTTCAAAGTGAAACAGAATCTTTTTCTCATGTGGCAGATGAATTGGGCTTAACAAAACGAAGTAATAAGGACCTTAGTTTTTCGCGTCATCCGTTAGCTTATTTGGTTGAAGCTGCAGATGATATTTGTTATACTATTATTGATTTTGAAGATGGCATTAACCTTGGCTTAATTCAAGAAGAATTTGCTTTAGAATACTTGATTAATTTGGTGCGAGATACTATAAATACAAAAAAATATCACCAGTTGCAAAACACTCAAGATAGAGTGAGTTACCTACGCGCTTTAGCAATAAACACCTTAATTAATGAAGTTGTTTCTATTTTTATTAATAATGAAGAGACCATTTTAAAAGGCGATTTTCAAACAGCGTTATTAGATAAAAGTAAATATGAAGCGCAAATAAATGATATCATTAAAATAAGTATTGAGAATATTTATAAATCTGATGAGGTTATTGATAAGGAAATTGCAGGTTATGAAATTTTAAAAAGTCTTTTAAGCGCCTACACAAAGGCAGTTAATAATAATTATAATGGGAATGCTTCTAATTATGATAAACTTATATTAAACAGATTGCCTAAAACTATGAAAGTTGATCAAGATAATTTGTATTCACGGTTATTATCGGTATGCAACTACGTGTCTTTACTTTCAGATAGTAATGCTATTCTTAATTACAAAAAGATAAAAGGCATGCACTTTTAGTTGTTTTGGGCGTTACCACGCTTTAGCGTGGTCGGGCTGGAGTTTACCCTGAGCGGAGTCGAAGGGGTTATCTTTTTGTGTCATTGCGAAGAAAATTTCTAATTTTCTGTGGCAATCTCTTAATCTAAAGAGATTATGTCGTCATCCTATGTTTGTAAAGCATAAGAATTTACAATTATTACTTTTAGATAAATAATAACAAAAGGAGAAAGAGCAAGACAATAATTTGTCATTAGTTAAAAAAAAAGTTCGCAATGCTTGTCCCTTTCTCCCGTGCTTAAAGTTTGAACAGTTCATTAGGCGGTTGAGCCTAGATTCAGGATTGATAAACAAGAAGCACATTTAAAACATTTGTCATGAGTAAAGTTATAGGAATCGACTTCAGTAAACAAACATTTGATGTTAGTTTTAGAGAAGAGAACAAATTATTGCATGAAGTTTATGCTAATAATTTAAAAGGGTTTAAAAGAGTTCATTGAGAGTGATTATTGCAAAAGTGACCTCATAGTTGTTATGGAAGCTTCGGGTTCTTACCATGTTTGTCTTGCAAGTTATTTGTATGACATGCTATTAAGGTATGTGTGGTGAATCCATTAATGCGGCATTCCATCGTTCTGATGAAAAACAAAAATTTAAAACAGATGACTGTCACTCTCAGTATCGTTTAAAGAATGTGTTCTCAATCTTTTCATTTTTTTTCAGGACTTAATCCTTTTCAGTTGTTATATATAAAATACTGTTTATTAACTAACTTAAAAAATTAACTATGAAAAATTATTTTAAAATTTTGGTTTTACCTCTAATTGTTATTGTATTCACGTCCTGCAGTAATAATGACGATGATGATTCCACCGTGATGTTTAAGGCAACTATAAATGGCGCAAGCGAAGTACCTGCGTCGGGTTCAAGTGCAACAGGTACCGCTACGCTTACGTATAATGCCACTACAAAAATATTTACCCTTACAGCCACATATAGTGGAATAACAGCTACTGCAGCCCACATTCACAAAGGAGACGTTGGTTCATCCGGCGGGGTTGTGTTTCCTTTAACGGCAGCTTCTCCAATTAGTTATACCAGTCCTGCACTTGATGCTTCACAAGAGGCAGATTTGTATGCTAATTTGTATTATATCAACATCCATAGCCAAGCTTTTCAAGCAGGGGAAATTAGAGGTCAGCTTATTAAACAATAATGTTTTTCCCTTTTGAGCTCTTAATCAATAAAAAACCATCTGCTTTAGATGGTTTTTTAATTTTAAAATGAATCTCATTGAGATATGAATCTTGAGCTTATATCGGTCTTGTGTATCTTAAGTTAGCTTTATCAA
>DJWL01000137.1 GCA_002441545.1 Flavobacteriaceae bacterium UBA6231 | reverse complement strand
ATTTAGTTAAAAAACTTGAAAAATCCCAAATAGAAAAAACACGTGTTGTTTATCTGGATATTCAAACACAAGATTTGAATGAAATTGTTGTTTCTGCATCTAATTTTGAACAAAATAAAAGAGATATCCCACAAAAAATTGCAAGTATTAATTCAAATAATATACAGTTTGTAAACCCTCAAACCAGTGCAGATTTGCTTGAAAACGTAGGTCAAGTTTATATACAAAAAAGCCAGTTTGGTGGCGGAAGTCCAATGATTAGAGGCTTCTCAACAAACAGGTTGCTTATTACGGTAGATGGTGTACGTATGAATAACGCTATTTTTAGAGGCGGAAATTTACAAAATGTAATTTCTATCGATCCGTTTTCAGTGCAAAACACCGAGGTCACTTTAGGTTCAGGATCCATAATTTATGGTAGTGATGCCATTGGTGGTGTTATGAGTTTTTATACTCAAAAGCCAAAACTTTCATATACAGATTCTCTTCAAGTTAAATCCAATGCTATTGTAAGGTATGCAACAGCAAGCAATGAAAAAACTGGACATTTAGATTTTAATATTGGTTCAAAAAGATGGGCGTTTTTAACCAATGTAAGTTATACTTCTTTTAATGACTTAAGAATGGGAAGTCATGGACCAAATGATTATCTAAGACCCAATTTTGTTGCTAGAATAAATAATGAAGATGTTATGGTACAAAACAGCAATCCTTTGGTACAAAGGCAATCTGGGTATAATCAATATAATATCATGCAAAAAGTAAGATTTGAACCGTATAATAGTTTAAGTTTTGATTTGGGCTTGTATTATACTACAACATCCAATGTGCCCCGTTATGACAGGTTAATTCGATACAAAGGCAATGATTTGCGTTCGGCAGAATGGTATTATGGTCCACAACAATGGTTTATGGCAAATGCTCAAATTACTAAATACAGTAGTCTTTCAAACTTATATGATAAAGCTAAATTAACTTTAGCGTATCAAAATTTTCAAGAAAGCAGAATAGATAGAAATTTTCAATCTGATATAAGGAACTTACGTGATGAGGCTTTAGATGCTTACACATTTAATTTAGATTTAGAAAAAAGACTTAGTTCAAAAACACAGCTTTACTATGGTTTTGAATATGTTTTTAATAACGTGATGTCACATGGTGATGAAGAAAACATTGCCACAAATATGATAGAACCAACCGTATCAAGATATCCTAATGGAGCCAACTGGCAATCAGCCGCTGTGTATTCCAGTATAAAATATAAACCAAATACCAAGTTTGTATTTCAATCTGGCTTACGCTTTAATCATATCATGTCCAAAGCAAATTTTAAAGAAAATAATGAGTATTTAAATTTACCGTTTGAATCTTCAAAAAACACTTCAGGAGCACTTACTGGAACTGCAGGAATACGTTGGTCACCAAACCCAATATTACAATGGAAACTAAATGCATCTTCAGCTTTTAGAGCACCTAATATTGATGATATAGGTAAGGTATTTGACTCTGAACCTAGATCGGTTGTGGTTCCTAATGAAAACCTAAAACCAGAATATGCTTATGGTGGTGACTTGGGATTAAAACTTAATTTCAATGACACTTTTATTCTTGATTTAAACACCTATTACACCTATTTAGACAATGCATTGGTTAGAAGAGATTATAATTTAAATGGATCTACAGAGATTATATATGATGGTGAATTAAGCAACGTTCAAGCCATACAAAATGCAGCAAAAGCTTGGGTTTATGGGTTTGAAGCGGGTTTAGAATTACGTTTCAGCAAACAAGTAAAACTTACTTCACAATATAATGTTATAGGCGGAACAGAAGAAGACGATAACGGAGCCGAAACAGCATTACGTCATGCAGCGCCAAATTTTGGAAATACACATTTAGTTTGGAATACAGATGTCTTTAAAATAGATGTGTTTACAAATTACAATAATGAATTATCGTATAATCAATTGGCCCCTTCTGAAATTGAAAAAGATTACATCTATGCATCTGATAAAAATGAAAATCCATATGCGCCATCTTGGGTTACTTTAAATTTAAGAACACAATATAAATTAACTAAAGATGCGACAATTACTGCTAGTTTAGAGAATATTACTGACCAACGTTATAAAACGTATTCGTCTGGTATTGCCGCAGCAGGCAGAAATTTTATTTTGGCGTTAAAATATAGTTTATAGAAACAAACTTTATATTCTTTTTAAAGCTTTTTTGGTAACAATTTGCCCATTAGAAAGTTCAACCTTTGCAATATAGGTCGACTGACTTAAATTAGAAAGATTATATATTTCTGAAGAGTTAGATCCTTTTAATTGATAAAGCGTTCTTCCTAAAACATCAAAGATTTTAACCGTTTTAATAATTAAATTACTATTGGTTTTAAACTCAACACGACCGTCACTAAGTTCAATAACCGTAAGCTTATTTGAATTTAGTTGAGCTTCTATGTTTGATAATATTTCAGATTGAAAGACAATTTCAAAACGATTATTAAATTCTCCAATTTCAGAAGTAAATGTATAATCTGATTCAGATAAATTATGAACAGTATTCATTAAATTATCTTTTAAATAAACGGTATTCGAATTAAAAAAATCACCTTTAAACTGGGCTATTGATAGTTTATATAATGTAGCTCCAGTAATAGCAGTATAAAACCCTAAAGGGACAACTTCACCAAGATTTAAACTGTTTGGATCTTTTCCTTGAATAACATATTTTGATTGATTATCTGATATTAAAGAATATAAAGCTGAAGCTGTTTTGGCCGTTAAATTTCTTGGAACATCATAATACATACCGTCAAAATCATTTGTAGCACCATTAACATAACCCACCAATATTTGATTAAACACCCCAATATCTGAGGTTAAATTTACCCACAATTTATTGTAATCTTCATTTGATTTTGAGTGTTTAGAATTGGATGCTTTAAAAAACTGATTGTTATTTCCAGTTACCCGCAAAGCATTATTAAAAATAACATCCGCGGTTTTAACAAATGGGTCAGGACTTAATGGAGCATCTATAACTGTTGCTAAATCAGAAACAGAGACAAAAAATCCTTGACCAGAAGGAATAAACCGATTTGGTATTACCTTATCTCCTCCAGCTGTTCCATCAATACCATTTATCACAGCGTAATCTAGCTCAGAAAAATTTAAACCTTGGTTACCATTTGCCGTTGCAGAAGGTTGGGTATTTTGAGACCATAAATAAATTACACCTTCCAAAGTTCCATTAGGGTTTGAACTGGAATTATGCACATTCAAATCAAAAAAATCATCAGCACTAATGGCAGAAGGATAAGGGTTTCCAATAAGGTTTGAGTTGTTGTCATTAAATTCTGAGTCATTTCTATAAACAGGGACAGTAATGATTCCATTATTGAATGGCCCATTAAATGTATATTCAATACTACAGGAAGTACCTGGACAACCAGGGGTGCTTCCAAAAATTATAGCATCATGAGTAGACGCATAACCAACACCAGGTTTCATAACCGTAGTCCCATTTACCCATTGCCAATCATTTCCATCATCATCAATATTATCTTGAAAACCAGGTATGCAATTATTATCATTATTTGATTCAGCACAATGATCTAAATAGTTTTGTGCATTAAAAATAAAACGTCTGTTGGTTGTCGATTCAAATAAGCCATCAGTAATAGTTTCACCTTCAACAGGAGAACTCCAATATGTGTATTCGTACCAATTATTTGCTGGAGAAGCCGTGTTTTTATTAACCACTATTTTCGTTTTATCACTTAAAACAGCACCACCAACAACGCTATCATCATTATTTTGTACAAAAGAGCCTTTAGGTTGCACAATAATATTGCCATTAACGGTTAGATCATTTTCCACTTCTACAAAATTACCGTCTGCAATATTTAAAGTAAAACCGTTATTTACAGTTAAACTACATGCGCTAAAACTTGTTTCTCCATTAATTCCTATGTCAGTATTGAAGTCATAGTCAAGAATAGCGACGGTATTAATATCTGGATCACCGTCACTCCAACCGCTACTTGTCCAGGTGGTGGTATTTATAGTTGTTGAAGTAAGTTCAATATTATCTAAACCCGCGAGATCATATTGTGCATCAAGATCAGCATAAAAAATAATATCTAATTGGTTTACTGTATTAGGGACATTTATAAGTACTTGAGTCCAAGCATCATTGTCCGCAGAAATATCAATGATGCCTTGAGATATAGAATCATAAAATAATTCGTATTCAAAACTGTCACTAGCATCAACACCAATGGTATAATAATAAAATGACAACTGTGCATTATCATATACATTTAAACCGTTATAGGAAAAACTTAATTGATGAGTTTGATTTATATGACCAAAACGCTCCAAATCGGTAATACCCCAAAAATTATTTCCCGATTGTGCGCTTGCAATGGAAGAGGTCATATCAGGGAATTGAAGCATTGTATTTATACCCCAATTATTTGGAAATAATGTTCCATTATGATTAGCATTTGGGAACCATGTATCACTTACTGCAGATTCAAAATCTTGAGCAGCTAAAGTAACAGTTGTTGTACTACAATTAGATTCACTAATACCTGAAAAATCGATTGAACACGACCCTTCACTTGAATCATCACTTATAATTGTAAGTGTGTCTAACTGTAATCCAATCGTAGTTGGATTAAATCGAATGGTTATATCTTGATAACTACTTCCGGCTATTGAAAAAGGAGTAGCTGGAGGAGAAACCAAAGTATAATGGGTTCCTGCTGCAAAGCTTAAATTTGATATATTTAATGGAAGACTTCCAATATTTTGAATTCTTAACACCACATCATTGTTACTATTAATGGTTGTTGTGGAAAAAGTATAGGAATCTCCGCAAGACACATTTAATCCAATCGGTAATTGTAATTGCAGTTCATTACTGGGAATACAATCACTAAAATGATACCCTAAATCAGAAACATCATTAATAGGAAATACATTCCATTCTAAATTGGGATCAAAAGTATCCAAACCATTATAATCACCGTATTGAATATTACTTTTTCTAACAAGTGTTCTATCAACAGTACTTGCGCTTCCTCCTGTCCATTCAGATCCGGGGTTAAATCCTATTTGACCAATAACATCTATAATTGATCCTAAATGGACTAAAGCAACAGCATCATTTCCATTAAAGTTTACAGGATTAGGTGTTAATATTGTTGTTGAACCAGAATAAATGGTTGCATTTGCATCTTGATATACAATAGTTGCACCACTAGCTATAGTACCAGAAAGGGCAGAAGTAGTTGTAAGGGTTGAGCTTCCATTTGAATAAAGTTGCAAAGAATAGTTTGACAAATCAATAGTTGAGCCAGTTGGATTATAAATTTCTAGATATTTATTGTTGCTAGAACCCTCAACATATTCTGAAATGATTAAGTCATTACATGGTTCAGGGGTTACTGTTAAAACTCCTGATATATAAGTAGAACCATCCCATTGCCCGCCTGCTGAACCGTCGGATAAAATTCCACCATAAGTATATGATCCACTATTAAGTTTAAACCGTGTAGCATAATAATAAGTACCTGCTGAAGGAATAATAGAACCAATATTTACAAAATATTCATCATTTTGATCAGAATTACAATTCGAGCAAGAAGGATTATAACCTGCAGCTACCCAATTTGTCCAAGTACTTGGATCTGTGTTTGTTGTATTATAACCAACCCAGGCAGAAATACCTGGAGCTTGACCAACACCAGGAGTCAAACCTGCTTCATAAACTTGCCCAAAAACATCAAAAACATTTCCAGTAGTAATAGAACCAACTTCTGGAAATTGAAGGTTATAAAAATCAAGAGTGTCGTCCTCAACTATCAATTGTACAGAATCATTATCCCAAATACCACCGCTTCCACCATAAGTAAAATTGCAACCATTTAATTGAAATCTACTTGCATAGTAATAAGTGCCAACACTTAAACCTAAACCAATTTCTGCTTTATACTCATCATTATTACCTCCAATATCATTATATGTGGCAGGAATCCAAGTCCATCCAGCACCACCATCAGGATTATTATTTGTTGTGTTGTATCCAATCCAGGAAGATACTCCAGAACCTTGTGAATTTGGAACATCGGTTACTGATGGTTCATAAACTTGAGCATATACATCAAAAGAATTACCAACTGTAATGTTTTGAGGTGATGTGTTTGGAAATTGAATATTTTCATAATCTACTGCATCGGTACAATAAACAGAACCATTCAAAGTAAAATCGTCCATTCTAAATGTACCATTACCACTTGCACCACTTAAAGATATCTGCACTGTGATAGTTCCTGTTAATCCAGAAACAGTATTTGAAACTAGAGTATTTCCAATAGTACTTCTAGTAGTAGGGACTGTTCCACTACCTACACTAATGCCATTGATTGTCATTGACCAATTTTGAGCTCCGGTGGAACTTCTCTGTCTCCAAAAATTAAATGAAGTAATGTCCAGTTGATATCCTGAAGCAACAACAAAAGTTAATATAATTGAAGGCGTTCCGGAAGAGTTAGATAGGCTTATTGCTTGACCAGAGCTACCTGCATAAGAAGTCCAAGTTCCTATTGAGTTTGACCATGAAGAATCAGATAAATTACTATCAAAAATATCAGGAGCTACGGTATAAGGATGAGCAGAAATTGTTGTAGTTCCAAAATCATGAAGGTAAATCTGCCCAAACCCAAAATTCATCACTCCTAAAAAAGCAACCAATAAAGACAATATTTTTATTGAAGTAATTTTTTTATTCATAAGATTAAATCCAAACTTTAGGGTTAAACTATTATTCTTAATGTTTCAATTGTTATTTTTGGGCTTATGCAAACCAAAAAAACATATACGTTACAAGAAGCTACTAAAAAATTAGAACATTTTTGTGCGTATCAAGAACGATGTCACCAAGAAGTAAGGCAAAAACTTATGCAAATGCATATGATTCCTGAGGCGATAGACGTTATTATTGTACACCTCTTGAAACATAACTTTCTTAATGAAGAACGTTTTGCCAAGGCATATGTAAGTGGTAAGTTTAAATTTAAAAATTGGGGTAAAGTCCGTTTATCTTTTGAACTTAAGAAAAAAGGCATAAGCAAACATAATATAAATAGTGCACTTGCAGAAATTTCTGATGAAGAATATCTTGGTGTTTTAAATAATTTAGCAGAAAAAGTGGTTTTTACTATTAAGGAAACCAATGTGTTAAAGAAAAAGAAGAAGTTTGTTGACTACTTTTTATACCGTGGATGGGAATCTCATTTGGTGTACGATAAAGCCAATGACCTTATTAAATAACCCCTTGTTTTTAAACACTAATTCCGTTTCTTTTATGAGTTCTAATTATGGCTTGGTTGTTTTTCCAATCAATCCATTGTTGCCCTTGAAGTTTTCTCATAGCATTATCAAAATTCCGCATTATCAATAAATTATAAATGGCTCTGCTAAAATTTACAGGATTTCTGGCAATAGCACGCAAACTCATTGAAAACCCTGGGGTTATGTATCGCATGTAATGCCAATAACCTTCTGGCATATACAATACTTCGCCATGATTTAATTGGGTTTTATAGCCTTTAGCTTTAGCTAATAAAGGCCATTTTTCAAAATCGGGGTTTGCAAAATCGATGTCTTCTCGAGTAATTAAGGAATGTGGTACTTTATATAAATAATCATTTTGTTTTTGGTCGAACAATATAATTTGCTTGCTGCCTTCAAAATGAAAATGAAAAATATTTGCTAAATCAATATCATAATGCATAAAAGTATAAGAATCTTGACCACCGAAAAACAACATGGGTATGTCTTTCATAAGGCGTATTCCAAAATCGGGAAAGGTAAAGTCTTTTTGAAGTTCAGGAATTTCCTTTAAAGCATTCCATAAAAAAATACGATATCTGGTAGGC
>DJWL01000034.1 GCA_002441545.1 Flavobacteriaceae bacterium UBA6231 | reverse complement strand
AAGCTCTTTAAAGATATTTTGAAGCGATGGCGGAAAAGGCACCCCCTCATTGACCGAAAATGCCAGCCCATGCGCCTGCCCTGCTCCATGATATGGGTCTTGTCCTAAAACAACTACTTTTACATTATCAAACGAAGTGGCATTAAATGCGGCAAAGATATTTGAACCATGCGGATAGATGGTATTTTTTTGTTTCTCCTCAACCAAAAACATCTTTAACTCTTCAAAATATGGTTTTTGGAACTCGTCAAAAAGCACCGCTTTCCAACTCTCTTCTATCTTAGGGTCTATCATTTTTTTCTCCATTTGATTTCTTGCTTATGCGCTTATCTAAATTTTATATGTTTCGCTTAATCCTGATTCATAAATAGCTTTGATATATTCTTCTTTTTGCTTAGGTTCTATTTTTGCTATGAGTAGTTTATGTTCATCAACCAATTTTAATCTATACTCTTGCTCCCTATTTGTATATACCATATCAAAACAATCAGCATACAAATGAAATTCTGATAATATTTTTCCTATTTGACGGTGATAATCAACTCCACCCATAGATTTTATTTCAATATGATTTGATGCAACTCTCTCAAGATTCCAGATTGTCCCATGTTTAGTTTTAATTTTACGAGTTTCAGACTTTGAATACCCGGATAATATATCCATTACATTATGACTATAACCACCTCTAGTTTTCCAAGAAGAAAGTAGATTTTTATCGTAACACATTAACATATACACATAAAAATCAAAATTTACACCATCTTTTTTTATAGTTGAAATATGAAAATGCAAACCTGTATCTTCATTGGTATAGCCATACTGCTCTATTAAAGGAAATATGTTTTTTATATAATGCTCTACACCTTTTAATGAAGTAATAGGTATTGAAATTTCTACACCGCTATCTTGCAATGACTGATCAGGCTTAATCTGAATGCAATAATTTTTATCTACCTCAGTTGGCAATGTTGCTAAATTAACCAAAATATCTACATTTGAAAATTTATAAATTTCATTTTTTATATTTGAAATAGTCTTCTTGAAATCGTGTGTTTTATCAATATAAAATTCAAATTCACATCCAAATTGATACAAATCTTCTTCAGTAATATCAAAACAATCTAATTGACAATTTGTATTGGCAACAAACCGTTTGGTTGCGCTATACATCTAGTTTAATCTTTCTAAAAAACTATTAAACTTTTCAACCTTATATTCTGTATTGTTTTGCCAAACTTTTAAAGGCTTCTGATCTTTTGGAATATCTGCGTCGGCTCTAATATACGCATATGCCAGCTTTACACCTTTATGAGTCTTGACTTTTATCTTCTCTCTTTGATAATAATCAGGTGAGCCTTCAAATTCATCAATCTCTTCAAGTAACTCTTTTCTGCTTATTTGGTATAGTTCACCCTCTATTTTATAAATTGGCTCAGGAACTAAATACGGATAGTTTCCAAAACTATCTTCAAACATCCCAAATTTTCTTATCGTAGAAGCTTTTCCTACCCTCTTAGCATATTTATCCAATAATCTATGATTATCAAAACCTTTTTTCAATGAACCATAAACGAATAAATACTCATTAAAAGGTTTAATTCTTTTAAAAAAGCCTCTATCAACTATGGAAATCACACCCCTTTCATGCAACCGATGGAGATACTTTCTTCTGGTATCAGTCGATATCTCTTTTAAATTTAAATAAGAAAAAGGAACGACTTTATCTATAGGTAAAGTTTTTATTTTTGATTCTAACTCATCTATTATATTCATATGCGTTCCTCTTTATATCGTGACTGTATTATAACATATTACCGACAAAACTGTCACGATTGGATTTTAGTTTTCATTCTAAACAGTCGCAAATTCTTTGAATTTTTCACGCCCTCAAATACAAANNTTATACTCTCTTTTTTATCGTCACTCTGCGTAATGGTTATATTTTGCCCGTAGTTTGATGCGATTTTTATCTTTTTCTCCGTTATTTCTCTTTTAACCAATATCTCATAAACGGATCTACAAGATAGTATTTATCACCCAGCCTATCACAAATATCTTTTTTCATTAAAGATTCTAAAGTACTTTTAAGTGTTGAAGCACTTAGTGTTGTTTGCGCAAGATTATCATTAGAGTAAAGATTTTTTCCATCAAACTCCACTATATACTTTAGTGCTATTTTTTGATTTGGCGTAAGCGAACTATATATGTAAGCATATAAATCATACTCTCTTTCGTACATTAACCCTAGCGCTTTTATAATATCCTCATCTTTAACGCTTTTTTGTGCAATGTCCCACACCAAATATAAGAGCTGTTGCATATAGTAAGGAAATCCATCCGTAATGTTAAAAATACGCCCTATCTGTTTATTTGTTATTGATTTGTCTGTTTTAGCAAATTTCTCGTTTGCAAAAACTACCCAATCATCAAGTTTAATCTCTTTAATAATATTATGTTTTACGGATTTGTAAAATGCTCTACTCTTGTCGTTAAACATACTATTTAAAATCGACTTTTTACTGCCACTAAAGATGTAGGAGACATCTCTTGAGTGTGTTTGTATGATAGTTCTTAGTTTTTTTTCTATATCGAACTGCTCAACCTCTTGAAACTCATCAAAGATAACAACAACTTTTTTATCCATTTTTTTAGCATATTGATACGGCAGATTGACTACATCTTCAAATGTCGCTTCTAGCTCTTTTTTTGTGAAGGAAAGTCCGTAACTTATATCATTTGTTTGGGATATTTTTATGGTTATATTTGGTCTTATCTGGAGCAACTCTTTAAAAAGCTTTACCACTTTGTCGCTTTTGCTCTCAAAGGCAGAGGCGATAGCATGAAAATACTTCTCGATGAACTCTTCTACACTCGTAACACTAAACCAATCAAAAAAAATCACTTTGGTATTTTCATCGTGTTGCAGATCATTTTGAAGTTTTTTTAGCAGTGAAGTTTTACCAAATCTTCGCGGAGCGTACAGAAGAACATTTAGCCCGCTAAGAGCATCCCGCCTTAACTCACTCAGCTCATCAACTCTATTACAAAAATCATCACTATAAACTTCATTACCAAAATAAAACGGGTTGTTCATTTAAAGTTCCATTTATTATAGTTTTAGCAATTATACCTACTACTACAATAGTTGTCAATATAATTTTTATATCAAATTATTTCATCTCTTTAATGCATATTGTTTTTAAACGAGATGGTATATATTTCATAGCCAATAAACGCTATGAGCATAGTAAAATTTCCGATAAAGTTCCCCTATCTTTGGATTAGAGTTTATAGTTAAAATACATATACATTTTAAAATAGGAGGAACATAAATGACAAAAGAAGAAAACGATCTTTGGGCGAATATTCATAATCCAAATAATAATGAATATTCAATGGATGATTGGGCGGATGCTCATAATCCCACTAGTGATTCATATTTGAGTAATGACGATGACTGGGATGATGAATAAATATTTAGCCAGAGGTGCTTCAAGCATCTTTGGCAATCAGCTCTTCAATTTCAATATACGCTCTCTCAAAATAATCATCATAATGAATTTTTATCCAATCAACCAACTCACGGTCTAGCTTGAAAATATTAATACCATCTATTTTACTTTTTAATGCTTCTTCAAAAAAATTATGCAAAAAGAGTGCATAGTAATAAACAAGTGTTGCATAATTAAGTTCAGTATCATCAAATTCTGGTTCAAGAGTATGAAATATATTTTTAATCTCATCATAAGAGGCTTGTTTTTTTCCTTCTCGCCAAAATCTAAATTTTCTTATTTGAGAATCTGTTTTATCTGGATTATTAGTATTCACAGTTGTCAATTTTGCTACTTCAGCATAAGTGGTTTTGTAATAATCTTTTAACAATCTGAAAAAGGCTTCTATTGGATTGATATATTTGTCTTTATCGAATTTTGGGAGAATTTTTTTTATAAATGAAAATCTCTCTCCTCTATCTTCTTTTCTACGAACACCCCATTCAGCATCCATATAGGCGATGCAGTAAAGAAGCATTTTAAGACTTAGTTTCATGATAACGGTTTTTTTATCCGTATCAGAACTATTTTTGGCAGTAATAATGGATATTTCATCTTTGTTTAGAAAATAATGAGTAAATGGATAATTAAATAGAAAATGAATTCTCTCAGCCTCTGAACCGATATTGCGCATTTCTTTTATGAGAGACACTTCTTGCATTGCAAGAAACGCAAATTTCTTTTTAAAATATGGAAATGGGAAATCTTCATAGCTAGGCGAACAAACAAAAAGTTCCCAATCAGTCATAAAGTTTGAATATTCGCTAGTGTATCCTAATTCAAGAGATGGTATAAAAAATGAGATTTTATCCCATGTTTTTTGAGTCGAATGTTTTTTCCCATTAATTAAATCCCGAAAAGTTCGGTCGCTTATAGGCAATTTATCTGACGAATTCGCTTTGATAACATTATATAGCACGGCAGGAACAGATTTAATTCCGAATAAACTAACTAGAGATTTTAATGGTAAAAGAAACAAATTTGCCATATTTTAACACTTCTTTCTAACTATTTAAAACTAATCATAATCCAAAATCTCGACACCTACGCCCTCAAATACAAAAGCACCGC
>DJWL01000054.1 GCA_002441545.1 Flavobacteriaceae bacterium UBA6231 | reverse complement strand
AATTGCTGCCAACGTTTTCGGGCTTGGCGAAGGTGGCGATTTTCACCACAAATGTTAATGCGGAGAACCAATGTTTGATTACCCACAAATGTGTCTGCGGAGCACTGAACCGCCACTTTTGCCAAACCCGTGTTAGTGGCTGGGCTTCTTTGTTTTCTGTCCATTAGCAACATTTTTTGTCTTGCTGAATTGGCGGACAAGCAACACTTCCGTAACTGCAATAAACACAGCAGTCGCCTTGTTTTGGTTTAAGAACTTGTTTGCATTTTTCACACTCGTAAAAATATTGACAAGCGTCTGTCGGCATTGTTTCTTCTTTCTTGTGTCCGCAGTTGGGGCAAGTGATTGTTGATTGTAATTTGATTTCCATTTTAATTTTCTTTTTTGTCGGTTACGGAATATCCTGTTGAGTTTATTGCTTTTTCAATTTCAGAAATATTTGTTTTTGAGTTGTCAAATTCTACGATTGCATTTCCATTTTCATAAGAAGCGTTTGAACTTATTATTCCTGTCAATTTATTTACTTCGTGATTAACGTGTTCTTCGCAACTTGCACAAGTCATTCCGCTAATTGTAAATTCCACTTTTTGCACATTTGATTTGTCAACTACGATGATTTGCTTTTCTGTCTTTGGGTAGAAAATGCTTGAATAGTAAGGAAAGGCAAGCATAACAATTGCAAATGCAGTAATAATTCCTAAAAACATTTTTGACTGAATGAATTTTGGTTTTTCTTCCGTGTCACAGTTGCAGTCAATTTGCTTTTTAGGTTTCAATTTTTGATACCAAGCAAATCCAAGCACCAAAATTGTCAAGCCGATAAAATACGGTCTGAAAGGTTCAAGCCAAGAAAAAGTTGACGCAAGTCCGCTTGTTCCTGCTATTAGAGCTAAAACAGGTGTAATGCAACATAATGAAGCTGCAATAGCTGTCAAAAGTCCTGCACCGATTAGTTTATTGTCTGTTTTCATATTGTTTCCAAGATTTTGTTTTCATCAAGAATTTTAAAAAACGGTTTCAACATTTTTTCATACTCCTTTGTCAATGAGTAAAAAATGGTTTGAGCTTCTCGTTCGGTTTCAATTAGTTTTCGGTCTTTAAGTTTTCGCAAGTGTTGAGAAACTGCCGAAATTGTCATACCGAGAATGTCGCTGATGTCGCAAACACAAAGTCGTTTTTCTTCATAAAGTAGAAAGAGAATTTTCAGTCTTACGTTGTTTCCCGCCAATTCAAGTCCGTTCGATAAATAGTCAAACGAGCCGTTGAGTTCTGAAACTCGGTCTTTACAACGGTTTATTTGTTTAATGTCCGCTTGTTGTCTTATGCAAGAATTATTGTCCATAGTGCAAAGATAGTCAATTTGTTTATTTAAGCAACTACTTAAATACAGATTATCAAAAAGAACCCGATTTCTCTGTCGGGTTGTGTCGTCATAGCCTTGCCACTAACGGGCTTGGGCTAGAAGCTGGTGAGCATTAGGAAGCACATACCTATCCGCCACTACAAAAGTAGATAAAAAGTACTAAAGTTTAATAACCTACAAACGCCCACTTGATTTTAGCCCATGTTACCGCCTGTGGTTCTGTCTTTCGTATCAGTGTCAACCATGCTTCACAAGTTTTTTAAGTCCGTTTCCCTGTCTCTAAAAAACGATTTTTTTCTGTCGGATATGAGCGGTCGGGAAAGATTTAATTTTTGCGAAGCGAGGGAATTTATTTTTATTTCGTGTGATGGATTTTGGCATATCTTTTTGTTTGAGTGTAGGCTTAGCCCGCAGGAACGAGGACGGCAATGTGCTAAAAGTGTGTAGGCACAAAAAATATGACAGAAAGAAGCATTGGGATATGTTATTTTCAAAATAGTATTTTTCTTTTTAGAATTATGATAATACTCTCAAATATTAATTCCGTATCAAATAAAAATTCTGTTAAGAGTAAATGTAACAAAAAAAGTGTATTTTCGTTGTAGTAAGTTGTAATAGGTGTTAAGAATCTTATTTTAAAACGCATTCCAGAAATTAAACATTTAGCTATCTCATATTTTGGTGGAGAACCTTTATTGAACAAATCAGGTGTTTTGGATTTAACAATATGGGCAAAGGAATTATGTGAAGAACATGGAGTAAAATATCATGGAAATATTACAACAAACGGCTACACACTTGATAAAAAGACTTTTGATAATATTTTCCAAAAAGGTATAACTAATTATCAAATAACAATTGATGGTAATAAAGACTCACATGATAAGTTAAGACCTGCCATTAATGGTAAATCGACATTTGATAAGATTATTGGTAATATTAAAATGATGAAAAAATCGCCTTATCATTTTGAATGTATTATTAGGCTTAATGTTTCCGATTCCAATTTTGAAGGAGTTAAAAGTTTTATTAAAAATGAGGCGTATGCTATTTGTTTAAATGATAGTCGATTTAAAATTCACTTTCATCCTATTTGGGGACGACCTGAGCTTATTCTTACACAAAAGAATCAATTGGAAGAATTAAATGTCATGGTTGATTCTTTTGGGCTTACTCATACCGAAGAAAGTGGTCTAACCGATTTGAATAATAATAACAAAGAAAAAATTGATAATTCTGCTACTAAGAAGGGTCGAGAGGCAGATTATGTTTGCTACGCCTCTAAAGCTAATAGTTTTATAATAAGAGCCGATGGTACATTGCAGAAATGTACAGTAGCACTAAAAGATGATATAAATAACATAGGAAAGTTAAACTCGGATGGTACTATGGAGTTGGATAGTGATAAATTATCAAAATGGATTTTTTCTAAAGATAAAGGCTGTCCTCTTCAAGCATTAGCATTAGAAAAATTAGCTGTTCCTTATAAAGATGCTGGAAAATTTGATAATCCCATTTCACTATAATTTTTTTCTCCGTTTAAATCATGAAAAGAATCTGTATTTCAATAGCTGTAATATTTTTATGTTGTAATGTATTTGCTCAAAATTGCGATTGTGATAAAGAATTTCTTTTTATTAAGGATTTCATAGAAAAAAATTATGCAGGTTTTAATGATAAGATAACTGATATAAACAAGCAAACCTATATCACTTTCAGCGAAGATATATTAAAACAAACTCAAACCGTTTCAAATTCAAATTATTGTTATTGGGCAATTCAAAATTGGCTGAATTATTTTAATGATGGGCATACTAGACTTATACCTAAACCACTTAAAAGTATAAGTGATTCTATCGAAGAAATTTTATTAACACCAGAACTTTTAAGCACATTAGAAAATAAGTCTGTAAATGATGTTGAAGGTATTTATTTATCTCAATATAAAGGTTACAAAATAGCAATTATTAAAAATGAAACTAATTTTCGTGATTATGTAGGAATTATCATTAGTGCAAAATCAAAATCATGGAAAGCAGGACAAGTAAAAGTTGAACTAAAGCATATTGAAAAAGATAAATATAACGCTCTTTATTACTTGGGTAATCATCAACCAAGTATCATGGAATATACTATAAAAGACGGAAAATTCAACCCAAAAGATTTTATCAAATCAAGTATTTTTGAGAATCTTACCCAAAACGATAACGAACCATTTAGTAAGCTTGAAAACAAAAGTAAAGCTGTTTATTATAAAGATATTGACGACAGTACGGCTTATTTGAGAATTAAATCATTTCACGACCGTTTTGCGAAAAAAATAATTTCCGAAATTAAATCAAATGAGCATAAAATAAAATCCAAACCGTATTTGATAATTGATGTTAGGTATAACGGTGGAGGGAGTGATTTCTCTTACAGTCCGCTTTTACCGTTTATTTATACAAACCCTATAAAAACAGTAGGTACTGATGTGTTCTCAACGCCAGACAATATAAAGTCATGGCAAAAAGTTATAGATGAAAATCCGAAACTTCCCGAGGATGTAAAGAAAAGCATTGCCGATGTAATTACTCAAATGAGCCAAAACCCGACTAAATTTATTAACATAGGAAATGATGAAATAGATACCACCTTACAAGTAGCTTATGTTTTTCCTCGAAAGGTCGCTATATTAATTGACGAAGACTGTGCAAGTTCAACAGAACAATTTATTTTGGCAGCCAAACAAAGTAAAAAGGTAATTATATTTGGTAAACCTACGGCAGGGGTTTTAGATTATTCAAATATGCGTACAGTTGATTTGAATTGTATGCCGTATTTATTAGGTTATTCAACTTCTCGTTCAAGACGTATTCCTGAAAATGCAATAGATAATACTGGTATTCTTCCTGATGTAGTATTAAATTTTGATAAAATTTGGTTGGAAGAAGTTTTAAATATTTTAAAAAAAACGCAATAGAAAAAACAACAGATTAATCATATTCATTACTTAATATAAAAATATACACTTATGAAAACAATTTTAACAATTTGCTTATTCTTGACCGTATTCGGAGCAATGAACGCTGTTTTAAATGGAACAGTTGGTAAAGACATTATTCAAATGGTAATGGGAGAAGAACGAACAATCGGAACAGACTTTTTGAGAATTTTAATTGGTCTATCTGCTATTACAACACTTGTTTGGGGTCTGAAAAAACTTTATTCAAACAAGTAAGTTGGTTATTTTAAAAACAAGAGTTTTGTAGTCTGTTTCATATTTTGATAAAAATTCAACTGCTCCACTTTTAAAAAAAGCTTCTTTTGTTGTTGAATCATCATCACAAGAGAAACCTATAATTTTTATTTCTGGAAATAATTCTATGACTAGTTTTGTGGCTTCAATACCATTTACTATGGGCATACGATAATCCATTAAAATAACATCAGGTTTAAAGTGTTGCAGAAATGGAATAACTTCTTTACCGTCTTTACATTCTCCAATTACTTGAATTTCGGGTTGATTATCGAGGATAGATTTAATAGATTTTCTAATAATAGCACTATCATCGACCAATAATACTTTAATCATAATGGGGTTATTTGGGTTAATAAATCCCCTCAAAAAAGAGGGGTGGTACTTACACTTATCCGTTACAGAGGTACGACCAAGTACCCACAGACCGAAATAAGAGAAGCCCACCCCATAGGTGAGCATTCTGCTTAATTCTTGGTCTGATAATAAAAATTGGTCGTTTTCTGTAACCAGAATTATAGCATTACGCTATATCAATATTTTAATTTAGTTTTCTTATACGTTATTAGTTTAAAATTATTTACAAATATATTCCAAAATATCGGTTATTTAGTATTATTATCTTTCATCATTAGTTCTAATTTAACAGCGTTCTATAATTCTTATCTTGTTATTTTGAGACTGTGAGTAAATTAAAATTGGTCTAAATCGGTGGGTAATTTTTTGGCACTTGTTTTTGTTTTGCGGGTAGGGTTTAGCTCTTTTGTAGGTGGTGCAAAGCAAAATTTTTTAATGCGTATTTTTTCTACGCATTAAAAAATTTAACCTGCAAATGTGCTAAACGAAGCGTGGCACAAAAACCGTGACAAAAAATTGAGCGGTGGTAATTCTTTTTTGTTTTTTGTCCTTTTTAAAAAGTGCGGTGGGGCAAAAATTAAATCTTTTTCGGGTCGGCTTGCGTGTCGCCCGTTTTTATGTCTGCTCGTAAGTTTCATTACTGCATTGTCCGTTATTTTTTGGTCAAAATTAGTCATTTGCACTATCTTTTTTACCATTGGCGGTAACGTTTTCGGGCTTGGCGAAG
>DJWL01000008.1 GCA_002441545.1 Flavobacteriaceae bacterium UBA6231 | reverse complement strand
CAGTTGACAAGGATAAATCGACCGTTGTTTTTAAAAACTAAAATTTTCGTTCTTTTTGTAACTGCTCATAAGCAGCTTGAACTTGTCTGAATTTTTCTTCAGCGCCTTTTTGGTGTTCCTTACCTAAATGAATTACCTTATCTGGGTGATATTTTTTAGCCATGGTTCTATAGGCTTTTTTAATCTCATCGTTAGTGGCTGATTTATCTATCTCTAAAATTTTGTAGGCATTATCACTACTATTAAAAAACATGGCCTTAATGCTTTCGAAATCAATATGGCTGATACCTAAATAACTTGCCATTGTTTGAATTTCACTAACCTCATCTTCGGTTACCAATCTATCAGCCTTTGCTATTCCAAATAAAAAATGAATTAGTTGTAAACGAGAAGGATGGTCCATCATTTGCCTTATCTGTAAACAAACCTGACGTGCTGAAATATTTTGCTGTTTATTTATTTCTTTAAACAATCTAAACGCATGGTTTGCTCGTTCTTTCCCATACATACCAACAAATTGCTGGCGTACAAAATCTAATTCACGCTGGTCTTGTTTCCCATCGGCTTTTATAACAATAGACGCTAAAATAAGCAAGCTAACCTCAAAATCTCCAGGTTGGGTTTGAACAGATTGCCTAGTTTGTTGTTCTTTATATAATGTGCTGGAGTTTCCATTAGACATGGCATCAATCATACTGCCAACTGCCAATCCTATTATGGCTCCAATTGGACCACCAAACGACCATCCCAAAGCACCTCCTATCCATTTTGAAAAACTCATGTAAGAATAAATTTTGTTTATCGTCAAACCTACATATAAAATCATTCTCTTAAAAGAAGAAAGTATATTAAGTAGGTTCATGCTCTCTTATTTATTAAAATAAAAAGAACGAGCGTAAATATAATATTTGTTAGTATATTGAGTATCTATTTTGTTACACAATTAATATCTTTGCAATCACATTAAGTTAATTTAAAACATTTAAAAATATGTATCCAGCAGAATTAGTAAAACCAATGCGTGAAGATTTAACCAAGGTTGGGTTTGAAGAATTACATACCGCAGAAGCTGTTGATGCGGCTTTGGCAAAAGAAGGAACTACTCTTGTTGTTGTTAATTCGGTTTGTGGTTGTGCAGCAGCGAATGCACGTCCAGGGGCTAGAATGAGTTTGCAAAACGCTAAAAAACCAGACCATATAGTAACCGTTTTTGCTGGTGTTGACAGAGAAGCTGTTGATAAAGCAAGACAACATATGATTCCTTTTCCTCCAAGTTCACCAAGTATGGCATTATTTAAAGATGGTGAATTGGTGCACATGTTAGAGCGTCATCACATTGAAGGTAGACCAGCTGAAATAATTGCCGAAAACCTTATGGATGCTTACAATGAATATTGTTAAAAGCATTAAAGTTTGAAAAATTTAAACCATGACTAAGTCATGGTTTTTTTTATTTAGTAACGCAACCTTTTTATTGTCTATTCATCTATAAATAAACGTTAAATTATGAAAAAGACTTTTTTAACTTTACTAACTATTGGCCTCCTTTTTATGGTCTTTCAGTGTGAAGATGATTCAAAACTAACCGAGGAAAAAGAACGACAAGAATTGGTTACTTTAAAGCAAACTATTGAAAATTTAGCAACCCAATCGGTTTGTAACGAAAATACAGAATGCAAATTCATTGCTTTAGGCAGTAAACCTTGTGGTGGACCTTGGAGTTATTTGGTATATTCTACTTCCATTGATGAAAATAAACTTGAAAAATTAGTTGAAGAATATAACCAAAAAGAAGCCGCTTTTAATATTAAATACACCATTTTTTCTGATTGTTCTTATGTAAATCCACCCTCTTCTTCAAAATGCGAAAATAACACCTGCATTCCTGTTTATCAAAACTAAGTTTTTCCTTATTTTTGAGCCATGCGAAAACTCTTGGCTTATCCTTTAACTATTATACATCTACTATGTTTTTTTATAGTATTAGTAATTTTTCATCCTATTCAGTGGGTATGTTTTAACATTTTTGGCTATCAGGCACATAAAAAAAGTGTTGATGCTTTGCAATGGACTTTAATGCGTTGTGCAAATATTTTGGGCACTCGATTTACATTTACTAATCCTCATAAAATAGATACTAATCAACCTCTAATCATTGTTGCTAATCATCAAAGTCTTCACGACATATATCCTATTACCTGGTATATGCGAAAACATCATCCCAAATTTATTAGTAAAATTGAATTAGGTAAGGGCATCCCCAGTGTATCCTATAATTTACGTCATGGTGGAGCTGCATTAATTGATAGAAAAAATCCAAGGCAATCATTGCCAGCTCTTATGAAGTTTGGTGAGTATATAGAGAAAACAAAACGTTCTGCTGTTATTTTCCCTGAAGGAACCAGAAGCAAAAATGGTGTTCCAAAAGAATTTCAAACTAAAGGATTGGAAATTTTATTCAAAAAAATCCCCTCGGCTTTAATTGTTCCAATATCTATAAATAACTCATGGAAAATGTATAGATATGGTAAATTCCCTATGGGAATTGGTTCACATATTACATTTACTGTACACGAGCCCTTAAAATTGTCTACCTTTGCAGATAAAGAAGCTCTTATTAAAACAATAGAAGCTACCATAAAAAATAATATACAACTTTAAATAACAACTATGTCTTTAAAAAATGTGAGATTAGAAGTGATGCAGTTTTTGGAAAAAGACGTTGAAGCTTTAATAGAAAAATACCTGATTCCAATAGAAAAAATATGGCAACCAACAGATTTTTTACCAAATTCTGAAGGAAATAGTTTTTTTGAAGAAGTCAAAGAAATAAGAGAATTATCAAAAGAGTTACCTTATGATTTTTGGGTGGTTTTGGTTGGAGATATGATTACAGAAGAAGCACTTCCAACCTATGAATCGTGGTTAATGGATGTTGAAGGAGTTGGACAAGCAGAACGCAATGGTTGGTCTAAATGGGTAAGGCACTGGACAGCAGAAGAAAACAGACACGGTGACGTACTTAATAAATATTTGTATCTATCAGGCAGAGTAAATATGAAAGAAATTGAAAAAACCACACAGTATCTTATTGCTGATGGTTTTGATATAGGTACAGATAGAGATCCTTACAAAAACTTTGTGTATACTAGTTTTCAAGAATTAGCAACTTACATTTCTCATAATAGAGTGGCTAAAATTGCAACAAAAAGTGGTAACAAACAGTTAGGCAAAATGTGTAAAATTATTTCTGGTGATGAAATGAGACATCATAATGCCTATTCTGAATTTGTTGAAAGAATTTTTAAAGTAGATGCTAGCCAAATGATGATGGCTTTTCAATATATGATGAAACAAAAAATCACCATGCCTGCTCATTTTTTAAGAGAATCTGGAGGCAAAATAAGTACAGCTTTTGAAGAGTTTTCAAATACAGCTCAACGTATAGGTGTTTACACGTCAAGAGATTATATTGAAATCCTTGAAAAACTAATTGCTCGTTGGGAAATTGACAAAATCACCAATCTAACTGATGAAGCTGAAAAAGCCAGAGAATATTTAATGAAACTACCAGAAAGAATGTTACGATTAGCAGATAGAATGAAAATTCCGGAAAATTCATTTCAGTTTAAATGGGTTGAACCTGCAACTTTAAAGCTATAAAAAAATTAAACAATATATTAAATTCCTTTTGTTTCAAGAGGAATTTTTATTTTTAGTGAATGCTGACTAAAGAAGAACAAATTACCAAAACTATTGCTTTTGTAAAAGAGCAATTAACCAATGCCGAAGGTGGACATGACTGGTTTCATATTGAACGAGTTTATAAAAACGCCCTATTAATTTCTAAAACTGAAAATGTTGATGAATTAGTAGTGTCTCTAGGAGCTTTATTACATGATATAGCTGATAGTAAATTTCATAATGGAGATGAAACCATAGGCCCTAAAACAGCTAGGAAATTCTTATTTGATTTGAATGTAGATTCTGCTATTATTGAACATGTCATAAAAATTATTGAAAACATTTCTTTTAAAGGAGGCAATGAAGCCCAAAAATTTAAATCACTAGAATTAGATGTAGTTCAAGATGCAGACAGATTGGATGCCATTGGTGCTATTGGCATTGCGCGATGTTTTAATTATGGGGGTTTTAAAAACAGGCCGCTTTATAATCCAGATATTAAGCCCAACCTTAATATGACCAAGGAAGAATACAAGTCTTCAAATGCTCCAACAATTAACCATTTCTATGAAAAATTGCTATTACTAAAAGATAAAATGAACACTAAAACAGCCCGTAAAATAGCTTTAGAAAGGCACAATTATATGGAAACCTTTCTAAAACAATTTTATAAAGAATGGGGATATAGAAGTTATTAAGCTAATTATTAAAACATAATCCTTGCAAAATATTATCTCATATAAATATAAGTGCCGTTTATCGTTAAAAACGATTTTATAATTATATTTTTTAATAAGTTAGCCAAAAAAAAGTATTTTTTGTATTAAAATTCCCAAATGTCACATAAATTAACTTATAAATTCATTGTTGGATTTCTAATTTTTATAAATTCGTTTTCCTCTTTCATATTTGCTCAATCAGAATCAACACCTTTTTTAACCATTGGGTCACCCAATGGTAATGAATTTTGGCAAGTTGGAAAAACTCCCTCGATAACTTGGGAAAGTGCCAATTTAACTTCAGATGTTGTTTTAGAGTATTCAATAAATAATGGTAGTTCTTGGCTTCCAATTGCTACCGTTTCCAATACTTCCAATAGCTATCAATGGTCAATTCCTAATACTATTTCCTTACAGTGTTTAGTGCGTGCAAAATCTGATGTAGTTGATGATACAAGTGATGCTGTTTTTGAAATCTCAAATGATACTTCTTCTTGTACTATTGTAGTTTTAGGCTCATCTACAGCATACGGCACTGGTGCAACTCCCGAAGAAAATTCTTGGGTGAATTTATATGATTCTGCATTATTCCAAAAAAACACAAAACTTAATATTATTAATTTGGGTTATCCTGGTTTAACAACTTATCAAATTTTGCCAACCGGAACAACATTACCTAATGAGGTAGTTGAAACGATAGATGAAGATAGGAACATAACCAAAGCATTAACTTATAACCCCACAGCTATTATAGTTAATATGCCTTCAAATGATACTGCCAATGGTTATTCAGTAACAAGTCAATTACAAAATTATGCAACATTAAATACTGTTGCAACAAATAATTCAGTTCAAATGTGGATAGCAACACCACAACCTAGAAATTTTTCAACTACTTCTAAGATTCAAACTCAAATAGATGTTAAAGATGAAATGTTTTCAATATATACCGATAAAGCCATTGATTTTTGGAGCGATATAGATGATGTAGATGGAAAAATTCTTAGTAATTTAGACTTTGGTGATGGCATACACATAAACAATACCGGTCATAATATTTTATTTAATAGAGTACTGAATAAAAATATAGAAGAATTTACCTGTTTAGGAGAAACATTAAGCCTAACCAAAACAGCTATTAATACTGACTTTGAACTTCATGTTTTTCCAAATCCTGTTAAGGATTTCATTTTTCTA
>DJWL01000052.1 GCA_002441545.1 Flavobacteriaceae bacterium UBA6231 | reverse complement strand
TCCTGCTTGTAATCGTCCACTTCATTTTTATAAAATTTAATATCTCCATTTTCATCAGTATACATGCCTGCTGTATTATACGTTCTATCATTTTTTAAAAGATCTAAGTCTTCCAGACCATTCCATGACTGATACGTCCTTTCATATCCACCAAAAGTCAAAGCCTTAATCAAGGTGTTATCATCTACATATGACGCTTGAAGAAAATAAGATTTTAAATTAGAAGTAGCTCTGTCGATATATCCATCAGAGTTTATTTGAGACAAACGTCCTGCAATTTCAAAATGGTCATTTAACGTTCCGGTACTAAACTTAACATTATGTTTTCTTGTGTTATAGCTTCCAAAAGCATTTGATATTTCACCACTTGCCTTTTCTGAAATAGCATCGGTTAAAATATTAATACTAGCTCCAAAAGCTCCAGACCCATTGGTTGATGTGCCAACACCACGTTGTAATTGCAAACTTTCTACTGAGGATGCAAAATCTGGTAAATCAACCCAGAAAGTTCCAAGTGATTCGGCATCGTTATAAGGAATTCCATTAACAGTAACATTTGTTGATTGCGCACTAACACCACGCACTCTAATACCTGTATAACCAACACCTGAACCGGCATCGCTGGTAGTTACAACTGATGGTAAATAATTTAATAAAATTGGTAAGTCTTGCCCTAAATTTCGTTTTTCAAGAGCTTCTTTTTTAATGTTTGAATGTGTAATAGGTGAATCTGAATCTACTCTAATGGCTTTAACTAAAACTTCGTCTAGAGTTTGGACCTTTGTTGAGTCTTGTTGTTTTTCCTGAGAAAATGATTGAAATGAAAGCACAAAAAGCGCTAAAAATACGAACAAATTTTTCATACGATTATGATGTTTATAATCGAATAAAAAGAGGTAATTATTCTGGTTAATATTAATTAAAAATGGCGACTTTCGCCGTCCCTTAGCAGCATTACCTGCTCAGGTTCATTGGGTATGATCTCAGCCGTTTATAGGCACCCCTTTTTTGAGAACAGTGCAAAGGTAATTATCAATTTTTAATTACCAATTATCAATTGTCTTTATTTTTAATCTAAATCTGGTTTTTTTCTAATTGCTTTTTTATCAGATAGATTGCGTTTGTTTTTTAACCTTTTTTTAATGACTGCTTTGGGAATTTTTGTTGGAACTCTCTTTTTAGGAACAATCAAGCCTTTTTTAACAATCTCTAAAAATCGATTTATAGCAAGTTCTTTATTTTTATGCTGGCTTCTGCTTTCGTCACATTGCAGAATTAGAATATTGTCTTTTGTCAATCTGGAGCTTAGTTTCTTTATTAATCGTTCTTTTTGTTCTTCATTTAAAACTAAAGAATCTGAAACATTAAAAACCAACTCAATTTTTGAAGCAACTTTATTTACATGCTGACCTCCGCTACCAGAACTTCTTACGGCTTTAAAATTTAGCTCTGAAACCAATGCTTCTTCTTCAATCATTTTGATACTTGATGAGAATCTCTTAAAAGATCATTAACAGTTTTTACTGGATTGAACGTAATTAAAGGAACTTCAACAAAAATGGTATTCCAATAGGCCATACTACCGTTCCACAAACCAGGCAATTCTAATGTTTTAATGTCTTCACCTAAATGATTTTTTTTAGTAATAAAAGAAGCCTCGTGGTCAACGTATTGCAAGAGGTTAAAAGATTCTCCTTTATAATTTTTAATTCCACAAACTAAATCTACTGGGTTAAAATGGGTTGCATTTTTAAGGATCTCCGCTTGACTTTCATTAGTACTATCAACCTGAGCCGATTCTACAATTTGCAACGACATGTTGCCATTTTTATCTTGAACCCAAAAGGGACCACCTCCAGGTTCTCCTTCATTTTTAACCATTCCACAAACTCTAATTGGGCGATTTAATTTATCTCTTAAATAGAAAATTTTGGAATCTAAAGACGAGCATTCAAATTCTTGAGTTACAACAACATTCAATTTATTGGTTACAAATTGAACAATTGACTCTAAATCATTATCGTTTAAAATATCCGAATCTAACTGATTTAAAAACTTAAATGTTTGTTCTTGAACTTCTAAAAGAATCCCTGTAAGTATTTTTTTATAATTTGAAATAGTTTCATGATATTCTTTTACAACAACATTATCAATATTTTTAATAAAAATAATATCATAATCAAGGTCATTAAGATTTTCCAATAAAGCACCATGACCTGAAGGTCTGAACAATATTGAACCTTCTGAATCTCTAAAAAGTTCATCATTTGACGTTAAAGCAATCGTATCGGTTGATTTTTTTTGAAATGAAAAAGATATATTAAAAGTATTCTCTGTACATTCTTCAACCTCTTCTTCAATATGATTCAGTTCTTTTTTAAAATTTCTCTCATGATTTTCAGAAATTGTAAAATGTAAATTAGCCGTATTATTTGATGAACCATAAAGAGCTCCTTCGTACAAATGCTCTTCAAAAGCAGTTGCTACATAACTCTCATACTTATGAAAAGGCAATAATCCTTTTGGATAAAAACTATAGTTTAATCGGTCAACCTCTAAAATGGTTTTCACAAATTCGACTTTCCTTTTTTCAAAAGACAGCTCATTATAATCAGGTATTATTTTATGTATTTTATGAACTACTTCCTCAAAAAAAGGCAATTTTTCCAAGGCATCAAAAAATTTAGAAAGTCCTTTATTGTTTGTTTTTTCAATATAAGAATCAATGCTGTCTTCTTCAATATTGTAGTCATTTAAAAACTGAAATAAAAATTTAAACATCCTAGTTGCAGCACCAGACGCAGGTACAAATTTCACCATAGACAAATGGTTTCTTTTGCTTTCAAAAAGATTGATATAATGAAACTCTTGTTCTTTTTCAATTTTAAGAATTCCATTGCCAATAGTTGCAGCTTTTTTTAAATTAGAATATGCCATACCAGACTTAATAAGTGCCATTTGAGCATGTATTCTATCTGTTGTTAATCCTATTTTATTTATTTGAGAAAGATCCTTTTCAGAAAATATCACTTTTTATTTTTTAATAGTTTGTCAATATGTTTTACAGCTAATTCTAAACGTTCTTTTTTACCTCCTTTTAATAAAATATAAGGTCGGTTATATTTTATTAAAGCATCTTCAAAAGCTTTAAACATTAGCTCCCTTTCATCGGGTTTGTCACGTAAATCGTCTGCTTCCCAAGGCGTGTCAATATACGTCAAAAAATATAAATCGTAAGTATTTTCTAACGCATATTTTTCTAAAATTGGATCGCATGAACCTATATAATAAGTTTCAGAATAAACCTTGGTTTCCAACAAATCTGTATCACAAATTAATACCGTATCTGTTTTTTTTGATAGTTTATTTTCTAAAAACATTTGACCTTCTGCAATAGGAAGTAAATCTTTTGGCTCACAAGTTTTACGCTCTTCGTTCCATTTGTTTTGAAGATATTCACGTGCATATTCTGGTACCCAAACTGAATTATAATGCCTAGCCAAATGATTGGATAAAGTTGTTTTTCCAGTAGATTCTGGTCCAAACAAAACTATCTTTATACAGTTTGACGGTTGCTGTCTAAGCTTTTCTTCCATGCTAAATATCCTTGAATTGCTAATATAGTAAAGATTAAATACTGAAGTGATAACATACCTAAACCTCTATAGGCATAAAGTGGAATAGTAATCAAGTCGGCAATAATCCATAGTGTCCAGTTTTCTAATTTTTTAATAGCCATATACCACATAGCTGTAAAGAAAATACCTGATGTGACTATATCAATATAATTGGGAATTTGTAATGTGTAATTAAATCCTTTGTATACAAAATAAGTGACTATCATGGTTAATACAAATAACAAAACTCCAATTTGTTTTTCTTTTAAAGTCGTTCTTGAAATAGGTACTACAAACTTATTTTCTTTTTTTCTAGACCAGTTCCACCAACCATAAATGCTCATAATAGAATAATAAAAATTCATCATCATATCGCCAAAATACTCACTAATATAAAGAAGATATACTGTTATAACTGTACAGATAAGCCCTGTTGGATAGACTAAAATATTCTCTTTTTTGGCATACCAAACACTCATAATACCAAACACAAAAGCAATTGCTTCTAAAACAATTTGATAGGTTGGAGCATCACGATACGAATCTATAAAAAAATCAAAAATTTGGTTCATAATCGCTTCTATCTGTTTTAACAATTTTCATGGTGAGCACAGATATATCAGCTCCTTCAAAAGATGTTTTAATAGCTTCTGTAAGAAACAACATTAATTCGTCATAATCACCATAAATTTGGGTGCTCAATGGATTTTCTAAAACGGTGAATTTTGACGCCCTTAATGCTTTTATAAAACTAATAACGTGTGTTTCATAATCATTTTGTAATGGTGACAAGGTTAAATCTACTGATATTTTCATTATTTGATTTTCTTTATTTGTTCAAAAAACAAGTCATCTTTTTCAAAAGCCGTACCAATTACTACTAAATCGGCTCCAGATTGATAAACGTTTTCCAATTGTTTTATGTTTGTTATACCTCCACCAACAATAAGTGGAATTTTCAATTCTCTTTTAACAGAACTTATAATATCTGCTGTTACTGGTTGTAAAGCTCCACTTCCAGCTTCTAAATATATAAGTTTCATCCCTAACAATTCTCCCGCTTTAGCTGTGTCAACAATTTTTTGAATATTACGTCTAGAAATTGGATTTGTGCCTGTAACCCTTTCAACACTAGTTTTTTTGCCATTTTCAATAAGAATATATCCTGTTGGAATAATTTCTAAATTTGTTTTTCTTAATTCTGAAACAGATTCAACATGCTTACCAATTAAATATTCAGGATTTCTTCCAGAAATTAAAGATAAAAATAAAAGGGCGTCTGCATTATCAACTATTTGATTAATAGTGCCAGGAAACAACACTACTGGTAATTTTGTATAATTCTTTATTTCTGCAACTATTTTTTTTGTTACATTTTCTTCGATGGTACTACCTCCAACAAAAATGTGTGTTGCTAATGAACTGTTTACCTTTTTAATAAAATTGGAAATATTACTAAAAACTATCTTTTCTGGATCTATTAAAACAGCAAATAACTTGTGGTTATTCTTTACAGAGGCCTTTATTTTTTTATAAATACTTGTCATTTAAACTATCGCATATGCACAAGAAAAGCCTTCAAATTCAAAAAAGTTAATGTTGTATCTATATTTTTTATTTTCATAATCAATCCAAGCTATTGTTTTCTCGTCTTCAATAGAAAAAGGAATTACCAAACAATGCTCTTTAAAGCTTAATCCCGGTGTTGCAAACAGCTTATATAATGATTCTTTAACACACCAAATTGAAGTTAATTTTTTAATATAATCAACATCTTCTTCTTTTAAATAATCAAACTCGTAATCAATAAATTTATGAGCAATGATGGCGATTTTATCTCGTTGTTTTTCAATATCAATACCTACTACATCATCACTAATAATAACTGCTGAAAATGTAAAAGAATGTGTAATTGAAATATGTTTGCCATCTTTTAAATGGGGTTTACCGTTTTCATCATAAACCAAATTTGAATCTTGATAACCAAATTCAGCCAACAAATGTCTTACACTTAAAAATCCTCGTTGATGCAATTCACTTTTCATACCCAAAACACGTCCAATATTTTCTGGTTTTATGGTGATTCCTTTCATTAAATCATCATAAGTCTCTGTAATCTTCCAGATTTTAACAGTTGTTTGTGAGTTTGGGGTAATGGTTTTATAAAGAGGCATTTAATATTCTGAAAGTTATTAGTTATCTTTGCAGCAAAAATTTCTGAAATACAAATATACTAATATGAACACAAAAACAATTGCTTAC
>DJWL01000106.1 GCA_002441545.1 Flavobacteriaceae bacterium UBA6231 | reverse complement strand
TTTTAATTTTTAACCTCACTTCTTAAAATAGCAAGGTGGTTGGTTAAATATTTGTATTCGGTTTCGTTGGCGCATTGGATGGTTAGATTAGTTCCTTTGCGCAAATTATAAAGTAACCTGTCTACTTCAGCTTTGTGTTCGTGTGTTACGTTTCTTGAAATTGTGAACGTGTTTGGTTTAGGTTTTCTTCCAGCGTTTGTACGTGAACCGCCGTGAGTGGATTTTGGTTTAATCATAGCTTTTTAATTAACTGATTGATTCTATTTCTTGACTGTCTTAACTCAATTAACTGATCGCTTGTTAATGGATATATGTTTGCAAAATTTTGCAAACTTTCAACTACCAAAACCAAACCTTTTAATTCCTTAATTATGTTTTCCATTTTTTTTAATTATTTGTTCACTTTTATTTTTTGTTCAAGAAAACGCATTTTGTTTATTTTCTTGAACGCTTTGAAACAAGTTAAGTTTAGCCATTTCTTTACATAGCGCATCGTGTTGCTCTCTACGAATTTCAGAAATATCAATATACATAATGTAATTATCTACATCACAATCTGCTAAAAATAAATATGCTTGGTCATAAGCATTAAGCATAGCGGAAAGTAATCTATCTTTTTTATCCCATAATATTTGAGATTTACTTCTTCTTTCAAAAACTTGAAAAGAAGAAAACTGCATAGCGCCACCAGCTTTTACATATTGTTTATAACCAACTTTTGTAGGAGCAAAACTTAACGGAGAAACAAGCAAATCAACCATAATAAAAAAGAATTAATAGATAACTTAATTGTTATCTGAGTACAAATATAAACCTTTATTTTGAATTACAAAATATTTTTTCAAATTTTAACAAATTATTTTTATAAATTCGTTTAGGGTGCGGATTATTTGGATATACTAACACCACCGTTGAACTCAGTTAAATAGAAATCACCACTACCGTCAACGTAACGAAAGGTATAAACCCAGCTACTAACATAAGCACCGCTAATAAATCTTTGTAAATCACCTCTTTTGATTCCAACGTATTTAAACTCTTTACCTAAAGGCGAAAATTGAATAACATCTTTACTTAAAAAGTGTTCTTTATTTTTGAATAAAATCGATTCTACCATGACTTAAAATCTTCTTTAAAATCTTCGCTTCCATAAACTACTCCTTTTCCTTTTTGTAAACAGAAAGCAATGTTTCCTAAACTAATTAATTCATCAATCCTAAATTCTTGCAACTCTTTCAATGTGTCTTTAGCTTCTTTGCTTTCAATCCAAATATTTTTACATCCTTTTTTTAAACATAATAAATCTGGGAAACCGTTTTCACTTAATTTAATTACCTTTAAAACCTTGTAACCTCTTTTCTGAAACTCGGTTTTTATCTTTGTTTGGAAGTTTGATGCCATAATCTTTAATAAATATGTTAGAAGTATAACTTTTCTTTTTTTGAACATTAACGTATATTTTTTCCTCAATACCGCCTTTTGCGAAAATCCAAAATACTGTATTTTCTTTTCGCTCCATTGTAGTTAGCCTATCCCGACTTTGCCAATAAGTAGTTGCGGAATAATCGATATTATAATATACTAAGTGGTCAGCTTCTTTTAAACTAATACCCTCACGCCCTGTCACCATCTGTATAGCAAACCATTTACTTTTATCTGAATTAAATTCATCTAAATTAGTAGTTACTTTATCACCTAAAAATGATTGTATTGCGTTTAGTTCCTCTTGGTACTTGTAGAATATAGCTATTTTATAATCTTTGAACGATTCATAAACATACTCAATCTTTGAAAAGTCTATAACCTTGCTTGTTCCGTCCTCAAATTTACAAGTTCCACTACATAGTTGATGGATTTTCTGCAATAACTTTGCACCTGTATCACCTAATATAATTTGATTGTCTTTGTTTTTTACAACCAAAGTCTGTTTTAATCTATCGATTATTTGATAAGTAATAGGCTTCATCTCGACTTCAAGTATTTGTTCATTTACTGATGTAGTGAAACCCGCTTCTTTTTGAGTAAAAGTCAAAATAAAATGTCGTAACATTCCTTTTATTTTCTTCTCAATACCGTGCGAATAATCGTTGACTTTTGCATAACCTAAATGCCGTTGCTTAACATCAACGTAATCATTTGCCCATTTATAAAAATTAGTATGATCTTTGAAAGGAGAATAATCTGAAACCCACATTTGATGATACCATTGTGAATGACTTTCTGGTGTTGGTGTTCCAGATAAAAATATCATTGGTAAATGACTAAACCGTTCTTTGAATAATTTAGCCGTTACATTAGGTTTTGGAAACGCTCCAAATCGATGGTGTTCGTCGTGAATTATTAAATCAAAATCATTGTCTTTTACTAAATGTAAACTTTCATCATTTGCTACAACTAACTTAAAACTAAAACCGTTATCATAATTATCGTAATCAAATTGTATTGATTCAATAGCTTTCTTTTTAGTTAAAAACAATACTTTTTTAGCTTTGTATAATTCAGCAATATTTAAGGCGGTTAAAGTTTTTCCCGTTCTAACTTCCATCGCTAAATAAACAATCTTTTTACGTGTTAAAATATCAACACCATCGTTTGATAATTTAATTTGGTAGTCTCTTAGTTTCATAATTTAATATGGCATATCATTATCATCTGGAATATCCTCAATATTAACATTAGTTTGTTTTATCATTAACCATCTTACACCATTTGAATTTCCATCAATATACTCAGCTTCAATGTATTTAGCATACTTATCAACGTACTTTTGGAACATACGACGGTTAAACCATTTATAACCTTTGTAATCCTCGTAATCATCAATAAATTTGTTAAAAATAATTTGCTTATCATATAGCTCATTCAATACAAAATTTTCGTTATCACTAATCCAATTATAAAACTCCAATGATGTTTCAGCAATCAATTTTCTAACTTTGATGTTTTTAGCATTTTGAGTAACTAATCCTAAAGATAGATATTGTTGTAAACATCGAACCATATAATTATCAAATCGAATGAAATCATCATCACTCCAATCATCAAATAATTGTCTACCGAACTCAATGTCTGGAGTTAATTTTTTACCGTAGTATTGTGCGATTTCGATTTCGTGTCTACGTCTATCGTGTGAGTTTCCCTCACCTTTGATAGCGTAATTTGTAGATATTACAATCTTTGGACTTTCGTGTACATTCAGCTTTATGGCATCTTTATTTTTGCGCTCTAATGTCATACCCTCCGTGACTAAACTAAACTTATTTTCAAAGCTAAAATTCTTAACTGCATCATCAAAAACCAATATCTTTGTGTCTAAAGAAACAGTTTGATAAGGAAATGATTTTTTATCATCAAAACTTTTACCATCAATTATACTTGTATTTCTAATTTGGCTAACACCTTGAACAAAAACTCCTTTACCTGTTCCACCCTCTGGGTTTTCTGAAATTATTTCATCGTTTAAAATGACCGCTTTATTATTACTCCTGTTTTTATAAGTATTAATTAAATACCCAATAGTACATTCGATTGGTAACGGGTTTTCTCCACTAATATTGAAGATAAATTTTTTATAATCATTTTCAAAATCTTCTACTTTTATGAAATCACGCTCTAATATGTGGCTTTCCCAAATGTAATCGTCAATATCTAAGTAATCAACTAATTCAAAATCATTCTTACTAACTTTTAAAATACCGTTTCTAAAAGCAATAAAAGATAAATCCCTTTTGTCATTTAGCATAACTAAATTAATGCTCTCAAGCATCGATAAAATTTGCTCACTAAAAAGGTTCTGATAACTTGCACAATAACGCCAAATATCCAACTCTTTTCGTTCCATTAAATAATCTAAAACAAAATCCTTTATTCTCGATGGATTAGTGATTTTTACTTTATTAGAATTAACTAAAACAAAATGAGGTTTATCTGCATCGTTTGGAAAATGCTTTTTATAACCGTTTCTCTCTAAAAAGAATTTATATTTTAGTATGTCAATAGCGGGTTTTAATCCGCCTTTTTTAGTTTCGGTAAAATACCAGAAGTCTTCGTGTTCTGATGCTTCCTTTATTTCATCATAAACACCCTCCTCAATGTTATACTTTGTAAGTACTGCTGTTTTACCTTTGTTTAAATCGGATTTTATCCTATCGATTTGTTGGTAATTTTCAAAGTATTTAGAATTAAAGCTACGACGTTTATAAGCGGATTTAATGGTGTTTTTCATTTCTGATTCTGAAAAGTCACCGTAAACGATATTATTATAAATATAGCCTATTGCAGTTGATTCCGAAACTCCGTACTCACAAAACGCACCGGCTAAATCAAAAACAAAACTATTCCTTTCACCCTCAACAAAATCTTTTTTCCAATTGAATTTCATTATTTTTTCAATAATAATACTTTCGTCGTCAATTGGAATTAACGGAACTTTATCCTTAACCTCAAAACCCTCATCTGTTAAGGTAGGCGAAAAACATTCAGCATCATAATTAATGTAAATATCAGGGTCATAACTCTCATAACAAACACGGTCAACGTTGCAATTGGATTTATCAAAATACTCATACTGATAAAATTCATTAAAAGCTTTGAAATATTTTTCGTGTTCCAGCTTATCGCACTTTGGAATATGCACAACACCTTTAATACCTTTGTCAGATGGAGAAATGAACAAAGATATAAAATGTTTATTCTTTTTAAGTTCGTGAAATTGGTCATACATAATGTCCGCAGATGGGTATTTGTCAAAATCCACAACCATACAACCGCTATGATCAATAAGTCCGTTTTTATTACGTTCTTTAAAAACACCGCTAAATATAATACACGGCAAAGTCTGCTTTAATTTATCGGCTTCGTTCTTATCTTTAGCGTTACGGATTTTGTCTATAATGTCTTTTGACTTACCAATTTTAATGCGTTCAAAAACACGCTCCAAAGTGGTTAAATATGGTACGTCTTGAGACTTTAATAATTCTTTAAAAACTGATAGTTTGGTTTCTTTCATAAGCTATCAATTATACCATTAACATAATCAAACAACTCGTGTTCTTGAGTTCCAATAAGCGAACTTTTAAAACCGATTAACTCTTGTTTTAACTGATTTGGTTCAGTTACATTTTTTAAAATAAAATCTAATTCTTGTGTCATAATTTTTTTAAATAAGAAATCCCATAAATCCACCGCTTCTGACTTCGGTTTCATTATGGGATTAATATAATGTTTTTAGTACGTGTCAGAAGTAAAGCAAATGTAATAATATAATTTTAATATCCAATATAAAAATCAATTTATTTTTAAAAAGTACACTTAGTACACAAAGTACACTTTTTTTCAGAAAGTAGACACCCCCCTAAAAAAATAAAAAGTGTTTTTATATAGGGTATATAGAAAACTTTAAAAAGTGTACTAAACAATAAACCCACTAAACTAAATTAGTGGGTTTATTAAGTCAGTTATAAAAAAAATTAATACTCTAAATCTCCAATATCTCCTAAGAAATGTTGTTCTTCTTCTATTTCAGCTGTTTCAACATCAGGTTCGGACTTTGCTAAATACGTTTTAAGATAGGCTTCTAAAACAGTAAATACTTCATCAGCCTGTTCAACTTCTGCATCGGATAAAGAACGTTCGAAATTAAATTCAGGCATTGAATATTTTACTGCGCCTTTTTTGCCCTCTTTTGTTGATTTCACAACAACCCATTCATCAGGCAAACGATTACGGGTTTTCTTTGTAAATTCTCCCCATTTCTGAACGG
>DJWL01000138.1 GCA_002441545.1 Flavobacteriaceae bacterium UBA6231 | reverse complement strand
TAACAGGGCCAGATGGTGTTCATACTTTATCAAATGTTCAAGGAGTAAACTGTGCTAATGGAGCTTCTCAAGATAGAAATTTTACTGTTGATGTAAGTCCTGCAATTACTGACTCTGGAACTTATACATTTTGCATTACAAATGCTGATAGTTCAATACAAGATTTATGTGGAAACTATGCTGTGCCAGGCTGTATAACATTTGATATCGTTTATCCAATTGCCGATGCAGGAGCTAACGATACCATTACTTGTACTAATCTTGTTATTGCATTAGATGGTTCTGGTTCATCAAGTGGTTCTTATAATTGGTCATCAATTGGGGGGAATGTTGTCTCTGGTTCAACTACACTAAATCCTCAAGTTGATCAAGCAGGACTGTATATTATTCAAGTAAACTTAAATAA
The DNA here is from genome assembly GCA_002441545.1 of Flavobacteriaceae bacterium UBA6231. Taxonomy (GTDB): domain Bacteria; phylum Bacteroidota; class Bacteroidia; order Flavobacteriales; family Flavobacteriaceae; genus Yeosuana. The sequence continues at coordinate 11,083 of DJWL01000138.1, read as the reverse complement.
CTGTATAAGTACTGATACTACCGAAGTTTTTCAAGATAGTTCGCTTCCAATTGCAATTGCAGGAAATGATACTGCAATTACTTGTTTAATTGATACTATTCAATTAAATGGATTTGTATCAGGAGCTAATTTAGTGTATTATTGGACAGGTCCATCAATTATTTCTGGAGATTCAACAGTTAATCCTATCGTTGTTGGTGCAGGAACTTATGTGCTTACTGCTAAAGATACTATCAATAATTGTCAGGCATCTAGCACTGTGGTTGTTTCTGATAGCAGAAACTTGCCTTTTACAAGTGCAGGAGCAAATAGTAATATTACTTGTAGTGTTAATGCGGTAGTTTTAGATGGAAGTGCATCTGTAACAGGAGCTCAATATGGTTATTTGTGGACAGATTCTACTTCGGCAGTAGTTTCAACTTCAATTAATGGATTAACTTCTTCGCCAGGAACTTATATGCTTACCATTTATGATAGTACCAATGGTTGTTTTAATACTGACATTGTAATCGTTGGATTAGATACTATTTCTCCTGTTGCTTCTGCAGGAGCTGATACTTCATTAAATTGTGCAACTATTTTAACAGGAGTACCTGTTAATGGTTCGGGATCTTCTTCAGCAATGAACTATTTATGGACAACCACAGATGGAAATATTGTAAATGGAGCTACATCAATCATCGCTTCAGTTAATGCTGCTGGAACCTATACGCTTACTGTTACTAATCCTTCAAGTGGTTGTGTAAACACAGATAATGTACTAGTTGTAGTAGATACATTAAAACCTACTGCTAGTGCAGGAACAGATATGATTTTAGATTGTAATAATCCTACTGTAATACTTGATGGAAGCGGCTCATCAGCAGGTATAAATATGACCTACTCATGGACAGGAAACTCCATAGTTAGTGGAACAAATACTAACACTCCAGTTGTAAATGGAGCAGGAACTTATACCATAACAGTTACGAATACTTCTAATATGTGTACTTCAACTGATAATGTTTTAGTAACTTCTAATTTTACGCTTCCAGGTGCTAATGCTGGTTTAACAGATACCATTTGCTCTGGCGAACAGTTAATCTTAAGCGGGTTTACCACAACTGGTGATTCGTACGTTTGGACAACAACAGATGGTAATATTGTATCAGGAGAAACAACACTTGCTCCAACCATAAATGAAGGAGGAACATATACATTAACTACTATCAATTCAGTTAATGGTTGCCAATCAACTTCTAATGTTTATATTCAAGAATATAGTGTTTCAGCTATCATTTCTGCCGATCCTACAACAGGACAATTGCCTTTAACTGTTACTTTTGTTAATAATGGAGTTGCAGATAGTTCGTATTGGGATTTTGCCAACGGACAAACATTAGGAGATACTAGTTTAGTGAGTACATCAACAATTGTTTATGAAGAACAAGGAACCTACGTTGTAACTTTAACATCATTTAATGGATTGTGTTCTGCAACAACCCAAATTACCATTGAAGTAATAGGAACATCGTTTTTAGTTGTACCAAATGTATTTACACCAAATGGTGATGGAAAAAACGATGTGTTTGAAATTTTATCGCAAAATATTGTAGAACTTAATTGTGTAATATTTAACCGCTGGGGAAAACAAGTAGCAGAAATTACAAAACCAGATGGGGTTTGGGACGGAAAAAATGTTTCTGATGGAACTTTCTTTTATGTTTTAAAAGCTAAAGGATTGGATGATGTTGAGTACGATTTAAAAGGAACAATAACCATGTTAAAATAGACTTAAGATGTTATAAAAAAGGGGCAATTTGCCCCTTTTTTTGTTTAATATAAATTTTTTTTTTAATGCACTAAAAGAGTGCTATCTTTGTTTTAAATAAATCTTACTAAAGGTTTAATTTTGTAATAGATGTCATTAAAAATCAATAATATTTCAATTTATTTCCCGAAAGAACAATTGACAAATCAAGCTTTGTCAGAAATGTTTAATGTCGATTCAGAAAAAATTTTCAAAAGCACCGGGATTGAAAATAGGTTTATTGCAGCTGATGATGAATGTGCTTCAGATATGGCATTTCAAGCAGCAGAAAAGTTGTTCAAAGAGCATGAGATTGATAGGGATAGTATAGATTTTATGATTTTTTGTAGTGAATGTTTTGATTATATTGCACCTGCGTCTTCATGTATTATTCATAATCGATTAGGGCTACCTAAAATGAGTGGGTGTTTCGATTTGTCTTACGGATGTAGTGGCTATGTGTATGGTTTGGGGTTAGCTTATGGATTATTGAAGGGAGGAATTGCAAAAAAAATTTTATTTCTAACCGCAGATACTTCAACAAAAGTATTAGCAAAAGATGATTTAAAACTACGCTCAATTTTTAGTGATATTGCTACAGCAAGCATCATAGAATTAGATAATAATGACAAAGACCAAACTCATTTTATATTTGGAACTGATGGAGAGGGGGCTTTAGATTTATATATTGAAAATAGCTGTTTTAGAAAACCGGTAGCCCCAGATTATGTTATGGAAAATGGAATGGAGAGAGGTAAAATGTATATGAATGGGGCAAATGTTTTTTCTTTCGCTATTAAAACTGTTCCTAAATTAGTTGATGATATTTTAGAAAAATATCAATTAACAAAAAATGATATTGACTTGTTTATTCTTCATCAAGCTAGTTTTTTTATGTTAGATACAATTATTAAAAAAATAAACATACCTTCTGATAAAGTATTCTTAAATTTAAAGGATTATGGAAACTCTGTTTCATCTACCATACCATTAGCATTATATGATGCTAAAAATAAAGGTAGATTAAAAAGAGGAATGACCGTTTTGTTAGCTGGATTTGGAATAGGTTATAGTTGGGGAGTAACAATAGTTAAAATGTAAATAGTGTTTAATAAAAAAATTATAAAAATGATTAGCTTAGAAGAATTTGTAAAAAATATAGAATTAGAAATAGAAGATTTGGAACCAGGAGAGCTTACTGCTGAAATTAATTACAGAGATATAGAAACTTGGAGTTCTATGTATGCTTTAATTATAATTGCTTATGTAGATTCAGAATTTAATGTAACTTTATCTGGAGATGATTTAAGAAAATGTAATACTTTAAAGGAATTATACTTTTTAATTAAAAGTAAAGTGTAATGGCAGTTTTTAAAATAAACAATGTGGAAATGGTTGGTATTAGTGCTTGTGTGCCTAAATATCAAGAGAGCAATTGGGATTATGAATTATTAAGCGAAAGCGAAAAGAAATTGCTTATTAATACAACAGGAATTGAAAATAGAAGAATTGCACAAAATGGAGTAACCACTTCTGATTTATGTTACACTTCTGCATTAGCATTATTAAAAAAACTAAAATGGAACCCAAATGAAATAGAGCTAATTGTTTTTGTTTCTCAATCACCAGATTATTATTTGCCTGCAACTAGCATAATAATGCAAGATCGACTAGGATTGCCAAAGACAACAATGGCATTTGATATTAATTTAGGATGCTCGGGATACATATATGGATTATCTGTGATTTCTAGCTTAATTTCTACAACAAAAATAAAAAAAGCCTTATTATTAGCTGGAGATGTTTCTTCTTTTTCTATTAATAAAAAAGATAAAAGTACATTTCCTTTATTTGGTGATGGAGCTACAGTTACTGCTTTAGGTTATAGTGATAATTGTGCTCCAATGCATTTTAATTTACAAAGCGATGGTTCTGGTCATCAGGCAATTATTATTCCGGATGGGGGATTAAGAAATCCATTAAACGATGGGTCATTTGTGGAAAAACAAATTGAAAAGGGAATAGTTCGTTCACGTAGAAATCTAAAACTTGAAGGAATGGATATATTTAATTTTTCGTTACGTGAAGTTGCTCCAAATATTAATAAATTGATTGAGTTTGCGAATGAAGATATTGATAGCTACAACTATTTTGTAATGCATCAAGCAAATAAAATTATGAACGAATCTATTCGGAAAAAATTAAAAATTGATAAAGAAAAAACTCCGTATTCGATGAGGAAATATGGAAATACAAGTTCTGCATCAATTCCTTTAACAATTGTTTCAGAATTGAAGAATGACGTTGAACATACTAGAAAAAAATTTATTCTAAGTGGTTTTGGAGTTGGTCTTTCATGGGCTTCAGTATTACTAACCACAAATAATTTAACTTGTACAGAAGTATTAGAATATGAATAAAACACCATTTCATTTACACGGAAAAACCATTTTTATTTCAGGGGCATCATCAGGAATTGGACGACAAATTGCTATTTCGGTTTCACAAATGGGGGGGCGAGTAGTAATAACTGGTAGAAATCAAGACCGCTTAGACGAAACATTTAAATCCCTTTCAGGTTCAGGACATTTAACTGTGTTGGGAGATTTGACTGATGCTAATCAACGAGATAATATTATAAAACAATTGCCTCAATTAGACGGAGTAGTTATGAATGCAGGAATGGTTCAAGCTTACCCGATAAAATTTATGACTTTAGAAAAAATTAAAGAAACATTCAGTATAAATTATGATGCAGTTGTTTTATTAATTGCAGGCATAACAAGGAATAAAAAACTTAATAAAGGTGCTTCTGTGGTGTTTATTTCATCTATATCGAGTAATTTTCCTCCAAAAGGAGGATCAATGTATAGTTCTGCAAAAGCGGCTATTGAAAGTTTTAGTAAAGTATTAGCTTTAGAACATTATACTCAAAAAATCCGTTCAAATTGTATTTTGCCTGGAATGGTTAAAACAGCATTATATGAAGATGTTGAAAAAGTTATTACTAAGGAGTCGTTAGATGCTCATATTGCTAAGTATCCTTTGGGGATTGGTTATCCAGAAGATATTGCAAATACTGCTATATTTTTACTTTCAGATGCATCGAGATGGATTACTGGAACTAATTTAATAATTGATGGTGGTTGTATTCTTAACGCTTAAATAGAAAAAAATAAATTGATTATTAGAAAGTACGGAATATCATTAGTTCGTTTAAAAAAAGAGCATATTGAATTGGTTAGGCAAAAAAGAAATTTAGCCTATATTCAAGATAAGATGTTGTATAAAAAAAAAATTAATTGGTGCCAGCAAAGAAGATGGTTTAAACAAATTAACAATCCAAATAATTTGTATCTGTTAATTGAATACAATAATCAATTTATAGGATTAATTAACGGGAAAGATATTGATTTTGAAAAAAGGACATGTGAAGGAGGTATTTTTATTTGGGAAAAAAAATATTGGGAAACGTATATTCCTGTTGCAGCATCTATTATTTTAAATGATTTTAATTTTTTCATGGCAAACTTTAAAATAAACTATGCTAGGGTTTTAAAATCAAATAGAAACGCAGTACAATATAATTTAATTCAGGGTTATCGTATTGTAGAAGAAGATCCAAATGGAGTAGTAATGATGAGCCTGAATAAAGAAGACTATGTAATTAAAAGTGCTAAACTTAAAAAAGCTATTGGCTCTATTACAAAAGATAACAATTTACTTTCGGTAAAAAATTTCTCATTTGAAGATGATGATATCAAAACAATGGAGCTTTTATATAGTGGATTGCCAGAGGATATTCAGCAATTGGTTTACAATCAAATGAAGCAAAAACAATAAATTATTTAATTAACTCTATTGTGTATGCTTAGCACTCCTATAGTATTTATTATATATAATCGCCCAAATCAAACATTAAGAGTCTTTGATATGATTCGAAAAGTTCAACCACAGCAATTGTTTATAATTGCAGATGGGGCTAAAAATGAGAATGATTTGAAAAAAGTGATTGAAACCAGAAAAATTACAGAAAACATAGATTGGAACTGCACTATAAAAACTAATTTTTCTGAAAATAATATGGGGTGTGCAAAAAGAATTATTACAGGGCTTAATTGGGTTTTTGAAAATGTTGACAAAGCAATTATATTAGAAGATGATTGTTTGCCAAATCTTTCTTTTTTTAACTATTGTGAAGAGTTGTTAAATTACTATGAAAAAGATACAGATGTAATGCATATTTCTGGTTTTAATATAATGGGTAGCTGCGAAATAAATAGTAGTTATTTTTTTTCTAAACATCTTTTGCCTCCATGGGGTTGGGCAACATGGAAAAGATCTTGGGAATTTCATAATCCAAACTTAGATACATGGCAACAAATAAAAACATGGGCATATCAAAACATTAGTCAAGAGTTTTTTAAAGATTGGACAGATATGTTTGAAAATGTTAGAATTAACCAAACAACTTGGGATGTATCTTGGAATACAGATTTATGGAAGAACAATGGATTATGTATAATTCCGAAAAAAAATCTTGTTCAAAATATTGGCTTTGGAGAAGATGCTACATTTACTAAAAATACCAATTCAAAATTAGCTGAAATACAGGCACAATTTTGTACACAACCTATGAGTCATCCAGTTATTAAATCTACAAATTTTGATTTTTTAATCGAAAAAATACTTGTCGAATCATTAAGAATAAACGCTATTTAATATGGATATTATTAATTTTTTACGAAGTACTTATGAATTGCCAGAGGTTAAGAAGTTTGTAGAGAAAGCTGGTGGGCTTAAAAAAGAGCCAAATGAAAAATATAAAAGCTGGATAGGTTTTAATTACCAAATGAATCAACTTGAAAGTATTAAACTGTATTTTGCTTTTTATAAAGAACTTTCACAAGAATTTCTTTCCGAGCTTTTTAATGAAGAACAAACCAATCTTTTTTTTAGAGATTATGACAAGAAAAATTTACAAGCAATAACATCTACATACGAGTTCGGTAGTGGTTTCGCAATTGGACTAAAAATAGATGTAGATTTAAATGTGACTAAAGCATTTGGGTATAATTTGTTATTAGATTCTAATGATGAGTCTTTTCTAGCATCACATGGAATTAATATAAATCATGTATTAAAACAAAAAGGAGTTTATCATCATTTCTCGAAAGGAGAAATCTATGAAAAAAAATACTACTACCTTAACGATGATGAAATAATATCAGAAAAACTTAAAGTAGTAGATATTAACGAAAAACTAACTGTACCAATTTTAGAGGTAGGTTTTGGTAAAGGTTTCTATAACAATTCATCATATTTAGATGAAAAATATATTCTTCTCGGAAATTATGAAGAGGTATTTAGCTCTTTTATGAATGGGAAAGTTGCTTTTAATAACCTAAAAGAAGATTTTAATAGATTAAATAAGTACATTGGTGTTGAAGGATTTTGCCCTGGCATATACCAAAACAAAAAGGTCCAGTCGTTTTACATTGGGTATAAAGAAAATGAAACATTGTTTTATAATACCGTAGAAAAAATTGGGGATAAGTTGTTGTTTTAAAACTTAATATAACTAAAACAGAAATAAAAAAATCTAATCAATTTTTTCCTTTATCTGATATTGTGGTTCTTTATTCAAAATTCTAAACATTTTTCCAATATATGATCCTAAGTATCCCATCCCCCATAAGACACTTCCTGTAGAAAATAATAAGGTTATTATAATTGATGTGTATCCAGGCATTGGATTGCCATAAATTTTTTTAAGTGAGTAATATATAATCAAGATAATTGATCCGAAAAAAACAAAAACTCCAAATGTTCTCATGAATTTTAGTACTTGAGTATCGTAATTCATACCAATATCATGATTTAAATCAAATAGTTTGAGCATTGTGTAATTTGATTCCCCATGCCGTCGACGTTCAAATTCAATTTCTTTGTATCCTACATTTTTTGTGTACCAAAAAACCAATGATTCAATAAATACGAAAGGTTCTTGGTGTTGTGTTAAACAATTTGCAATTTCACTTTTTAATATGCGAAAAGAAGAAGCTTTACCAACACCTTTTCCAATAACTTTAGAGCCTTTGTACCAAAAATATCCCAATAAACTTCGAACAACACCTTTTTTCTTCTTTTTTGGAACAGCGTATAAAACATCAAAATCATTTTCTTTAAAATAGGAGTAAAGCTTTAAAATTGATTCTGGCGAATGTTCTAAATCATCATCTAGTGTAATAATAGTATTTCCATTAGCCTCCTTCATGCCGCAAAGTGTAGCGTTATGTTGTCCAAAGTTTTTCGATAATTTAATAGCTGTTACTTGCGTAAATGTTTTTTGTATGTTTTTTAAAACCTCCCATGACAAATCTGAAGAAAAATCATCTACAAAAATTAGTTCAAAAGTAACCTCCATTTTTGTTAGGGTAACTTCTAATCTAGTAGTCAATTCGTGTAATGATTTTTCACTATTAAAAACAGGAATAACAACCGATATGTCTTTTTTCTCTTTCATCTTCAATTACCAAAAATAATAGATAAATTTGAATTTATCAATTTTTCACTAATTATCAAATTATAGATTAAACATGAATGGAAAATAAACCTTGGTTTTTCTTTTTTTCCGATACTACATCTAGATATCGTGATGACACGTTTTATTGTACTTCTAAATTAAAGTTTACCTATTTATTGGAACAACATTATTCAATAATAAAATCGGAAATTTTACAGTTTATTGAGCAAAATGATAGCTCATTAGTTCCATATTTTAACCAACAACTGTTTAGTGGCGAAAATAAGTGGAAAGCATTAAGTTTTTATTTTTGGGGAGTTCCAATGTCGAAAATAGCAATAAAATCATGTCCTAAAACTATTGATATTTTAAGTCAAATTGAGCATGTAATTTCTGCATCAATAAGTATTATAGAGTCAAATACTGAAATAAGACCACATTATGGAGATACGGATGCTATATTTCGCTGCCATTTGCCAATAGTAGTTCCAGAGAGTTTGCCATATTGTGGTTTTAGGGTTGCATATGAAGATAGACCTTGGGAAGAAGGTAAATTGATGGTTTTTAACGATGCTGCTTATCATAAAGCATGGAATTATACGAATAAAAGGAGAATAATTTTATTAATTGATATCGTTAGACCAGAATTTAGTAATCAAAAATTATGGATTTGTGCTATGGTTAGAGGAAACATTTTCTGGCAATTTATTTCTGCCAAAATAAACTTTGTAAATAAAAAGAATGTGTTTAGTAAAATGTTAATTCTCTTTTTTGCTATAGTTATTTACTTTAAGCTGTCATTATTAAATCGAAAATCTGCATGGTTATAGTAATGAGAAAATTTGAACCACTTATATAGATGAAGAGAAATATAGCCAGTTAAATCTCTAAAAATAAAAGGTGATTTATAGTATGTTTTTATAACAATAAAATCTTTTTTATAATTTAATTTACCAATTAATGATTTTATGTAAAATAAAATAGAAGATTTGTTTGTGGTTGAAATGTATTCGTATTTAGACGCATAGTCTCTGCAAATATAGTCTAAGAGTTCAATTTCATTAATCGATAATTTGCCTTGCCATTTGTTTATTTGGTTAGTGTTGATTGGTTTTACAAGATTGGCGTGAATTGAATTTACTGCTTCAAAATTGTGTTTTTCGTGCAATACTTTAATTTTTTGATGAAAATTTAACATGTTCGAATTAAAATCAATACTTAAAAAATTACACAATTCTATTACTTTTTGCTCTGGTTCTGTAACCAAACTTTCGTACTTAAGTGTAAAAAATGACTTAGGTAATAAATTTTTGTTTTTTTCAATAAATAAATTAAATGCAATCCAACCGTTACCTATTGTTGCAATTGATTTTCTTACAAAAGATTCACGATTTGATACAGTATTGTCTCTATAATCCCTAATAAGATGAATAAATTTTGCATTTGGAAAAACTTCTAATAAATCAGGGATAAATATTGAAAATATTGGGTTTTTATCACCAATTAATTTTATTTCCCCTTTTTCGAAAGGGGAAGGGTAGCTTAGATATATCAACTTACAAATAGTGCTAAAACTTAATTTTTTAAAATCATAGCTTTTTATTCTTTTAGTTAATTCTTTAGAATTAATGCCCCAAGATCGATTAAATTTTTTATCCTTATACAAGTCGAGAATAAGTTCATCAATCAATTCGTTATTCCATTCTTTTGTCTTAAAATATTTTTGTTTAAGATGAATAATTAATCGGGACTCTAAAGGAAGAATGGCATTTTTATTAGCATCTAAGATAGTTTGCAAAAGGGTTGTTCCAGAGCGTCCTCTTCCTACAATAAATACGAATTGTATTTTTTCAATTTCCTCGATAGTTAACATAATGAAATAAAGTGTTTAGATAAAAAAAATAATGGCTTTAAAAGTAATATTTATATATTTGTTTGCAAATCTATTTTTTTTACATGACTATAAATCTATCTCAATTTAAAAATACTCGTATCTATTTTTTTATTACACTATTAACTTTTGTTGTCTATGGCAATAGTATTAACAACGAATATGCAATTGACGATAACATTGTGGTTGAAGGAAATCAGTTGGTTGCAAAAGGGTTAAAGGCTTTACCCGAAATATTTACATCGAGATTTGCAACTGGCAAACAAGAATACGAATACCGCCCAACTGTTTTAGCATCTTTTGCTATAGAAAAACAATTTTTTAGCAAATTACCAGAAAGCCAAACCATAAAAGAAAAGAAAAGAAAAGATAAGTTAACTCAAGCCAATATTAGTCATTTTATTAATGTATTGCTATATGCCCTTACCTGCATTTTGCTTTTTAAACTGCTAACTCGGATTTTTAATGGTTATAACATCCTATTGCCATTAATAACAACTTTATTGTTTTTAGTTCATCCTTTACATACCGAAGTTGTTGCCAATATTAAAAGTCGAGATGAATTGTTTATGTTATTAGGTATTATTCTAGCTTTAATTTGGTTTATTAAGTTTACTGAATTAAATCAATATAAGTATTTAATTTTTGCTTTTGTTGCCATTTTGTTTGCTTTGTATTCAAAACGAAACGCTATCATGATTTTTGGTTTAGCTCCTGTTGTTTTATATTTTATAAAAGCTGATTACAAAAAAATAGGAATAGTGTTTTTTAGCATGGTGTTGGTTTTTGTTATTTCTATTTTAATTAAAAAAGGATTACTAACAGGAAAATCAACACGTAATTTGTTGTTTTTCGAAAATCCTCTTTTTTATCAAGG
>DJWL01000006.1 GCA_002441545.1 Flavobacteriaceae bacterium UBA6231 | reverse complement strand
CTTGCAGTCCTCGCAGCGTAAGTTGTGAGGACTGTGTGTTATGAGAAGTTCAATATTATTTACTATTTTTGTTAATAAATCTATTAAGCTTGTCATATGCAGTCAAATTAGCATCTAGAATTTTAAAAGTCTCACCATAATAAAATAATTCATCCTGATGTTCTTCATTATGCATATGGGTATCAACTAAATTAAAAAGATTATATTTAATACCTTTAAAGTGAGCTATATCATTCCTTGATTTAATCAATTCTTCTAGGCTGGTAATTACATCAGAATAATCTTCTTCAATGTTCAATATTTCAGAAATGTTCTCTAATTTACTTTTATACGATTTAGATTTATGCTTTTTATCTAATTGATTTTTTGAAATAAAACATAATAATGTTTCATTAATTAATGCTTCACATGCAAAGGCCTCAAAAGAAATCGCTGCAATTCCATGCTTTAAAGAATATACAAAAGATTCATTAAGAGCTGAAACTTTGAATTTTTCATTATTTTTAACTTTATCAAATTTGCTGATATAGCTAAAAAAATCCTTTGTCATATCAACAGTCTCAATAGGGTAATTTAAAAAAGCCTCAAATTCATTCATATCTTTTTCAAGAAACTCAGTATACGGTAAAAATTGTTCCCTTAACTCTATGGGATCAAGTTCTAATAACACTGATGATAAAACAGTGTTTATATGGTTCATAAATTCATCAAATATACTATGTAAGTCTGATCTATATTTTCTATATAGATTATAATTTTCTAACGCAAAATCATGATAAATTTCTGACATTGTCATTGAAATAGTTATATCTTCAGAAAAATATTTTGAAAAATTACTTAGTTGTGTAATCATTGGTTCTCTATTCATATATTTTTCCTTTCACAATTTTATAAGTGAATTTCTCATAACGTTCTTGCAGTCCTCGCAGNNCGAGGACTGTGTGTTAGATGAAGTCAGATTCACAATATACTATATTCCATGGTTCTATTCCAGTTTGACTAATTGTTACATCAAATCTGTGGGCTAAACCTTTCTCCCTATTAACCAAAGGAATTTCATAAATAACAAAAGGATACTCTAAATTTTTTTGAAAAGTGTACACCATAACATTTTCTATTGAACTTATTATCCTGTTCGTCATTATTTTGCAGTATTTAGTAATAGGCATTCCATTTACACTAGGTTCAACGACACTGATTTTGTTTGGATTCATTAAATTAATTTTAACTTCTGGTAACATCCAACCTTCGTGCTCAATAGAATTTCTCAGGTTAATAAAATTTTCAGTACATTTTTGTCTCATTTCTCCTAAAAAAAGCGCTAGTTCATATTCACCTAAAGTCTCTAAATTAGATATTCCAACTTTAAATTTTTTTTCTTTCATGTATAAAAAACTGATATCAACATCAAACATTAATGTGATTTTTTGAACACCTTTTAGAGCAATAACACCATTTACTAAAATTTGATTGAAATACTCTTTCAGTGGTTTGTCTATATTTTCCAAAACATGAATGGAATTATTGCTCTTAATAATTATCTGTCCATTCTCAACTTTCAAAACATGATCTTTCCATAAGTTTTCAATTTTTCTAACAGATTCTCTACATACATCCATTGCTTCTAAAATTGGTTTGAATTGCTTATCAAAGTCCATTCTTTCTAAGTCAATATCGTTTTTTTTGTATTTATGGCATAATGCATAATCTCTTAATTCAAATAAGTTTGAATAAAGTCTTGCCATATATGGAGAACTGCTTCCTTCATCAAACAATTTTTTAACAATAAACATTGTATTCTCCTTTACTGATTTCATCTAACGTTCTTATAGTCCTCGCAGCCTCAGTTGCGAGGACTATGTGTTAGGCGAAGTGCAATTATATCTTTTATATTGTTCAATTTCTTGTTTAATATACTCAAATGAATCAGTTCTAAGAATATCTAAAGCCTGTTGTATTAGTACAGATTTTTGCTCGATGAGTATCCTAAGTGAAACCAATCTTATATAATCATCCTTAGAACTAATCTTGTTAAATGCTATCTCCTCCGCTCTTTCTTGGTTAACTTTGTTCATTGAAAATAAAGCTCTTCTTTCTACATAGGTATTGGAATCTTTAATAAGCAACTCTAAATATGGAAGGTACGTTTTTTCTTTTTTCCGTCCGATTAACTCAGCGATTTGCCAACGAGCATCAGACAATGGATGATCTATTCCGAAATCAATGACTTTATCTAATTCAACAGAATTATATGTTTCGAAGTAATCTAAAATTTCTTCAGCTTCATTATCAAGTGCCATTACGGTCAAAATATTTTTATATATCACTAAACTTGAATTGCTATTAGACAAATTTGATATTGCTAACTTTGTTTCTTCAATCAATCTAGTCCAATTTGGGTACTCAAATGGTTCTAATGAGTTTATCCAGCCAAATTGTTCTAGCTCTTTGATATTTGTCTTCGACCAGTTCCAAAAATTTTTCAATTCTTCATTTAGGGTATCCATTTGTCTTTCCGCCTTTTTATGCATTTCGCCTAACGTTTAAAATTCCAGTCGTCCTGTATTTAGACTTCTCCACTTTTAATTTTAACATTGCGCCACTATAAAATAACCCCGTAACAATGCGGGAAGATGACTGGAATTTGGTGTTATACGATGTTGGATTTCCTGACCGAGAAACGCAGGTAGCTAGACTTTCAAGCTTAATCACTATTTATAAGGCTTCGACCTCTATCCTCGCTTTTTCAGAAGCGAGCCATGTCGGCGACTGAAATAAGACAGGTTTTTCATGCACTAAAGTCAGGCAACTTAAGTATAAAGGCTACGACTCTAATTAACCGGGTTTCGATCCATACGTTTCTCGGGCATTTCCCCTTAACTCCTAAACTACGATTTCGGAATTAACTTCAACTCGAAATATAAAAACTCTATGTAACACAACCCTTGTCAATCGCATTGACTCCTATCACTTAGAAAGACACCATCTTTCCCTTACCCTAACTACCAATATCGTNNGCGAGGACTGTGTGTTATATGAAGGCCGACTAATTAAATGTATTTTTTGTATATTTGCATAATATAATCAGTATTCTCATCAATACACTTAAGACCATCAATTTCAATTATCGGTATTGATACCGTCTCTAACCACTTATCTACTTTATCAGAAGTACGGTTTTGTACCATACTGTAAAACGCTACTTCTGAATCATACATATCCCCGCCCAGTTTAACTCTTTCTCCAAATCGTTCTATTGATCTTTGTCTAATTCGGATTAAACGTTCCTCTTTTGGGGCTGAAATATATACTCCTAATTTTAGTGATGATGTTACTTCACTTCCTAAATCACCTGTAACTGTTGATAAGACAAATTTTTCATATTTTCTTATATCTGAAAGTAATAATTTAGTACACTTCTCTCTTGTTCTCGGTACACTATAAGGTATTTTGGAATCCTCAAAATAATAATCTTCGATATCCATAAACTTGAAATTTAGATTTAATGCAAGTTTTTTTCCTAATGTTGATTTACCACTTCCATTTAATCCAAACACAAGAATACCATATGACATTTAGCTCTCCTTAAAATCAGTATTTTTTCTTTTATTCTTTTATTGTTCTTATTATTTCAAATTAATTTGTTATTAAAGCGATATGCTTCATAGAGTTCCACTATTCTAATTCTAGCAATAAGTATCTAAACTCATTGGCTTTCATATAACGTTCTTGCAGTCCCTCGCA
>DJWL01000192.1 GCA_002441545.1 Flavobacteriaceae bacterium UBA6231 | reverse complement strand
TGTTTATGAAGGGGTTTTTGTTTTTATATTTTTTACACTTTAAACAAGTTGATTTTTTCTTACAAAAATTAGCTAAATAAGACTTCAAAAGTAGTATCTTCAAATTCTATTTTTAATAGCACTTAATGGCTGTAAATAAAGAACTGGAATTAGCCTGGGAATTTGTGAACAACACAAATCGATCTATTTTTTTGACGGGTAAAGCGGGGACAGGTAAAACAACGTTTTTACACCAATTAAAAATGAATAGTTTAAAACGATTAGTAGTTGTAGCTCCTACTGGTGTGGCTTCTATTAATGCTAAAGGTGTTACAATACATTCATTTTTTCAAATGCCTTTTGGACCTATTTTGCCAGATACTGATTTAAATAATTCCAGTAGTTTTAATAGAAAATTTAGCAAAACGAAAATCAATATTATTAAGTCGATGGACTTATTAGTCATTGATGAAATTAGTATGGTACGTGCCGATTTACTAGATGGTATAGATAGAACGTTGCGTCGTTTTAGAAATAGGGATAAAGTTTTTGGAGGTATTCAAGTCCTTATGATTGGAGATTTGCAGCAGTTATCTCCTGTTATTAAAGAAAGTGAGTGGGAATTATTAAAGCATGTTTATAGTAATGGATTCTTTTTTAGTAGTCAAGCATATCAAGAATGTCATGCGATTACTATAGAGCTAAAACATATTTATAGACAAGAAAATCCTAAGTTTATTCAAATTCTTAATGAGATTAGAAATAATGTACTTAGTCAAGCTTCTGCTGCTGAATTGAATAAACGCTTTATTCCAGATTTTACTCCAGAACCGAATTCTGGTTACATTTCATTGACTACTCATAATAATAAAGCAGAGGCTATTAATAAAATAGAGTTAGATAAACTAAATACTAAAACATTCACATATAAAGCTAAAGTAGAAGGTAAGTTCCCTGAGTTTTCTTTTCCTAATGATGAAATTCTTTCATTGAAAGTGGGGGCTCAAGTTATGTTTATAAAAAACGACAGCAGTCCAGACAAGCGTTATTTTAATGGAAAAATAGGTAAAATTATTCATTTGGAAAAGGATGAAGTCGTGGTGCATTGTCCTGATGATGATTTTAATATTGTAACGACTCCAGAAGTTTGGGAAAATATAAATTATATGGTTGATGCCGAAACAAAAGCTATTACGGAGGATAGAATAGGAGCATTTACACAAATGCCGTTGCGTTTGGCTTGGTCTATTACCATTCATAAAAGCCAAGGATTGACTTTTGAAAAAGCGATTATTGATGCACAGGGTGCGTTCGCTCATGGGCAAACCTATGTAGCATTAAGTAGATGTAAGTCTATTGAGGGTTTGGTTTTAAAAAGTAGAATTAGTTCCAGCCAAATTATTAGTGATAGTCATGTTATTTCGTTTAATAAAAATGCAGAAGCGAATGAACCAGATAATACCGTTTTAGAAAGTTCTCAAAAAACGTTTCAGTTGGATTTAATTGCTGAAGTTTTTGGGTTTTATGAATTTTTGTATCCTGTAAATAGAATTCTTGATATTTATTACAAAAACAGAACAAGCATTGAAGGGAAAGTTGAAAACCCCATGTTGACTTTAAAAAATACGATTACAAATTTTTTAAAAGTTAGTAATGGTTTTAATTCTCAATTAAAACAACTTACTGAAAGAGAACCATTACCAGAGTTAAGTAATCGAATTCAAGAACGTTTTAAAAAGGCTATAGCATATTTTAAAACCGAATCAGACATTAATTTGGTTGCTCCCTTAAAAGAATTTGGCTTTACTACTGATAATAAAGTAATTGGTGCGGATATTAATAAAAATCTAGATACCATAGAAGAATTGCTAGAAGTTAAATTGTTATTTTTTAGTGGATTATCGGAAGGTTTTTCTACAAAAAAACTTTTAGAGTTAAGAGCAAAATCTGTATTTCTTTCCAAAGAAAAACCTAAGAAATCCAGAAAGACAGTTATTGATGGAACCACAAATGTAGAATTGTTCGAACTTTTAAGAGTGCTTAGAAATGAGATTGCAAGCAAAAATGATTTAGTACACTTTCAAGTTTTTACTCAAAAGGCTTTATATGAAATGTGTGAAACCTTGCCTTTAACAAAGAAAGAGCTGTTACAAGTAAATGGTATGGGAAAAACAAGGGTAGAAAAATATGGTAAGGCTATTTTAGATGTGATAAAAACGTATTGTGATGAAAATGATATTGACACTATAAGCGATGAAACTATTTTTGAAGAAGTGAAACCCAAAAAAGATAAAATTGATACTAAGAAATTGTCTTTAGAATTATTCAAATCTGGTAAATCTATTGAAGAAATAGCCTTTGAACGCGAATTAAATGAGAACACTATTTTTGGTCATTTAGCCAGTTTTATAGCTTCAGGAGATGTAGAAATCACCGATTTAATGTCAATTGAAAATTATGAATCATTAAAGGTACTTATTCCTCAAAAAACATTTGAGAATTTATCCGATTTAAAAAGTCAACTGGATGATAAATACAGTTATGGTGATTTGAAACTGGTTTTAGAAGCTTTAAATTCTGAAAAAAATAAATCTTAATCCCTTAAAATACTTCTAGAAATTACAATTTTTTGAATTTCAGAAGTGCCTTCATAAATTTGAGTGATTTTGGCGTCACGCATTAAGCGTTCAACATGGTAATCTTTTACAAAACCGTTGCCACCATGAATTTGAACTGCTTCAACACTATGTTTCATAGCAACTTGTGAGGCATACAATTTTGCAACAGCACTAGAAATATCATAATTGTTATTTTGATCTTTATCCCAAGCTGCTTTCATTACTAAATGACGTGCAGCCGATATTTCAGTGTACATGTCAGCTAATTTAAAAGCAATTGCTTGATGGTTTGAAATTTCTGTCCCAAAGGCTTTACGTTCTTTAGAATATTTTAAAGCCAATTCATATGCTCCTTGAGCGATTCCTAAGGCTTGTGCAGCAATACCAATACGTCCTCCAGATAAAGTTTTCATAGCAAATCTAAAACCAAAACCATCATCTCCAATTCTATTTTCTTTAGGCACTTTCACATCATTAAATTGTAGTGTATGAGTGTCACTACCTCTTATTCCTAATTTATTTTCTTTGGGACCAACATGAAAGCCTTCCATTCCTTTTTCAATAATAAAAGCATTGATTCCATGCGAACCTTTATCTCTATCTGTTTGAGCGATTACTAAATATACATCTGAACGACCTCCATTTGTAATCCAGTTTTTAGTACCGTTAAGCAAATAATAATCGCCTTTATCAATAGCAGTTGTTTTTTGAGAAGTAGCATCACTTCCGGCTTCTGGCTCACTTAAGCAAAATGCCCCTATAAATTCTCCTGTTGCTAATTTTTGAAGATATTTTTGTTTTTGAGCTTCAGAACCAAATGCTTCGATGCCGTAACAAACCAATGAATTATTTACAGAAACTATCACAGAAGCAGAAGCATCAATTTTTGATAGCTCTTCCATAATAAGCACATATGAGATGGTATCCATGCCACTTCCTCCATATTTAGGATTTACCATGATTCCCAAAAAACCTAATGCTCCCATTTTTTTTACTAACTCATCAGGAAAGTGTTGAGTTTCATCACGTTCAATAACACCAGGAAGTAATTCGGTTTGAGCAAAATCACGAGCCGCATCACGAATCATAATATGCTCTTCTGTAAGATTAAAATCCATAACAAATAATTAATTATTAATTTGATAAAAAAAGGTACACAAAGATAAATTTTTAATAGAATATTTTCAATAAGTATTATTATTTTTACTGAATATGAAAAAAATAGAATATAAAATTATCGGTGTAATGTCTGGGACATCACTTGATGGCATCGATTTGGTTTATGTTACTTTTAAATTTAATGAGACTTGGAGTTTTCAAATAATTAATATAGATACTATTCCTTATGAGGATTCCTGGTTAGAGATTCTTAAAGATTTGGTACTATTTTCTGAATCAAAATTAAAAGTAATTGATGAAGATTATACTCGATATTTAGCAATCAAGATTCAAGATTTTATAGTTAAGTATGATATTCATGATATTGATGCAATTTGTTCTCATGGTCATACGGCCTTACATCAACCAGAAAAAAAATTAACATATCAAATTGGAAATCTTCCTTTGTTGGCTTCATTATTACAAAAAACCGTTGTTTGTGATTTTAGAGTTCAAGATGTTAAACTTGGTGGACAAGGCGCACCATTAGTACCAATTGGTGATGCTTTATTGTTTTCTGAATATGAATTTTGTATGAACCTTGGAGGTTTTGCAAATGTTTCTACGCTAATTGATAACGAAGTAATAGCCTATGATATTTGCCCAGTAAATATTGTTTTAAATTATTATGTTGCAAAATTAGGTTATAATTTTGATGACGGAGGAAAAATAGCCTTAACGGGAACTATAAATTATGAGTTATTGGAGCGTTTAAATAATTTAGATTTTTATAAAATGCCATATCCTAAATCGTTAGGTTTAGAATGGGTAAAATTGGTCGTTATTCCTTTAATAGATTCATTTAAGCTTGAGATTAAAGATATTTTGAGAACATTTGTTGAGCATATTGCTTTTCAGATTTCTGAAGAAATAAATAACAAAAATAACGCTTCAGTATTGGTAACAGGAGGAGGAGCTTACAATGTTTTTTTAATTGATAGAATTAAAACTCACACAAATAATCATATTTTAATTCCATCAAAGAACATTATTGAGTTTAAAGAAGCTTTGATTTTTGGGTTTTTAGGAGTTTTAAAACTTCGAGAAGAAATTAACTGTTTAAAATCGGTTACTGGTGCTTCACATAACCATAGTTCAGGTAATATTTTTCGTCCATAAAAATATTGTAAAATTAATCTTTTAGGGTTTTTAGTTTTTTATATTTGTTACGTTAATAATTAAATTACTTTCAAGCAATGACTCAGCGCTGACTTTTCATAAATTATTTATAAGTAGTAATAATTTAATTTTAAAAATAAATGAATAAAAATTTATGAAAGAACTATTAAAAAAGTATGAAGATAAAAGCCCAGAGATAGTCTTTAATTGGAAAGATTCTGAGAGCGAAGCTGAAGGATGGGTTGTAATAAATTCATTAAGAGGAGGTGCAGCCGGAGGAGGAACAAGAATGAGAAAGGGCTTGGATATGAATGAAGTCTTATCATTAGCAAAGACTATGGAAATTAAATTTACAGTTTCTGGTCCATCAATTGGTGGAGCAAAATCAGGAATTAATTTTGACCCGAATGATCCGCGTAAGAAAGAAGTTTTAGAGCGTTGGTATAAAGTAGTTTCCCCTTTACTTAAAAGTTATTATGGTACTGGCGGTGATTTAAATGTTGATGAGATTAATGAGGTTATTCCAATTACTGAAGAAAGCGGTGTTTGGCATCCGCAAGAAGGTGTGTTTAACGGTCATTTTAAACCAACTGAAGCTGATAAAATTAATAGAATAGGGCAATTACGTCAAGGCGTGATTAAAGTTATTGAAAACCCAATTTATTCACCAAGCGTTTCCAGAAAATATACAGTAGCCGATATGATTACAGGCTTTGGGGTAGCAGAAGCTGTAAAACAGTATTATCATATTTATGGAGGAAATATTGAAGGGAAGCGTGCTATTATTCAAGGATTTGGAAATGTTGGTGCTGCAGCCGCATTTTATTTGTCCCAAATGGGAGTTAAAATAGTAGGAATTATTGATATTGTAGGTGGGCTCATAAATAAAGAAGGTTTTACTTTTGATGAAATAACAAAACTATTTCTTGCAAAAACTGGTAATACTTTAGTGAGTGATAACTTGATTCCATTTAATAAAATCAATGGAAAAATTTGGTCACTTGATGCAGAAATATTTGCTCCATGTGCTTCATCAAGATTGATAACGATACATCAAATAGATGAGCTTATTGATAGTGGTTTAGAGGTGATTTCTTGTGGTGCAAATGTGCCTTTTGCAGATAAAGAAATTTTCTTTGGACCTATAATGGAGCATACAGATAATAGAGTAAGTTTAATACCAGATTTTATTTCAAATTGTGGAATGGCAAGAGTATTTGCTTATTTTATGGAAAGAAAAGTGCAAATGACAGATGAAGCAATATTTAATGATACTTCAAATAAAATAAAAGAAGCAATAGAAAAAGTATATAATAAAAAGCAAAGTAAAACAGGAATTAGCGAAACGGCATTTGAAATCGCTTTAGATCAACTCATTTAATTATATTTATGGAAGCAGCAATCATTTTGGTATTTGTACTGGGTTATTTGGCCATTACATTAGAGCATAATTTAAAAATAGATAAACTTATTCCAGCCTTAGTGATGATGGCTTTGTTATGGGCAATAATTGCTTTAGGAATAGAAGGTTTTCCTCAATGGTTTGATTCTGCTAAACATTCGCTGTTGGATGGTTTTGGTGCTTTTTCCGGAGAAAGGAAAATGGAACTAATGGAAGAAACCTTACTGCATCACTTAGGTAAAACTTCCGAGATTTTGGTTTTTCTTTTAGGAGCCATGACAATTGTTGAAATCATTGATTATTTTGATGGATTTTCGACAATTAAAGACTTTGTTAAAACAAAAAAGAAAACAAAAATATTATGGGTTTTTTCAATTTTAGCATTTACTTTATCTGCAATTATCGACAATCTTACTGCTACAATTGTACTTATTTCAATTCTTCAGAAAATAGTTAAAGATAGAGATACAAGGTTATATTTGGCAGGTTTAATCATTATCGCTGCAAATGCAGGTGGAGCTTGGTCTCCAATTGGCGATGTTACAACCACAATGCTATGGATTGGTAAAAAAGTTAGCACAGGACATTTAATAGGATATTTATTTGTGCCTTCATTTTTATGTATGGCAGTACCATCATTTATTGCATCATTCTTACCAATCTTTAAAGGAGATTTAGAAGTTGAAGAACAAGTAGAAAGTAAGAAAAAATCAAGATTTAGTGCCACCATGCTTTATTTAGGTTTGGGAGCTATTGTTTTTGTTCCTGTGTTTAAAATGATAACGCATTTGCCTCCATATGTTGGTATGATGTTGTCTTTGGGAGTTGTTGCAATTTTTGCTGAAGTATACAGTAGTTCAAAATTTAGTTTGACTGTATTTAATTCAGAAGAAAGTGACTCCCATGCATTGCATAGCCCGGTTCATCATTCATTATCAAAAATTGAATTGCCAAGCATCCTTTTCTTTTTAGGAATTTTAATGGCGGTTGCGGCATTAGAATCTTTAGGTATATTGTTTGAATTTGCTTCCAATTTAAAAGAAAACATGCCAATGTTAGGTACGGAAATGCATTATTCTTATGAGCCGGTTGGTGTTTCAGATTTAGTGATTTTATTACTGGGTGTAGGTTCTGCGGTTATAGATAATGTCCCTTTAGTTGCTGCAAGTTTAGGTATGTTTTCTGAGCCATTAGATAATGAGCTTTGGCATTTTGTAGCCTATTCTGCAGGAACAGGAGGAAGTATGTTAATTATTGGATCTGCTGCTGGTGTAGTAGCTATGGGAATGGAGAAAATTGACTTTTTCTGGTATTTAAAAAAGATTTCATGGTTGGCTTTAATAGGTTTTCTTGTAGGAGCAGCAGCATTTATGGTAACAAGAACATTATTTTAATATACTTTAATAAAAAAACAGACGTTATATAATCGGTAAGAAATAAGATACTATATGTTAAATACTTTAATACAAAACGCACAAGAAGGGGTTGATATAATTCAAGATGGGGAACCAGTTGAAAAAACACTTTCAATTATTGAACTTATTAGTAGTGGTGGAGTAGCAGGACAGCTTATAATAGCTGTTTTATTTTTAATGCTAGTTTTAGCTACTTATATTTATTTTGAAAGATTATTTGCAATCAAAGCAGCATCAAAAATAGATTCAAACTTTATGAATCAAATCAAGGACCATGTAAGTCATGGGAAAATTGATTCTGCCCAAATACTTTGTGCCCAAGTAAATTCGCCAGTATCAAGATTAATTGGTAAAGGAATTTCTAGAATAGGAAAACCTTTAGCAGATATTAATACAGCTTTAGAAAATGCAGGACGATTAGAGATTTATCAACTTGAAAAAAACGTAAGTATGTTGGCTACTATTTCGGGTGCAGGTCCTATGATTGGATTTCTTGGTACAGTAATTGGAATGATATTAGCAATATTTGAACTTGCAAATGCAGGTGGTACTATACAAATGGATGTGTTAGCTAGCGGACTTTATACAGCAATGACCACAACAGTTGCAGGATTAATTGTTGGTATTGTTGCTTTTATGGCATATAACCATTTAGTTGTAAAAACAGATAAAGTTGTGTATCAAATGGAAGCTAATTCATTAGAGTTTCTAGATCATTTAAACGAACCGTCATAGTATGAATATAAGAGGAAGAAATAAAGTATCACCAGAATTCAATATGTCATCAATGACAGATATTGTATTTCTGTTACTTATATTTTTTATGATAGCTTCTACTTTGGTTTCTACCAGTGCGATTGACATTTTGTTGCCAAAAGCAAGTGGGAAAACTGAAAATAAAAAATCTGTAGCTGTTAGTATAAAAAAAGACTTGACTTATTATATTGATTCAAAACGTGTAGGTGAAAGTGTTTTGGAATCTGAGCTTGTTGCAGCGCTTTCTTCTGAAGAAAAACCTACGGTTATTTTACGTGCAGAAAAGTCTGTGCCAGTTGAAAATGTTGTAAAGGTTATGGATATTGCAAACAGAAATAAATTTAAAGTCATATTGGCCGTAAAACCAAACGATTAATTTATTAAACAAGTTTTTTTGTTAGCTGATGAAATATTTCGAAACTAAACATGAACGGAATTCTGCTAAATTAACAGCATTAATTACTATTATATTAATCTTGTTATTATTTGTTGTTGGAGCCCCTTATATGGATCCTCCAATTGAATATGGAGTTGCTGTTAATTTCGGAACTTCAGATTTTGGTAAAGGTGACATACAACCATTAAAGCCAATAAAATCAGAGCCAAAAGAAGTAAATGAACCTTATCAACCAGATGTTTCAAAAGCAGAACCATCAAAGCCTACTGAAGTTAAAGAACAAGTTTTAACTCAAGATGATATAGAAACCATTGCTTTAAAAAAGGAAAAGGAAGCAGAAGCAAAAGCTAAGGCTGTAGCTGATGCAAAAGCAAAAGCAGAAGCAGACCGAATTGCAAAAGAAAAACAAATCCAAGAAGATAAAAAGAGAAAATTAGATGCTTTAATAGGAGGTGTTAGTAAGTCTGATGGAACTGCTACAGGTGGAGAAGGTAACGATAATAAAGCAGGAGATAAAGGACAACTCGATGGTGATCCTTATGCTCCAAGTTATTTTGGTGGATCTGGACCTGGAAAAGGAGGTGTTGGTTATGGTTTAGGTGGTAGGGGTAAAATTTCAAATGATATTTTTAAGCAAGAATGTAATCAAGAAGGTCTTGTTGTTGTTGAAATAAGGGTTGATAGAAGTGGAAAAGTTGTAAAAGCTACGCCAGGTATTAAAGGAACTACAGGAATAAGTTGTTTGTTTGAGGCTGCAAAGAAAACAGCTTTATCATTTAAATTTACTCCTAATGAAAATGCCCCCAATCCACAAGTAGGTTTTGTAAGTATTAACTTCGCTTTAGGGCAATAAAATGACCTATCAAGATACTTTAGATTGGATGTTTTCTCAGCTCCCAATGTATCAACGTCAGGGAAATTCTGCTTTTAAAAAAGATTTATCAAATACTTTAAAGTTATCTGAAAATTTAGGACATCCTGAAAAAGCCTTCAAAACAATTCATGTTGCAGGAACTAATGGAAAGGGGTCAACTAGTCATATGTTGGCTTCTATTTTACAAGAATCGGGGTATAAGGTAGGGTTATATACATCTCCTCATTTAAAAGATTTTAGGGAGCGAATAAAAATCAATGGACAAACTGTTAGTAAACAGTTTGTGATGGGATTTATTAAAAGGAATAAACAGTTTTTTGAAAATCATTCTTTGTCTTTTTTCGAGATGACTGTAGGTATGGCATTTGATTGTTTTTCAAAAGAAAAAGTTGATATAGCTGTTATTGAAGTGGGGCTTGGAGGACGATTAGATTCTACTAACATCATCACTCCAATAACATCAGTAATTACAAATATAGGGTTGGACCACACTCAGTTTTTAGGAAATACTTTAGAAGCCATAGCAATTGAAAAGGCAGGCATCATTAAACCAAGCATTCCAGTAGTAATAGGAGAAACTCAATTGGAAACAGAATCTATTTTTAAAGAGACAGCTAAAAAAAATAATTCAAAGATTGTTTTTGCAGATAAGCAGGAAATTGAAATTTATAAAAGTGATTTAAAAGGAATTTATCAATCAAAAAATATCACAACGGTCATACAAACCATAAAAGAACTACAATTTATGGGCTATAAAATTTTAAAAGAGCACATAAAAAGTGGGCTTTTAAATGTTGTAAAAAACACAGGTTTAATGGGACGATGGCAACAATTACATTCAAATCCAAAGGTAATTTGCGACACAGGGCATAACAAAGAAGGTTTAACTTATGTTATGAATCAAATTTCGAATGAAGAATTTGAATTACTACATATAATTTTTGGAGTTGTTAATGATAAAGATATAGGTGCAATCATTCATTTGTTGCCTAAAAATGCTAAGTATTATTTTTGTAAACCAGATATTCCACGTGGATTAGATGCTTTAGAGTTAAAAAAAATAATGGCTAATTCTGGTATCAACGGAGAAGCTTATGGTTCAGTAAATGAGGCATATAAAGTAGCTTTGAATGCCGCCAAGGCTAATGATTTTATTTTTGTTGGAGGCAGTACTTTTGTGGTAGCAGAAATAATTTAATTTTTTATTTAAAAAGTTTTTGCGATTTAAAAATCTAGACTATATTTGCAATCCAATTACAGGGGCAATTAGCTCAGTTGGTTCAGAGCATCTCGTTTACACCGAGAGGGTCGGGGGTTCGAATCCCTCATTGCCCACAAAATCCTAAGGTATACTTACTTTAGGATTTTTTTTTGAAGACATTTAAGTTTTTAAAAAAGCTTTATATTTAATCTTTGTTTTTGGGTCATTAACTCAGTTGGTTCAGAGTGTCACGTCGACAACGTGGAAGTCACTGGTTCGAATCCAGTATGACCCACAATACTCATTTTTATTTTTTTTTATATCTTACAAGCGGATTAATTAATTGCTATGATTGTTAAGGATATAAAAAGTGTTTACAAAGATATTTTTAAATCGTATGATAAGCCTTCGTTAGAAGAACATATCAATAAGATTATTGAGTTAGATGCCTACCTACCTTATAGTTCTACCTTTTTTTGTGTTACAAACACTCAAAATCTTTCATTTGAATATATAAGTAAAAATATGTTTTCATGTTTAGGGTTGAATTCAGATTTAATCAAAACTAAAGGAATGCGTTATTTTTGGAGTAGAATGCATCCGGATGATGTTGAACATTGGCTACAGGCTTTAAATGAACTCATGATTTTTACATTAAATGAAATTACTACAGAGGAGAGAAGACACATGAGTTATACATGGAATTACCGATTAAAAAATGCTAAAGGTATTTATGTAAACATTGTGCAAAATACAACACCTTTAGAGTTTGATGTAGATGAAAAACCAATTATAGGATTGGCTCATTATACAGTTTTAGATCCTCAAATACAATTGCAAGTATCTGCAACTGCTAAATTATTAAATGAGAATAATGAATATGAAACAAAATATTTTAATAATTTTTCTCAAAAATTATTATACGATGGAATTAGTAATAGAGAACGCGATATAGTGCGCTTATTAGTTTTAAATAATAATAGTAAAGATATTGCCAAAAAGCTTAATATTAGCCCTAACACAGTAGATACACATAGGAGAAATATTCTTAAAAAGCTCAATATATCATCTACAGGAGAACTCATTGGGATGATTAAAACCAACAATTTCTTGATGTTTTAGTTTTATTTAGAATTTAACTACAACTTATATCCTGTTAAATAGCCTTTTTAACGAAAAATTCACTAAAAAACAGAAAAATACTCAAATTGAGTATTGTTTGGAAAACATTTTAGCTCCATTTTTACATAAGCTATTAATTAATTCTTAAGGAGAATTTTTTTGAAATAAGGTGTCTGTCTGATTATTTTTAAACCAACCAATATAATGATAGGCACTTTTTTTAACTTAAAATTTACTATTAACATTCTTAAACAGAGATTATTAATTACCCCTTTATTTTATAGTACAATTATTGTGTTATAACTTTCTTATAATAATAGCTTTCCCAAAGCTACTTTATGTTTCCTAATATTTATGTAATGCTCCAATACTAAGTATATGTATTGTTAAATATTGATATGAATCAAACCAATCAACCTATGAGAAATATAAATGGTTTTTTAAAAGTATTGCTATTTACATGTTTTACTTTTTTACATAGCTTTTTAAAAGCACAATCGAAAGAAATAACATTTGAAAATGTCTCCTCGATTAATTTAAGTGATTTTGATAATTTTAAAGAAGGAGAAAAGTATAAGTGGACTGCTAAAAACGGAAGTACTTATGGTATAAAATATGAAAGCGGGATAAAATCTACTTGGATAGAATTTGGAGGAGAAATGGTAAAACATGGAACAGTCTATATTTATGACAAGTCTTATGATTCACCAAGGGTTGAATATTTAAAGGAAAAAACAAATTATGTATATGGAGAAAAGCATGGTCTTTCGGAGATTTATTACCATCGAAAAGGGGAACCTTATTTAAGTGAATCGATAAATTATGAATTTGGGTTACGAAATGGTGAGTACAAAAAATATGATGGACCAAACCAACTATCAATATTTGGTCAATATAAAAATGGTAAAGAGGAAGGGAAGTGGATTTATTATTATTCTTCTTCAGGAGATATAATGTATGAATATGAATATAATGGTTTTTCAGCAATTAGATATTCTTACGGTACAGGAAATGAAATTGTAAAAAACAGTAAAAAAGCTAAACTTTTATCTAAATGTAATTATAAATATTTTGTAAAAGACAATGAAAAAAGAGGTAGATGGAAGAAACATGGATTAAGTATTTACTATAAATATAATGGAGACATCGAAGAGAAATATTTTTTTGAAGGAGAAGAGTCTAAAAATAATGCTCAAATCGCTTTGAGTGATAACGGATCATTAAAGCAATCAGGTAATGACAACCAATACGCAGATAATGTTGTTGTTATAAGTGAATTGCATCAATCATATTGTGCAACTACTGCTAAAGAAATAAAGGAAATTAAAAGTCTAATCAATTCTAAAAATGAATTTGCGATACTCACTAAAAGGGTGGGGGATGAAATTTGTGTCTTTTTAAAAAGTAAGAAAACTGAAGATATTCCGTGGTATAATGTTAAGTATTACATCAATCTTTATTTGAAATTTTCTAAAGAAGCAATGAAAGAGAAATATACCCCTGAACAATTAAATTTTATGAGAATGTTAAATGCAGAGACTAAAAGTTTCTCAGGACCCAGAGGATAGTTAATTTCAAATTTATTTATGAATCACGCAAAGCATAAAATATAAAGTATGAAGAAATCAATTTGCTGTTTAATCATAACAATTTTGGTTACATTAACGTCAGTTGGCCAAAGCGGTATCCATACACAAACTTTTAATGGTAATTTAGAAGGAGCTTCATTATCTGGGACTATAAAATTTAGAGCAGATTGTTATTTAGGAAACCCATATGTTTCAGTAGTTATTGGTAATATTAAAATCACTTCATACACTTACCAAGGTAGAAGATATTCCGGGAGCGACATACCTGGATATGTTTTTCCAGTTAATGTAAAGGGTGACTATCTGAATATTAAAGCATCTTTTAAGTATGGCATAAATTCAGTATTACAAACAAAGTCAACACAAATTAGCATTAATGGAAGTGTAAGTGGAGGATTGTCAAGCGCTTATTTTGATGACAAATTTAATTGGGAAGATGAAAGTAGAGTAAGAGAAATTATAAAGTCACATGGAATTAAAAGTTGTAGTGATAATTGGGGGCAAAAGTTAGGGAATGCTTTAAGCATTTCTATAACAGGAGGTGGATTAGGGAGTGTAAATAGAGAATTAGAAAACGCTATCAAAATATTACTTAAAAACAATAAAGTTGATGATTTGTTGGACCAAGCTAATAACGAATTTTTTGACTTAAATTATGATGAGGCGGAAAGATTATATAATGAAGTTAGAAAAGAAGATTATAATAACAATACGGCAAAGAATAGGTTGGAGGAAATAAAAAGGAAAAGAGAAGATAAAAAATTAGAAGAAAATTTTGATGCATTAATCGAATCTGGACTTAATTATTATGAAAAACAAGATTATAAAAGCGCAATTCAGGAATATAAAAAAGCTCTAAGTACAGGTTACAATGATGACAAAGCGCAAAATAAAATTTGGGAAGCCGAATCTGCTGAAGAAAAACTAAATAAGCTAAAAGAAAAAGAAGAATCAACTAGGTTAGAAAAAGAAAAATTAGCTGAAGGGGAGGTCGAGAAAATGGAGGCTGAGTTAGAAAAGATTAATGCAGCAAAAGAGGAAGAACAAAAAAGGAAGAGAGAGGAAAAAAAAGAAGAAGATGAGTTTAAGGAAAAGAAAAGGAAAGCAGATGCAGAAAAAGATGCAGAAATAAGTAGAAAAATTAGAGAAGGGGCACAACAACAGAGTAGTATTGATGCTCAAATTAATGCTGTGAAAAAAGCTGGTGATTATTTAACTTCTTCAATGGATTTAATGTTTCAACAAAATGCTTCTTATAACAATTATAAAAGTAAAATAGAGTCGGCAACACGAATGCAAAAATCAGATGACCCTGATGAAATCATACGACAGTTTAACTATAAATTGGAGGAACTAGAAAGACTAAGTCAGCAGCGGTATAATCAAGTAGTAAAAGAGATTAATGCTTCTTATGCACAACAAAGTTCATATAACAGTACTTCTATGGAACAATTAGGTACAGATATAGGAACTGCAATAGTTAAAATGAGTTTGCCAAATCAAATTGCTAAAGAAAAGGCTGCTAATATTAAGAAACTTGAAGATGATAAACGAAAAATGCTAACTAAGGTTAAAAATGATTTAGTAAAAGATTTTAAAAAGAATAAAGAAAACTTTTTTAGAAGAGCAGCATCAGAAATATCAGCTGATAAAGAAAAATATTATTTAAACATGTCTAAATACTATCAATGTAAAATTGATAAAACTGAATCTAGATTCTCAATTGATAATACAAATTGGGTTGATCCTAACTGTGATATGGTTAAGGAGAATTTTTTAGTTTCAAATGATAATCCTAGTGATAAGCAACTTTATGAAGCTTCTTTAAGAAAATACAAAAACTCAAATGCTTACTATCAAATTGCAAGTAAAGATTTTGTTGAAATGGCAATTAAGGCAAACCCAAAGAAAGCTGATTATTTTTTCCACAGGGCTAAATTTGAAGAGCTTGGTTCAAAATTGCATATTAACTTTTTAATAAAAACACTAGAACTAAATAAAGCTTATCCTAATGCTAAAAAGCTTCTAAGCGAATCTCTTGCCGAGAAAAAAAGAATTGACGAAACCACTTTTTTTGATGCTAACTGGAAAGTAACCTCTAGAAAACATGCTGCTTATTATAGACCCTTAGTTGATATGGTTAATGGTCTTTATCATGTTAAAGATTATTATTCTTCGAATAACCAATTACAAATGGAGGGATTTGCAACTAAAATAGATGATAATAGCAAAGCTACATTTAATGGCAAGGTAATTTACTATTACGAAAATGGTAAAATTAATAATGAAACATTTTTTGACAATGGAATTTTAAAACAAGTAATTAACCATAATAAAGAAGGATTTATAAGTATTGCGTTTTACGATGGTAGCAATAAAAATATTTTTATTAATAAAAATTATGGAGTAGTCGAGGAAATAAAATATTCAAAAAATGGATTTATAAAATATATAAAATGGAATTATACCAGATCTTATAAGAAAAAATATTATGAGTTTTATAGTTTTACATTTGACGAAAACGGAAATTTATTGTTTAGGGATATTTATAGTGATAATGGGGTTTTAAAAGATAGAATTGTTGAAGATAACATTGAAGCAATGCACAGTGCGGCATTGTCTTATATTGATGAAGGACAAAGTAATCAGGCTATAAAGTTTTTAGAGAACAGTATTGTTTTATATCCCAATGACGCACTTATGTATTACTATTTAGCAACTGCAAAAAGTAAAAAAGAAAATTTATTTACCTCTATTAATAATGGTATTAGTAAAAACCTTAATGTTTCTCTTTCAAATAAGATAAGTAAGAATGATGAAGAAGCAATAAAGTATTTCAATGAAGGAGTCAATTATGCTAAGGGTAATTCAGAACTACTTCTGCTTTTTTATAAAGGATTAGGTGAAATCTATTTTAAGGTAAATGATTTTGAAAAATCTGAAGATGCTTATAATCAAGCGCTTAATATTATGCCGAAGAATCCATCGTTACTTAATAGTTATAGTAAAACTTTAGCGACAAGTGTTCAAAAATTAGATAAGGCCGAACAAATGATAAAACTATGTAACGAAATTGAATCTAATAACTATAACTATTTAGATACTTATTCTTGGGTTTTATATAAGCAAGGGAGGTATAAAGAAGCAGAAAATTTAAATGATAGGGCAATAAGGTATGGTGGAGATGCACAAGCTATTATTTGGGAGCATAAAGGAGACATTTGGTATAAACTTGGTGAAAAGGGTAATGCGTTATTACATTGGAAGAAAGCAAAAACTATAAATAAAGAAAATGGAGGGGAAGTCTCCGTTTATTTAAATCAAAAAATTAAAAAAGAAATTCTTTTAGAATAAGCTTTATTAATAGTTAAACTCTTTTTAAAA
>DJWL01000169.1:8775-12666 GCA_002441545.1 Flavobacteriaceae bacterium UBA6231 | reverse complement strand
AAAACCATTTCCATAAAAATAGTTTGAGGACAAATCCATCCACAAAAAATCCGACCAAAAGCTACTGTGAAAAGGGTTATAAAGATGACCCCAATAATCATAGAAATTACAAATAAATGAAAATCTTGAGGCCAAAACGGAAAACTAAAAATATTAAATCGACGTTCTAAAATATTGAAGAGCAGAAACTGGTTTCCGTTAATTTTTATAAATGGTGAAAAAACCAAAATAGCTAATAATAAATAGCTAACTAGTTTTCTGGATTCATAAAGCTTGCCACTTGGTTTTTTTGGAAAAACCCAAGCACGTTTGCCTTCTTCAGTTATTGTACCTATAGAATCTCTGAATTTTTCATTATCTGAAGTTTCCATTTTTTTTGGACTAACAAGATGATGAAGCAATAATATAACAGATATATTATTGCTTCTTAATTTATTTTAAACTTTTAATTAGGTGATACAGATAGTGAATCTGATACAATAGTAGTTTCAGTAGTTTCAGCTGGAACTGCGTTTTCATCTACCCAAATATCTCCTTCTGGTTCTTTAGGGTTGGCTGGTGTGGTACCTTGTAAAGATAAAACATAACTAGCAACTTGAGCAATTTCTGATGGTTTGAAATTTTGTTTCCATGAAATCATTCCTTTTCCATCACGTCCGCCTTCGGTAATCGTATTGAACACGTTTTTAATGCCACCACCTAATATCCAATGATTGTCTGTTAAGTTTGGACCAATACCACCACCGCCATCTGCCATATGGCAAGGTATACAATTCTGTATAAATATAGCTTTACCGCTATTTAAATCTGCAGGGTCTGTTAATAAGGCAACAGAATTGATGTCAACTAAATCTTTAGCGTTTTTCTTGTATTCTGCGATGCTAATTTCGGCTTCTTTATATTCTTGAGCATATTCATCAAACTGACTGTTGTTTCCAAAGTAATGAAAATTTACTAAATAAATTACAGCAAATACTATAGAAGCATAGAATGAATATAGCCACCAAGGAGGCAATGAGTTGTCAAGCTCTTTTATACCATCATAATTGTGATCTAGAATAAGTTCACCTTCTTCTTCAATTGGTTTTGTTCCTACTAATTTTTTGTAGATATTTTTAATCCAGTTAAATTGAGGAACTTTGTTTTTTGAAGCTAAAAAGCGTTCTTTTCCTTCTTCTGTTAAGCTTTGAAACATCACATTTTCTAATGCGCCAATAATAGCTTCAATAGCAATAAGAATTAATAATACTAATAATAAAAATAAAAGTACTATAGGGAATTTTATGAACGCTGGCTGATCACCAGAATCAACAAAATATTCTACAAGCCCGAAGATTATAAAGAATACTATAGGGACTCTTACGTAAGATGGAAAAAGATTTCTCATAACAAAATATCGTTTTGGTTATTATTTTCTAAAGGAAGATTGCTTACTGTATTAATATATTCTTTTTTAGCGGTTAAAACCCACCAGAATAGAATAACAAAAAAGGTGAAAAATATTAGTAAAGCAATAATTGGATAAATTTCAATACCTGAAATAGTTTCCATATAATTTTTTACAAATTTCAACATGATTCTTTTATTGAATTAATTATTCCTGATTATCTTTTACTTTAATATCTGTTCCTAATCGTTGTAAATATGCTATTAAAGCAACTATTTCACGATTTTTCATTTCAATAAATGGAGTTCCACTTTCTGCAGCATTATTTTTGTCGGCTTCATAACTAGCAACAAAGTCTGGGTCGCTATATAGGTTTTGTTCTATTTGCGAGCCTTGGTCTAGCATTTGTTGTTGTGCATTGGCAATTTCTTCTTCTGTATAAGGAACACCAAGTGTAACCATTACTTTCATTTTAGCCTCAGTTTGAGATTTGTCAAGTTCATTTTTAACAAGCCATTTATAGTTAGGCATAATAGAGCCACTTGAGGTACTTCTTGGATCATACATATGGTTTAAATGCCAATTATCAGAGTATTTTCCACCTTCACGATGTAAATCAGGTCCAGTTCGTTTACTTCCCCAAAGGAAAGGATGGTCATACACATATTCGCCAGCTTTTGAATATTCACCATAGCGTTCAACTTCACTTCTAAATGGTCTAATCATTTGAGAGTGACAACCAACACAACCTTCACGTATATAAATATCTCTTCCTTCAAGTTCAAGAGGTGTATATGGTTTTACACTTGCTATTGTTGGGATATTAGATTTTACCAAAATGGTTGGAATAATTTGTACCATACCTCCAATAAGAATTGCTATGGTTGCATAAATAGTTAATTTTACTGGCTTACGCTCTAACCAAGAATGCCATCCTTCACCAGCTAATCTATGTTTTGAAATGCGTTCTAAAGCAGGAGCTTCTGCTAATTCATCAGTTACAGCGCTTCCAGATTTAATAGTTACAATGATGTTGTAAACTAAAATAAGCATACCAGTGATATATAAAGTACCACCAATAGCACGCATCCAATACATAGGCATAATTTCTGTAACTGTTTCTAAGAAATTGCCATATACTAAAGTTCCGTCAGGATTAAATTGTTTCCACATACTAGCTTGAGTAAAACCTGCAACATACATTGGTAAGGCATACAGAATGATACCAAGTGTTCCTATCCAAAAATGAAGATTTGCTAGACCAGTAGAAAATAGTTTCGTTTTAAATAGTCTTGGTACTAACCAATAAATCATACCAAAGGTTAAGAAACCATTCCAAGCCAACGCACCAACGTGAACGTGAGCAATAATCCAGTCGGTAAAATGTGCTATGGCATTTACATTTTTTAATGATAAAGTAGGGCCTTCAAAAGTTGCCATACCATAACCAGTAATGGCCACAACCATGAATTTTAAAACAGCGTCGGTTCTTACTTTATCCCAAGCACCGCGAAGAGTTAATAAACCATTTATCATACCACCCCATGAAGGCATTAATAACATAACTGAAAAGGCAACACCTAGGTTTTGGGCCCATTCTGGTAATGCTGTATATAATAAGTGGTGTGGACCTGCCCAAATATAAATGAAAATTAATGACCAGAAATGAACTATAGATAACCTATAAGAATAAATAGGTCTGTTAGCAGCTTTTGGAACAAAATAATACATTAATCCTAAGAAAGGTGTTGTTAAAAAGAAAGCAACAGCATTGTGACCATACCACCATTGCACTAAAGCATCTTGAACACCTGCATAAACAGAATAACTTTTTAATGCGCTTACAGGTAATTCCAAACTATTAAAAATATGAAGTACAGCAACTGTAACAAAGGTTGCGATGTAAAACCAAATAGCTACATATAAATGACGCTGTCTTCTTTTTAAAATAGTTCCAATAAGATTCCATCCAAAAACCACCCATATTAAAGCAATAGCAATATCAAAAGGCCACTCTAATTCAGCATATTCTTTTGAACTAGTAAAACCAAATGGTAGGGTTAAAGCAGCTCCCACAATAATAAGTTGCCATCCCCAGAAATTAATTTTACTTAATACGTCACTAAACATTCGTGCTTTTAATAAGCGTTGTGATGAATAGTAAACACCTGCAAAAATGGCATTTCCTACAAAGGCAAAAATAACAGCATTAGTATGTAATGGTCTTAAACGACCAAAACTTAACCATGATATGCCATCGGTTAAATTAGGAAATAAAAATAAAAAGGCTAAAAGTAGTCCTACTGACATGCCTACAACACCCCAAACCATAGTGGCATAGATGAAGTTTTTAACGATCTTATTATCGTAATGAAATTGTTGTACTTCCATAGTTTTAATAGTTAATCTTTTTTGGTTAGAATAGAATTAGTTGATTTTTCAGGTTTTTCTTTGACAAGTTCGTCTTCAAATAGCATACGTACAGATGGCGTATAGCTATCATC
>DJWL01000169.1:2365-8764 GCA_002441545.1 Flavobacteriaceae bacterium UBA6231 | reverse complement strand
TAAAAATACTTTCAAGGTTTATCTAATAAAATGATATATATCATGTTTTATTTTAGTTTTCTTCCTGCCAAATTAGTAGCTAGGGTTGTGAACCCAACCACACTAATTGAACTTAGTGGCATTAATATAGCTGCAAATACAGGAGATAATTGTCCTGTTATTGCAAAATACAACCCAATTATATTATATATAAATGATAATAAAAAACTCCATTTAATGATTTTTAGTGATGTTTTTGTAATTTTTATATACTGATGTAATTGGTTAAATTTTGAAGCATCTAAAATAGCATCACAAGCTGGAAAAAAAACATTTACATTTTCTGAAATTACAATCCCTACATTGCTTTGTGCCAAGGCACCGGCATCATTTAATCCGTCGCCAATCATTAATACATTAGCTCCTTCGCTTTGATGATATTTAATGTATTCTAACTTATCTTCTGGTTTTTGATTAAATAACAATTTTACTTTTGCGGGAAGAAGTTTTGTTAAGTTTTCTTTTTCTCCTTCATTATCTCCAGAAAGAATCACTAAATCATAGTGCTTTTTTAGTTTGTTAAAAAGTTGAGATAACCCTTTTCTATAAGCATTATAAAAAGTGAATTTTCCTTTGTATGTATTGTTTGTACTTATATGTACACTAGTGTTTAATGTTGCTGTTTCTGAAGCAAAACCCACAAAAGGTGCAGAGCCAACCTTAATTTTGGTTTCTTTGTATTGACCTTCAATTCCTTTGCCTAAAAATTCCTGATACGTATCTAAAGTAACAATGTCATTATCATTCAATAATTTGTATAAGGCCCTGCTTAATGGATGGTTCGACCCTCTTAAAGTACTTCTTAAAAGAGATTCTTCTTGTAAAGAAAGCTCATCACCTTCATAATTTATGGTAGTATCTTTATTGGCCGTTATGGTGCCTGTTTTGTCAAAAATAATGGTGTCGATTTTGGCTAACTGTTCAATAACACTTGCATTTTTTAAATAGAACTTTTTCATTCCTAAAATACGCAAAATATTTCCGAAAGTAAAAGGAGCTGAAAGTGCCAATGCACAGGGACATGCAATAATTAATATAGCAGTAAATACATTTAAAGCTTTACTTGTATCTATAAAAAGCCAATATGCAGTTGATATGAGTGCTATTGATAAAATGGCTATAGTGAAATGTTTACTTATCTTATTGGTTATTGAAGTAAAAGATGCTTCTTTATCGGTTTTAAACACATCATTACTCCAAAGCTGTGTTAAGTAGCTTTGTTCTACAGATTTTAGCACATCCACCTCAATACTTCCATCGAGCTGTTTCCCACCAGCAAACAGTTTGTCTCCAGAACTTTTTGATACATTTTTTGATTCTCCAGTAACAAAACTGTAATCTATCCTTGCATTTCCTTTAATCAAGATGCAGTCAACTGGTATTAATTCTTCATTTCTTATTAATAATCGGTCTCCTTTTTCAATATCATAAACTTGAATGGATTCTTCTTTTCCATCAGTCAGTATTTTTGTAATTCCTATTGGGAAATATGATTTGTAGTCGCGTTCAAATGATAAAAACGAATAGGTTTTTTGTTGAAAAAATTTTCCTAACAATAAAAAGAATATGAGTCCTGTAAGACTATCGAAAAAGCCAGGACCGTAATTGAAAATAATTTCAACAGTACTTCTTATAAATAAAACCAAAACGCCTAAAGCAATAGGTACATCTATATTTAAAATTTTTGAACGTAATCCTTTATATGCTGAAATAAAATATTCTTGAGCAGAATAGAAAACCACAGGAATTGAATACGCAAACATTAGCCATCTAAATAATGGTTTGTATTGTTCTAACCAAAATTCGTTAACTTCAAAATATTCAGGGAATGATAAAAACATAACATTCCCAAAAGCAAAACCTGCAAAGCCTAATTTGTATATTAAAGACCTATCAATATTTTTTTTGCTTGTACTATAATCATCCAAACTTATATAAGGTTCGTAACCTATACTGTTTAATAAAATGACTAAATCTTTTAGTGAAAGTATTTCAGGATTATAAGTTATTCTAACATTCTTTTTTCCAAAATTCACAATAGAAGAACTAATTGATGGATGTAGTTTATTTAAATTTTCTAAAATCCAAATGCAAGAGCTACAATGAATATGTGGGATGTATAAAGTAACTATTTGTGTTTTACCATCATTAAACTCCAATAATTTGTCTATAATTTTATTGTTTTCTAAGAAGTTATATTTGCCTTCTATTTCTTTGGGAGTAGTACCAGGCGCTTGTTGTAAATCATAATAACAAGTTAAATCATTGGTAGAAAAAATTTCGTAAACGGTTTTGCAACCATTACAGCAGAATGACTTATCATCAAATGTTATTTCAGAATCTTTTGTGTCTAAACCACAGTGGAAACATGTATGATGTTCCATAAATTATTTGCTCATTATATACCTTTTGCAAAGATTTTAAATATACAAAAAACAAAACATGATATATGTCATATTTTAAAAATATGATATTTGTTGTGTTTTGCTTAATTTTACAGTTCTTTAATTTACTGTTACAACTATGGGCAAATGTGAACAATGTATTATAAAAGAATTTAATTCTCTTAAGACATTGACTAATGACGAGTTAGTGAGGATTTCTAATTGTAAAACATCAAGGATTGTAAAAAAAGGAGAAATTATTTTTGAAGAAGGCGATATATTAAAAGGAATTTATTGTGTAAGAGAAGGTATTTGCAAACTAACAAAGTTGAGTTCAAACGGAAAAGATCAAATTATAAAATTGGTTGTTAAAGGGGAACTAATTGGACAACGTTCTTTAGTAAGTGATGAAAGTGTTAACTTAAGCGCTATAGCGTTAAACGATATGGAACTATGTTTTCTTCCTAAGTCTGAAATTATTAATGACCTTCAAAAAAACACAAACTTTACTTTTGATTTGTTAAAAGAGATGGCTCACGATTTAAAAGAAGCTGATGACATTATTGTAAATATGGCCCAAAAATCTGTTAGACAGCGTTTAGCAGAAACCCTAATTTATATTAATGACAGTTTTGGTACAAAATCAGATGGAACTTTAAGTGTATTGTTGTCAAGAGAAGATTTTGCCAATATTATTGGAACGGCAACAGAATCTACCATTAGAGTACTTTCTCAATTTAAAAAAGAAGACCTCATAACTACCATTGGTAAACAAATTAAGATAATTGATTTGGAAGGTTTAAAGCGAGTTGAATGATTACCAATCACCACGACTTTTAATGTTATTTGTGCATAGTTGGATAATTTCGGTGATACGTTTTTGTCTTGTAGTTTCTCTCTTGGCCTGATTTAACCAATACAGATAACTTTTTCTGTAG
Source organism: Flavobacteriaceae bacterium UBA6231 (assembly GCA_002441545.1). GTDB lineage: Bacteria > Bacteroidota > Bacteroidia > Flavobacteriales > Flavobacteriaceae > Yeosuana. The sequence continues at coordinate 5,403 of DJWL01000169.1, read as the reverse complement.
GAAGGAGCAAAGTTTTGATAGTTGGTATAAGCTATTGGATTTTTATCGAATTCACTTTGTAAATCATTTGGGATAATGCCATTTTCAACATCATCTAGCTCAGTCCAACTACCGTTTTGTTTAGCTATTTCAATTTTCTCTAAACCTGCAGCATGCATTAAATCTAATTCTGTTAATTCTTCAATATATTTTTTGTTTAGTGCGCTCCAAACACTTTTATTGTTTCTCGGAGTAAAATATTGCCTTCGTTTCCCATCGCCTAAACTTTTAACTGTAGAATCGATCCAACCATAACACAAGGCAACTTTTACAGCCTCTTCCCATCGCATGCTATCGTTTTCATGGTCAACTTTATAAAATATTAAATGAATGCCTTTTGATGAAGCATGATTATCATGCAGCCATTTTCGCCATTCATCATCACTTTTAAAATATAGTTCTGAATTTTTTTCTATCACTTATATCTTGTTACATAAACGTAAAAATCCTTGTCAACCTTTAAAACGGTTTTATTAGATTCTGTAGGCATAGCTTTCCATTCTGAAGTTGGAAATATCCATTGCTCTTTATCGTTAATGGTTACTTGAACCGGCATATCAAATTTGTCTACTATATGAGTCCAGTGATATTTTAGTTCTTTGTTTTCAATTTTATATTCTAAAGTAGGAATTTCAGTGGTTCTTAAATATTGATTAAAAAATTCAGTCAAATCAATACCAGTTTCTGCACTTAAATAATTTTCAATTTGTTGTGTTGTAACAGTTTGATGGTAAAAGGTTCGGTTAAGACCCCGTAAAATTTGACGCCATTTATCGTCATTTTCAATAAGCTGTCTTAAGGTGTGCAACATATTGGCTCCTTTGTAATACATATCACCAGAGCCTTCATTATTTACATCATACTGTCCAATAATGGGTCGATCATTTTGAATATTTAATCTTGTTCCAATCACATAATCAGCTGAAGCTTCTTTTCCATAATAGTAGTCTATAAAAAGGTTTTCTGAATAAGCAGTAAATCCTTCATGAATCCACATATCTGCAATATCTTTATAGGTTATATTATTGGCAAACCACTCATGACCTGACTCGTGAATAATGATAAAATCAAATTTTAATCCCCAGCCAGTACCTGATAAATCATGCCCTAAATAGCCATTCATGTATTGGTTACCATAAGTAACTGAACTTTGGTGCTCCATGCCTAAATAAGGCACTTCTACTAACTTATAGCCATCTTTATAAAATGGATACGGGCCAAACCAATGTTCAAAGGCTTTCATCATTTTTGGTGCATCCTTAAAGTGTTCTTGAGCTTTTTCTAGGTTATCTCTTAAAACATAATAATCCATATCTAAATTCCCATTTTCTCCATCAAATACTTCTGAAAAATGGACATAATCACCAATATTTACATTGACACCATAATTATTTATGGGATTTTTTACTACCCAGCTGTATATTTTGTTGTCACCGTATTGTTCAATACTTCTTAACTTGCCATTTGAAACATCCATAAGACCTTTTGGAGTGTCAATGCTAATAAGTATGCTATCTACTTCGTCATACATATGGTCTTTATTTGGCCACCAAACACTCGCTCCTAATCCTTGACATGATGTTGCGACAAAATCATTGCCATTAGAATCTTTTTTCCAAGAAAAACCACCGTCCCAAGGAGCTCTAACAGCTTCTTTTGGGTTGCCTTCATAAAAAACTTCAAGAGTTTTAATATTCCCAATATTTTGAACACTATTCAGTTTGATAAAATGAGCATTACTGTCATCAACCACATTTAACTCTTCCCCGTCCTGTACGACTTTTGTGATTTTTAATGGAGGTTGTAAATCAATTTGTAAATCTTTTGGAGTATCGATCACTTTATATTGAATGGTGTTACTTCCGGAAATGAATTTTTTATCAGGTTCAACTTTTATGTTTAAATGGTAATAAGTTACATCCCACCAAGCGCGTTCTGGTGTAATGCTTCCTCTTAAAGTATCTTGATGTGTAAAATTATTTTTTTCGGTTAACAGGCCTTGTGCTTGGAGGAAAGTATTTCCTAATAAAGTTAAAATTGCTAGAGTTGTTAATTGTTTAAGCATAACATGTATTTTAATTTCTTATTATTTTATTTGGAAAAACTACTGGACTTTCAAATCCATTTTTTCCAACAGAAGCAATGCCAAAGTAATAGTTATCAATGATAATTCCATTAAGTGTAAACTCTGAAACATCACCAACAAAACGATTGTTATCCCATGTTGGAGAGGTTGTATCTCGCCAATAAATTTTGTAACCAGCAGCACCATCTACTTTATCCCATTTAAATTTAGCAGACGCTTCAACAATGCCACCAATGGCCACATTTTTGGGAGAAGGAGGCGCCCAAGCTAAACTTGCTAAAGTTATGGCATTTGCAGCAGTTAGTTTTTTAGCATACTCAAAATTTACATACTTGATGATATCTCCATATTCTATTCCATTTTCATTTCTTATATCTTGGTGTTGATGATTATAGTTTTCATGAGCTTCCATAATTCGAATACCTGCAAATCCTAAATCATTAAAGGGACGATGATGACCACCACGGCCAAATCGATCTAATCTATAAACCATCATTGGGTTCATTTCTGGCATATATGATTTTACTGTTTTGTGAACGTAACGAGCTAACTGACGAGAAATGCCATCAACTTCTCCACCATAAAAACGTCTCATTTCTCTTTCGCTTTCTGTCTCAGTTGGAGGAACTGGTTCTGAAAAAATTCTGAATGTTCTGTTATCAATAATCCCATCTACTCCTTCTATATTACCAATCATATCATTATTTAAAATACCAATGATTTCCCAACCTTTTTCCTGGGCATATTTCGCTAAACCAGCACCACCAAAAAGACCTTGTTCTTCACCAGAAAGGCCAACATATATAATACTATTATCAAAACTGTATTTTGAAAGCACTCTGGCAGCTTCAATAGTTCCAGCCAATCCAGAGGCATTGTCATTAGCTCCAGGTGCATCGGTTGAAAAATCCAT
>DJWL01000169.1:0-2331 GCA_002441545.1 Flavobacteriaceae bacterium UBA6231 | reverse complement strand
GAATTTCCTTCCTTTGTTACAAAATCTTTTTGATAAAAAACTTCTAAGCATTGGTTACAGTCTTTTGAGATTGATTCAAATTCAGATTTAACCCATCGTCTTGCAGCACCAATACCTCTAGTTTTTGAAATAGTATCACTAAAAGTGTTTCTTGTACCAAAATTGACTTGGGTTTTAATGTTTATTTCAATTTTTTGAGCAGAAACACTGTCAATTATTTGATATAGTTGAGAACTAGATTGAGCTATAATAAATTGAAAAGAAGTGAACAGTAAAAGCGATAATATCTTTTTCATAAAAAAATTTCTACTAAAATAATAAAAAAGTTCTGTTGAAATAATTCAAAGTGCTTCTGAAATAGATAAACTCTTTTTTGAAAGTCAATAATATTATATTTTAGATTTTGTAGTTCGTCGTTTATTTGCGATTTATGACGTAGAAAAAATATTAATATATATAATAACTCTAAATTAAATAAAATTATCTCCCCTAAGAAGAGATACTGTGATAGCTCAATTGTCAATTTTTAACCAATTAAAACCAAAATACAATTATGAAATTAACTAAACCAATAGTGCTAGCATTGATGCTTGCCGTATGCTTTGCTTGTGAAAACAAAGAATTAACGACCAATGAACTTCAATCTAGCAAACGTATTGAGCAAAAATTTATTAAAATTGATGTAAACTTTGAAGAAGGAGCAAATGCTTTGAGAAATGGAAAAACAAAAAACAATAATGATGACCCAGTCCTAGACATGATGACTAAAATAAATGCTGCAATTGCAGGTCAAGGAATTATACTAGAGAAAGTTGAAATTCTAGGGGCTGATGAAGCAGGGCGAACAGTATTCTTTGATAATAGAGGTAGTAAACAAACTAATTTTGATTGGGTACCTAATGATCCTCGTAATAATGGTTTTGGAGCAGCAGTCCCTTATTGGATTGATGATACACAATTAGGAACAAGCTCTGGTATGACTCAACAGGCAACATTTGATGCTATGGTGAATAGTATGCATACATGGGAAGCGGTATCATGCTCTGATGGTCTTGAAATCCCATTTTTAGGAACCTCTGGATTTGATATTGGTCTTGTTCAGTATCTTGAAGGATTTGGTGGATCTGATCTTGTAATTGTTGGAGCTATTGCACATGCTGGAATTTTACCTCCTGATTTTTTTGAAACTGTACTAGGACCTGGTGCAGGAACTGGTACTATTGGTGTAACCTTTACATTTAGCTATGGTACTGATATTGATGGTAACGGTAAAGGTGATACAGCTTTGAGCGAAATTTATATTAACGATAATTTTAATTTCCAAGATGCTCCAAACGATGATTTATTTGATGGGAATGGAGTTATTGATTTTGAAACCATTGTACTTCATGAAGTGGGACATGGGTTAAGTCAAGCTCATTTTGGAACTGCTTTTAGAGATGGTGGTCAAGGAAATCTTCATTTTTCACCAGCCGCTTTAATGAATGCAGGTTATACAGTTGGAAGAAGAGATATCTCTGGAACTGATGAAGCTGGGTATTGTAGTAACTGGGGTACATGGCCTAATAATTAAAGTAAAGAAATTTCAAGCTATTAATTGAAAAACGCTCCAAATTTAAATTTGGAGCGTTTTTGCATTTGAATTAGTCACTATTAATTAAAAACAATATTTGTTTTCTGCTTTTACTTTTTCAGCGATTTCTTTTCTTAAATCCACAATATCTGGGTAATTGGTATACTTAACATAACGTTTAAGTCCCATAAGCAACATGCGTTGTTCATCACCTTCTGCAAATGAAATGATACTTTCTTTTCCGTTTTTTTCAACAATTGAAACGGCGTTGTACAAGTATAATTTTGCCATGGCTATTTGTACTTTTTGAGCCTCTTCACCAAAACGTTTTGCATTTTTCTCAGTTCTTAAAATGGTAGATTCTGCCATATATATCTCAATTAATATGTCTGAAGCTGCAATTAATAACTGTTGATGATTATCTAAATCTGGTCCAAACTTTTGAACAGCAGCACCCGCTACCATTAGAAATACTTTTTTTAGTTTAGCAATCATGTCTTTTTCTTCAGAAAACAGCTCAGAATAATCTGGAGTTTCAAAAGAAGGAATGCCCATTAATTCATTTGCTACTGCAGTTGCAGGGCCTAATAAATCAACATGACCTTTCATAGCTTTTTTAACCAACATACCAACAGAAAGCATTCTGTTTATTTCATTAGTACCTTCATAAATTCTTGCTATTCTGGCATCTCTCCAAGCAGCCTCCATTGGCGTGTCTTCAGAGAATCCCATGCCACCAAAAATTTGAATTCCTTCAT
>DJWL01000195.1 GCA_002441545.1 Flavobacteriaceae bacterium UBA6231 | reverse complement strand
TGTAGCCTTATTTTAGGACGGGTCAAAGATTCGTTTAACGGTTCGTGTAAGGATAGTTGCGTGTTCAAGCAACTAACTTAACAAAAATGGAACGAACCAGAGGAAAATCCGTAGGATTTTCCAAGTAGGCGAGAACCAAGCAATTATTTTTACACGGTGTTGGCATTAGTATTTATTTTAAAAATTCTTTTTGTCAGATATATTATTAATTTGATTAATAAAACTAATAAAAGCACAAAGGGAATTAGTAGAATTGATATTTTTTTTAAATTTTTTTTATTCATTTCAACAGTGAAATCCAAACCAAATATTCCACCTAACTCTTTTTCTATGGCAAAAACTCCGCTTGATGGTGAGCCTAATAATTCTCCTTTTTTATTAAACAAAAGATATGTTGGATAAGAATGAATATTTAATGGAGTTATTAATTTTTCCTTTGTATAATCATTGTAAAATGTCCAATTGATATTGTCGGATATTAGAAAATGCCAAGGTTTATTTTTAGAGTCTAGTATTTGATTCATATGTTTTTTTGGGTCAGTACTGATACTCATAATAGCTAGCTCAGAATCGTATTTTTTTAAAAGTTGGGGAAAATATTTCATTTCATTTAGGCAAGGAGTACAGCCTGCAAACCAAAAATCTACTAATAATGTTTTTCCTTTAAAATCTTTGATTGATTTTAATTCCTTAAACTGGTTTTCAAGAGCAATATTAGGAATTATAATATCGCTATCAAGGTTGTTCTTATTAAGTAAAATATAAAAGCTTAAAAAGAATAAAAAGTAAGACGTAAATAGCACTATAAAATACGTTTTAAAAAATTTAAGTAAGTTTTTTTTCATATTAATGCCAATGCTATGATATAAACTTTTTTAATTGTTTATGTAAGCAGTTAAACGAAGTTAGGGTTTTCAGCTTAAAAAAGCTATACGCAGTTGTGAGTATTTTTCAACAAAAAGCATACATATTTAAAACCATTAAGAGAAGGCTTTGTTTTTTTTAAAAGCCTTAATTTTCTTCTGGAAAGGTGATGTGTTGGTAAGCTCCTAAATCTGGAGAAGCTGTTCTGTTTATGTTTAAAATATCAAAGGGCACCTGGTTTGAAAATACGGTATTCCCTTGGTTATTAGCAGCAGAATTATCTCCAATAATCAATTGGTTTAAAGCTGTATTTTTAAAATCTGGGTCTTGATTGAAAATAACACCTTCATAATGTGTGGTATCATTAAAATCATAATTAGCACCAGTAAAGTTATTGCTACTATTATCAAAACGAATTAAACAGTTGGTAAATTTAAAATTGAAAACCACTGCATCATCCTGAATTTCATCTAATAAAATCTCAGGGTTATCATTGCCGTAAATAATACAGTTATTAAAATTGGCTTCTGTTAAATCAGCCAGAATAGCCGAATTATCTGCATCAACAATAAAATTATTTAACAATACCGAAGGGAATTGCCTGAAACCATTATTCCAGTAATTGGCAATTGTACAATGCGTAAAATTATATTTACCACCAATTGTGCCTGCAAATGATGACTGCCCGGAATTGTTAATTACCACATTTTCGGCAGCAATTGAGGTGTTTCTACCTAAAATTCCAAACGCACTGGAGTTATATATTTGTGAATTACTAACGGTTAGTTTATTTGAAATTTCATTAGGATTACCATCGCACAAAATACCAACGGTTGCATTTTTTATAGTGGTGTAATTTATAGAGTTATTAGTACTTCCATCTAAAAGCCAAATAGCACTCCATTGTCCAGGAGTATCAGAAAAACTAGGTTCTAAACGGTCACCTTCTAAAATAACTTCATTTTCTAACAAATCTTGGTCGGTACTAAAATCGCCGTCTATGTGAATAGAGGCTCCCTCATTGACCAATAGGCCTGAATCTTTATGGAAATGTAAACGCGCACCAGGATTTATTGTCAGTGTTTCTCCGTTTGGCACAGCCGCAAACCCATAAATTACATAGGGTTTCTCGTTGGTAAAGGTTAGTTCTTCAGGTAATAATTCTCTGCCTTGAATATCGGTTTCAACTTGTTCTCCGTCAATATTTAAGGTTAATGTTTCTATAACTTTGGTAGTATTGTCTCTGTTTGGATAAATAAACACAGCATCTTGAATTAAGGTAACCAATTCTACTTTTTGGAGATTACTACCGGCATCAAACTCAATTTGGTCTGTGTATAGGTATTGATTGGTATTTGAAACATTATTGATATCAACTGTAGTTTCTATGAAAATGTAAAGACTGTCTTTAGCAAGTATTTGTACATTTTCAAAAATTTTACCAGGCATTCCATCAACATTTAATCGGTAGGCTGAAGCTTCACCTAACCCCAATTTAACAGTTGGAATTAATATGTCTTCATTACTTCTGTTATATACTTTTAAGTTATAAGTACTGGAACCTATATTGGTAAAAACGGTATCGAGGTAAACAGTATCTTTTGAAAACTGAAGGTCTCCTGTGCTTGCTGAAAACTGAAAGTCTTTTCTGCAAGAACTCCAAAGCAATAAAATTGAAAAAGTAAGGATGTAATATAAAATGCGTTTCATCAGTTCAAAAGTTATTGATTTAGAGCTCAAAATGAAATAATACAATTAAACATTTATTTGTTTTGTGTTATGGGTTATTGTGTATTTCATTAAACAAATATAAAAGTTACCTTTTAATAATGATTATTTTTTAAGATGGATTCTTAAAATAAATCGGTTATTTCTGATGTAATTCTAACGGGTTTGTTAGTTTGAGCATTAATTAAACACCATTTAGTTTCAGATTTTGCTAAAAGCTGACCATTTTGACTATTTGTAATTTCTACAATACGATTTGAAATAGGACCCTTAGAACTTTTGATATAGGTTTTAAGTTGGATGGCATCATTTAAAAAAGCCGAATTTTTATATTCAATACAATGATTTATCATCACCCAATAATAATTTTTAAGCATGTCTGTTGAAGCACGATGTTGCCAATGCTTTTTTGCAACTTCCTGAACCCATTGTACATATCTAACATTATTTACATGATTTAACTCATCCAAATCGTCATGATTTACTATTATATGAGATTCAAAAAATGGCATAAAATATAATTATAAAACAAAAGTACCCCTATTTTTTATTTTTGAATGACTCATGAATTATATTTTTATAAAATGCTTTTTTATTCTGGAAGTGGACAATATATTAAGTAAGAATAATATTACGTATATTAGTAAATTATTTTTTTTGTTAAATAAATTCGATAAAATGATTGTTTTTAACGATTAATTACATAAATTTGTTTTTGTTAATTTATTATATATAGATATGAATAGAAAAATTATTTTTTTCAGTTTGGTTTTTTTGTTAATGGTAAATATTGGTTTTGCTCAAAAAAAGAATGAACCTAAAAGTATTATTAGTGATAAGGTTTCTATAACCAAATATCATGATAAAGATGAATTAGAGCGTATGCAAAAAGGGGAATTGTTAGGTTTGTATATTGAGAGAATTGAAGTACTTATAAAAACGTTACCTTATATAGCCTTTGCAACTAAACCAGGTGTAACAATGACTTCTTTAGGAATTCCTGATAATAAAGATAATAGGAATATGTTAGATGATGAATTTGATGCAACACAGGAGTATCTTAAAAAGTCAACAGAATTTCAGCAAACAATGCTACCTTATTCTGATACCAGTAAATTGATAGCAGCTATTTTATTTTATGAAGAAACATTAAAATCGCTTCACCTGTATAGCGAATTTCATTAATTATAAAATTCAACTTTAAAAAAAGCTCTATTTAAGACATTAGTTTTAAATAAAGCTTTTTTTATTTTATATAGATTGTGTTGTTAACGAATGTTGAGCAGCATTTTTTCTTCTTATTAAATCTTCGGGTATAGTTTCTGCTTTATATGGTTCTCTTTCAATAATTTATAAATAGCATTTTATTAAACATTCAAATTCATTTAAAGCTTTTTCAGAAATTAATTAACGATTTTATCATATTGATTAATTTTTATCGACATAAATGTTGAAATATTCTACAAAAAAAATTTCTTAAATTAAAAAAATACGCATTTTACCGATTAAATTTGCATTTAATAGATTTTTTTTATTATGTTTGTATAATAAATGACAGAATATTAATATTTAATTTTTTCATCATGAAAACCTTCAGTAGACTAATATGGGTAATTCTTTTAATTTTTGGAAGTACTTATGCGCAACAAGAAAAAGGAATAGTGGGTAGGAATAACTGGCTAACTAATTGGACAGAGTTTAATCCTAATCAGGTTGATTATGGTGAAGCTACTGAAATTTTAAACGGTAATATAACTGCTGACACAAAATTGATAAAGAGAAATGTGTATCTGTTATTAGGAAGTGTGTTTGTAACCAATAATGCAACCCTAACAATTGAACCAGGAACAGTTATCATTGGAGATTATGAATCTAAAGCATCTCTAACTATTTGTCGAGGATCTAAAATTATTGCTGATGGTTTAGAAACAGATCCTATTGTTTTTACTTCAAATAGAAGTGTTAAAAAGTCTGGCGACTGGGGAGGTTTAATAATACTGGGTGATGCTCCAACAAATAAATTCGGGAATGGTTCTGTGGCATCTTATTATACACAGCTTAATTCTGCTTCATATGGTAATACAAACTATGGTGGCGAAAATTTAAATAGTAATTCTGGAATTTTGAGATATGTAAGAATTGAATATGCGGGTAAAAGACTTAAAAATGTAGGCTATTTTAATGGTTTATTATTGGCAAGTGTTGGAAATGAAACCATATTTGAAAATATAATGATAAGCTACTCTGCTGGAAATTCTTTTGAAGTGATAGGAGGTGAGGTGAATTTGAATAAGGCAGTTTCTTATAAATCAAGTAGTGATGACTTTAAATTTAATTATGGTGTACAGTGTAAAATATCTAATTCATTAGCGATTAGGTCTCCTTATGTTTCAAGTAATAAGGGAGCAAGATGTTTACAAGTTAATTCATACGATAAAAGAGAAGAAGTTGATTTAACTAAAAAGGGTTCATCAGTTATCGCAACCAATTTAACTTTAGTTAATGATAGTGATAATTTGGATTCTGATATTAATATGGGTTTAGTGAAAGAAGCTGTTTTTGTTGGAGAAAATGCCTTGTTGGATATGAACAAAAGTGTGATTTCTGGTTTCAATCCAGCTGTAATATTTGAAAATAAAATTGTTGTTAATCAAGAGAATTTAGAAAAAATAAAGTTTAGTGATATGTATTTCAATAATTGCAATGGCAACATTTTTATTGAAAACAATTCCAATAATGAAGATTTAGAGAATTGGTATGGTAATACTGCTTTTTTTAATGTGTATTCAAAAGGAAAAAATTCTGAGACTTTTATTGATTTCAAAAATGCAAAAAGACCAGATTTTAGATTGCGAATTAATAAAATAATTGCAACGAATGATTTGTCAAGAGAATAATTTTCTCATAGGATCATTTGTAGTAAAATATCAATTCTAAAGAATAATAGGTTAGAAAATAAATACAACAGAGAGAGCTTATTTATTAAATGAAATTATTTAAATGAGAAAAATTATTATTTATATTTTTTTTTTAGTTGCTATTTCTTTAACTCAAAAGCTAGATGCTCAAGTTATTGGACCGCCTAGCATTGGTTTTAGTCAGGCTTGTGCAAGTGAATCATTTAATACTTATAATGTCACTTTTTCTTTCTCTCCTGAATCATCATTTGGTCCAACAAATCAATTTATTGTTGAACTTTCTGATAATACTGGAAGTTTTTCAAATGCAACCGTGGTTTATACATCAGCACAAGGTTCAGTTACTACCTCACCTGCAACTTTAAACTTTGCTTTACCAGATACAACAAGTGGAGAAGCATACAAATTAAGAATTAAAAGTACTGCACCAATAGCTACCAGTTCTAATTCTATTGCCTTTCCAGCATATTATAAAATACAAGATGAGCCTTTTTCAATAAATAATTTAATTTCTACAGGCGTGTATTGTGCTGGTGGAAGCTATCTTTTAACGATAGATAATCCTGGCAATGGAACAAATGATTCTCCATTGCAATATCCTTCTTTAACATTTAATTGGTATAAAGAAACAAGTCCAACAACTTCTGTGTTTGTAGCGTCAGGTTCAAGTTTATCTGTTACTCAACCTGGCACCTACTTTGTTGAAACAAATTATGGTACTTGTACATCAAATTCTTATTCAAATCGAGTTGCAATAAGTGAAGCAACCACATCAAGTACATCAACTATTAATTCTAGTCTTGGTAATCCTTACTGTTCAAGTGAAGGAGCCACAACATTAAGTACTATTAATGGTAATAGTTATCAATGGTATAAAGATGGCGTTGCTATTTCTGGAGCAACAGGTCAAATGTATGTAACAGATGAAGCGGCTAATTATACAGTAACAATTGATTTAGGAGATTGTGTAACTAATGCATCTATTGACCTTGAAACAAATGGTTTTAATAGTAGTATTGATGTTTCTGATAATAATATATTATTGCCTGGCGAATCAATAGTAGCAACAGTAACAACAGATGCTGTTAACCCCGAATTTGAATGGTATTTAAATGATGCGTTAATAACAAGCGCAACCAGTAACAGTTATGAAGCAACACAAACAGGAAGTTATAGAGTGGTTGTAAATCAAACTTCTGGTTGTATAACTTCAAACGAATTTCTTTTTACAATAATTGAACCTTATCCAGATGTAGCCAACATACCTAATTTAATAAGTCCGAATGGAGATGGTATTAATGATACTTGGGTTATTCCTCAAGAATACGTAATAGGTACTAATACCGAAGTAATTATAATAAGTTCTCGAGGAGAAATTGTGCTTAAAACAAAAGATTATCAGAATAATTGGCCTGAAAATGAAATAAAGTTTAAGGAAGTAAACCCAGTTTATTATTATGTAATTACCACTCAAAATAATAAAACCAAAAAAGGATCTATAACTGTTGTAAAATAAAATGAAAATCTCTCTCTCACATATCATCTTATTTCTATTTTTAACACAATGGGTCTATTCTCAAGAAGATGGGGTCGTTGCTTTTTCTTTACCAGTTAGAAACTCTTTAAAATTTAATAAATATGCCATTAACCCTACATTTAGCTTTGTAAGGGAGCAAAATAAATACATTAGTTTTACCAATAAAAGAGAATGGGTTCAATTTGAAAATGCTCCGCAAACCTATCTATTTAGTTATTCAGGTAGATTTAGTGAAAATGTAGGCGCTGGTTTAGGATTGTTTCAACAAGATTATGGTGTATTAACCACTTTCGGAGGTATTCTAAATTTTGCATATAATGCCGTACTAGATAGAGATAGTAATTTAACTTTTGGTATGAATTTAGGATTTTATAAAAGTGGAATAAATGAAGGAAATGTAGTTAATAATTTTCCTGATCCATCTTTAGATAATATTCCATCAAATTCCTTACTTACTGTAAATCCAGGAATTAATTATGGTACCACTTTTTTTGACTTTGGTTTGTCGTTAAATAATATTGTTTCTTATAATCTTAAAACAAATAAGATGATTGAAGAAAACCCTGAGCAAAGTATTCAAGCTCATATTATGTATACTGGCTATATTAATAATGGTGGTTTTTTCGATCAAAGTAAATTTTCAACATTAATTAGGTCAGAATTTAAAAAAGATAAAACAGTGTATTCAGGAATTTTGATGCTTACTATTCCTAAAGGCATGTGGGCTCAAGCTGGATATAATTCGCTTTATGGCGCATCAGGTGGAATAGGATTTAATTTAACAAATCAGATTTCTTTAGAATACAATTATGAAAAAGCTATTGGGGATTTATCCTCTTTTGGAAGTTCTCATGAAATGACTTTGGCATATAAATTCAAAAAGAATTATAAATATAATTATGGTGACGATGATGAAGAAGGCGCATTAATAACTCCAACCAAAAAAGGAAGGCGATCCGTTGCTAAAAAAAGTAGTACAGGTAAAACAGATGCAGATTTTAGAGCCAATAGAATTGCAAAAGCTCAAGCAAAAGCAAAAGCAGATGAAGAAGCAAAAGCTAAGTTGGCTGTTGAAGAAAAGCAAAATACAGATGAGGCTACTAATATTAAATTAGCACAGGAAGCTCAGGCTAAAGCTGAAGAAGAGTCAAGATTGAAAGCCATTGCAGATGCCAAAACAAAAGCAGATGAAGCAGCTAGAATCAAATTAGCACAGGAAGCAAAAGTGAAAGCAGACGAAGAGGCAAGATTGAAAGCCATTGCTGATGCCAAAGCAAAAGCAGATGAAGCAGCTAGAATCAAATTAACACAGGAAGCAAAAGCGAAAGCAGACGAGGAGGCAAGATTGAAAGCCATTGCAGATGAAAAAGCAAAAGCAGACGAAGCAGCCAGAATTAAATTAGCTCAAGAAGCCCAAGCAAAAGCAGATGAAGAGGCAAGATTGAAAGCCATTGCTGATGCCAAAGCAAAAGCAGATGAGGAAGAAAGAATTAGAACAGAAGAATTAGAAGGTGTTTTAATTTCTAAACCTACTGATGCGAATAGTATAGAGATGAGTAATCTAACAAAATTAGCAACAGATTCTAAAATAGAACAAGAAGAGTTGTTGATGAAGTTGAGAGAAACAGTTGCTAGTAGACAAAAAGATCTTAAAGACTTAAAAGAAGAAAATGATTTAAGTGAGCAAGGTATTTTCACAGAACCTAAACCATTTAAAAGTGTAACAGCAGAAAATGCAGAATTAGAGACTTTAAAAATCCAAATAGATGATGTTATAAAATCGCAAAACTTAAAAATAAGTCAATTAGAGGATTTATATAAAGAAAGGCTTAAAAATAATACGGAAGAGGAAGACTCTATAGCTATGATTTATCTTAATGAGATAGAAATAATCAAGAAAGCTCAAAAAGATGCTATACGTGCAAAAGCTAGTTTGGTTTCAGAATTAGAAGAAATTAAAATTGCAACCGAAATTGAGAGAAAGCGTAGAATTAAACGTGCTGCATATGATAACGAAGAAGCTAGATATACAAAAGATCGAGCAGTGCTTAATGCCATTAAACAAAATACACCTGCTAGTACAGTTGCATTAAAGACAGAAGATTTTGATTTTGGTGAAGAGCAAAGTAACATTCAAATTGTTAAAGACGTTAAAAATGTTGAAAGTGGTTATTATATGGTAATTGCTGTGCATAATGATGTAGAGAAAAGAGATGAATTCTTAAGAAAGGCAGTAGCTGCTGGTCAATCTAATATCAATTTCTTCTATGATGTTAATACTAGTAAATACTATATTTTCTATGAAAAATACAATAGTATTGAAGAAGCTAATATGGCATTAAAACTTAAAGGAAGTGAGCCGTATAATGGTAAAATGTCTATGGTTAAAATTGAAAATTAATAATGGGTTAAAATTATCTTTCAATTTTTTCTATAATTTATTTATAAGTTTAAGATTATTCTATTCTAAAATTGAATAAGCAATATTTTGTCTAATAAGATATTGCTTATTTTATTGGTAGCATAAATATATGTATTCTAAATACTACAAAAAATACATACATCTTGCATAAAAGTATCATTTCATCGATAAAGTGTATAATTTATCCTTGCTAATTAGCTTTATTTAAAAATAATTCACGATATTTATACCGTTTAAAAACATTAATTTTAGATTAAATGTTTTTAATGTGGGAATATTTATGCGTTTAATATCATGTTAATAGCACTAATATTGCTTTTTAAGACCACTGAAGTAAAGGAGAAATACTAAAAAAACTAATATGAAGAAAACTACTTTTTTTAAATTTATTCTCATTTTTTCAACTTTACTATTAAGTTTTAATGGTATTGCACAAACATACAAACCTTTTACTATAAGAAAAAATATAGATGTTAAGGGTAGTATGCTTGTTATTGGAAACAATATTCTTAGTAAAGATAATCTTCCTTTTAATGATGTATCTAAGGATAATCAAGATATATCAATGCAATATATTGATATTGATTCTGATGCTTCAACGTTTAGCTCAAGTAGTGCAAATCTTTTATTGTCTAATCATGAAGATGGTAGTGCTACAACATGTTACAGGGTTGCTTATGCGGGTTTGTATTGGGCTGCAATGCTTCAAAGTGGAAGTAGAACAGATATAAATAAAATAAAGTTTAAGTTGCCTGGTAGTTCAACATACAATGATATTACTGGTGAGATTGTTTATGATGCAATTGTGAGTCCTATTATAGCAAATGCTAATGAACCCGGAAATACACCTTATGCCTGTTACGCTGATGTTACTAATTTGTTATCAGGGTTATCAAGTATTGAAGGGACTTATACGGTTGCAAATGTAATGTCTAGTTTGGGACTTAATAATTCAACTGGTTTATCAGCAGGTTGGACACTCTTTGTGATTTATGAAGACCCAAGTTTGCACACTAAATCATTCACCTCATTTGATGGATTCAGTCATATTTATGATGGGCATCAAGAAACAGTTCCGGTTTCAGGGTTTACAACACCTCCAAATCCATCACATATTGATTTGCAATTTGCATACGCAGCTTTAGATGGAGATAGAACAAAAAGAGCAACAAAATTAGAAATAAATGGTAAGGAAGTAACTACTCCATTAAGAACTGCTAATAAGTTTTTTGGTTCTGTAATAGAGAACACAAATGGTGTGTCAAATCCAAGAAATCCTATGAGCGATAATACTTTGGGTTACGATACAGGATTTTTGGAAATATTAGATGCTGAACCAGAATTTATTAAGAATAATGTGTCTTCTGCCGATTTTAGGTTGCAAGTAGCACAGGGACAAGCAGACCCAATTTTTGCATTTTTTAGTGCTTTTGCTGTTGATATTATTGCCCCAGAGATAGATTTAACCAAAATTGTGGTAGATACTTCAGGAGATGATATTGATGGAGATGATGTGTATCTTGGGCAAAATTTATTTTATGAAATAACCTATCAAAGTGTTGGAAATGATAATGTAACAGAATTTACTATAAAGGATATTCTTCCAGATAATATTGTTTTTGATCCTTTAACTGATATTGATTTAAGTAATGCAGGAGGCGCAACGTTACAATCTTACGATCCTGTTACTAGAACACTTATTTTTAAAATTCCAGATTCTTCAGTAGAAGTTAACGATCCTAGTTTTGTGATTCGTATAGCTGTTCAAGTGGTGCCTAATTGTTATGATTTAAGTCAAGCATGTTCTAATGAAATCAAAAACCAAGCCTTTGCAACGTATAGAGGTGTAATTAATCCTACTGTTATACAAGATGAAGGTAGTTTTGCTACAGTAGAATGTCTTGGAGTTCCTGGATCTACTAACTTTTTAGTGGATATTTCTAATTGTAATTTCGAAAAGAATGAGGTGCTTTGTGGTAACAGTGTAGAATTAAAAGCTGCTGATGGTTATGACAGCTATTCTTGGTCTACAAGTCCAACAGGTACTCCTGTAATTGGTACTGGTCAAACATATACTGCTACAGCTACTGGAACTTATTATGTAACTGATATAACATCATCTACTTGTATATCTATAGATGAAGTTATACATGTTATACCTTATGGAAATACCATTACAAACCCAGTTATTCCATTTGCCGATTTGTTACCAATCTGTCCTAACGATGGTAAAGTATTGCCGTATATATTTTTATGTGGTGGTAATACCTCTCGCTCTATAACTACAGGTATTAGTGATGCTGTGTCAATTATTTGGGAGAAACTAGATGAAACCAGCTGTGCTGAAATGACAATTGATGATTGTGCTAATGAAAACCCAACCTGTACATGGAACCAAGTGGCAACAGGACCTAATTATGTAGCAGATACTTCTGGCCAATTTAGGCTTGTTATAAATTACCCTGGTGGATGCTTTAGTATTTTCTATTTTAATGTTTATAAAAACTTATTAAACCCTACAGTTACTGCTAAAGATATAATTTGTACTACTCCAGGAGAAATTACAGTTGGAGGTGTCCCAAGTGGATATGAATATAGTTTAGATCCTAACGGTCCATATCAGTTATCAAATGTATTTACTGTTAATACTCCAAATTATTATACTGTATATATTAGACAAATAGAAGTAGATACAAATCCATGTGTTTTTGAGACACCAAGTATTTATGTTAGAGAAAGAGATGTTAGTGTAACAGAATTTGTTACCCAACCATATTGTAATGGAGACAAGGGTAGTATTAAATTAGCAGTAAATGATGCACTACCACAATATTACTATAGTATTTCATTAGGTGGAACATTAGTTAATAGTGTTGGACCCATTTTAGAGAGTGATTATACTTTTGCTAATCTTAATCCAGGAATTTATACGTATACAGTTTCAACTGATGATGGATGTACTTTTACTAATGATATTGAAATAATAAATCCTCCGGTATTAACCGTTACAGCTGCACTTACAACACCATTAACTTGTACTGATGGAGAAATAACTGTATATCCTGTTGGTGGTACACCACCTTATCTTTATTATGTAAATAGTACAACAGATTTTCAAAATACACCAATAATATCAGTACCAACTGCCGGAGTTTATGATATTACGGTTGTAGATTCGAATAATTGTAGTGCAACCACATCAATAACTGTTGATGCCATTCCAGCTCCAGTGTTTACAGTTTCATCAACAGATATTTTGTGTTTTGGTGATACTAGTGGTGTTATTACTTTTAATGTAACTAATGCCAATGGTTATGCTGTAGAATATAGTATTGATAATGGTACAACTTTCAGTTTAAACCCAACATTTTCAAACCTTACCGCAGGAGCATATCAAACCATGATTAAGTATTCATTGAATGGTATTGAGTGTTTAAGTATTGCTGAAGATGTTATTATAACTCAACCACAGTTTGCTTTAACAGCCTCTGGAGGAGTGTCTGAATTAGCAGGTTGTGGGCCTAATGGAGAAGGAAAAGTACGTATAACAAACCCACAAGGAGGAACACCACCTTATGAATACAGTTTTGATAATCAAGCAACTTGGGTAACAACCAACGAAGCATATGTTTCTGCGGGAACATACACCTTATATATACGCGATGCTAATGGTTGTATTTATGCTATGCCAGGTATAATTATAGAACCAGAACCAGCTTCACCATCAATAAGTATTTCTGATACAGATTATAATTGTGACGGTACTGGTAATACAACAGTAACAGTAAATAATGATGAAACACTTTCATATACTTATGGTTATTTATTAGATGGTGTTGAAAATCCAAATACTGCAGATCCTAAAACATTTTTAAATGTTCCAGAAGGAAATCATACTATTAGTGTGACTTATCAATTGCAAACAGTACCAACTTACAGTAATTTATTAAATGAAGATTTTGGTAGTGGAGCCCCTACAACAACACCTGGAATTGCAAGCGCATATTGTTTCAACGATCAAAGAGTAAATGCTCCTTATACTTGTGGAACACGCTCTGTTGAAGATAATCAGTATTCTGTTGCAAGCTTTTTCTGGAGATCAGATGATCCAACAGCAAATAATACAGGAGCTTGGTATCACTTTAAAGATCATACTACTAATGGAACCGATCCAAATGGTAGGTTTTTATTAGTGAATATTGGATCAGCAGCAGGACCTTATGGAGTATTATATAGTAAACCTATTTCAGATGTTATTCCTTATCAAGATATTCAGGTTGATTTATATGTAGCTAATTTAATGCGAACTGTAAAAGCAGATCGTGATGATCCAGATTTTAGAATACAATTAGTAGATGGTTCTGGTAATGTAATAGCGGAGCAGTATACAGGAATTATACCTAAAAATGAACAATGGAATTTAAAAACGGTAACTCTTAACCCAGGAAATAATACCAGTTTAACTTTTGTAATACGTTCTGGAAGTGTTCAGTATTATGGTAATGACACTGTTATAGATGATATAAAAGTATTTCAATTACCAAAAACATGTATTGAGCAAGTAGACTTTCCATTTATTATTCAACCAGGAAATGCGTTTACTGCAGATATAGTTACTGCTAGTAATGTTAACTGTTCTGGTGATACAGATGGAACCATAACTATTGCTGCTCAAAATTTTGATGCCACAACAGGTTATCAATATTCAATTGATAATGGTGTAACTTGGAATACACAATTAACATCACCTTATACAATTACAGGATTAGGTGTAGGTAGTTATACCATAATAGTACGTTATGACCAAAATTCTGATGGTATTTGTGATGCAACATTACAACAAGATATTACAGCACCAACTTTATTGGAAGTTTCAGTATCTGCAACACCAATAACTTGTCTTAATGAATCAACAGTAACAGTAACTGCAACAGGAGGAACACCGGCTTATTCATATGAACTGCTAGATGCGTCACTTGCTCTTGTGAATAATTTCCCAGCGAATGGTATTTTAGCAAATGTGCCAGCAGGAGATTATACAATAAGAGCTACAGATGCTAATGGTTGTACAGCTACAACCACAATTAGCTTGCAAAATCCAAATCCACCAACAGCATCAATAATTAATGCAGATTATTGCTATGATGCTATTAATGGCGCCACACTTGAGGTTTCGGCTTCAGGAGGTCTAGCACCTTATCAGTATAGTATTAATGGAAGTGCATTTCAATCAAACCCAATCTTTACTAATTTAACTCCAGGTTCTTATGTTATAACAGTTAGAGATGCTTATGGATGTGAAGTTTTATTACCAGCAGAAACTATTGCAACACAAGTAAGTGTAGATGTAACTTTAACTAAAGAGTTGGATTGTACTTCTAACCCAGACGCAGTCATTTCTGGAACTATTTCAGATGGTTATTCACCATATACAGTAACTTTAATTCAAGGAACGGGAACAATTAACTTAACAGGAAATACATTTACATTAACAACTTCTGTTGATGGAAGTTATCAGTTTCAGGTAACAGATGCTAATGGATGTCAAGTAGTATCAAATGTAATTACAATCAGTCCAATAATAAATCCAACAGCAACTACAACAACAGTAAATCCTAGTTGTAACGGAAACTCTAATGGTTCAGTACAAATAATACCAGCTAGTGGAGTTGGGCCTTATATGTTTAGTTTTAATGGAAGTCCTTTTACAACAACGTCATTATATACAGGATTAGCGGCTGGTACATATCCTTATCAAGTTCAAGATGCTAACGAATGTATTTTTGATGGCACAGTAACTTTAATAGAACCAACAGCATTGGTTGTCTCTGCAAATGCAACAACATTTATGTGTAGCGCTAGTAATACAGCACAATCTGCAATTGTAACTATTGATGTGCCAACAACTGGAACGGCTCCTTATTTATATAGTTTTAACGGCTCAGGGTATAGTTCAACAAATACCTTAACAGTAAATGATAATGGTACAGATCAAGTAATTACTTATTCTGTTCAAGATGCCAACGGATGTACTAATGGTGGTTCTTTAACAATATTTAGATTAGATCCTCCAACAGATTTAGATTTTGCTGCTACAGATATTACCTGTTTAGCAACAACTTCAACTGTAACTGTTACAGCTACAAATGGAGTAGGACAGTTACAATATGAAACTATAGCTCCATCTCCAATAGTGATTGCAAAGCAAACTTCAAATATATTTACAGGATTAACACCAGGAACTTATATTTTTAGAGTTACTGATGATAACGGATGTTATTACACGGAATCATACAATATAGATCCAGTTACTCCAATTGCAGTAACAGGATTAAAATTAAGTGATGCTTTATGTAATGGAGATAATACAGGAGCTATTCAATTTACAGTTTATGATTCTACTGGGTTTACCTATACTATAAATGGTGGAGCTGCAACTGCCGGAACATCACCAATTAATTTATCAGGTTTAACAGCTGGCGATTATACAATTGTGGTAACAGACACAACAACAGGTTGTACTGCTAATGAAACTATTACTATATCTGAACCAGCAAATCCTGTAAGTTTAACAGCAACAGCGACTAATGTACATTGTAATAATTTTAATTCCCAAATTACAGCAATAGCTTCAGGAGGGACACCTAATTATACCTATGCAGCTGTTATATCAGGAGCAACTGCACCTACTGCTTTTGATTATGGTAGTAGTAATGTATTAACTGTAGATACTAATTCAGCAACAGATTTAGTTTGGGATGTATATGTAAAAGATGCTAATGGATGTATTGCAATGGTAACAGTTACAATAGTACAAGATCCATTACCAACAGTAACAGCTCCAACGGTATCTAACCAGTGTACGGCTACTTCAGGATTTACCTTTACAGTTTCAGGAACTGGTGTGGCACCATTGTCATATAGTATAAATGGTGGGACATCATTCCAAACAAGTCCAACATTTACAGTAAATGCAGCAGGTAGTTATACCATTATAATTAGAGATGCAAACGGATGTACTGCTACCAGTAGTACAGATACTGAAGTGTTTGAACCAATTACGGTTAGCGCACTTTTAACTAAGGATTTAACCTGTTCTGCTCCAGCCGAAGCAACAATTGATGGAACAATTTCTGGAGGTAATGCACCTTATACAATAGCAACTATTCAAGGTAGTGGAACAGCTACAGTAACTGGTGCTACATTTACTTTTTCCACATCTGTAGCTGGAGATTATCAGTTTGAAATTACCGATGCTAATGGTTGTACCAAAGAAACAAATGTAATCACGGTTACAGATACTGTAAATCCTGTGATTTTAAATGTTTCTCAAACACAAGATATTTCATGTAATGGAGAAGAAACAGCAGCAATAGTCGTCAATATTGATACAAACTTCGGATTCCCACCTTTTGTAATAAATTTTCATAATGATACAACAGGTACAGATTATGGAACACAAACCTCTGGTTTGGCTGCTGGTACTTATACGATTACAATAACCGATGCAAGAGGTTGTACTGATACAGAAACTATTGTAATAGGGGAGCCAAATGTTATAGATTTTGATTTGGTTAAGGTTGATATAACTTGTAGTGCTCTAGGAGGATCTAGTTTAGGTTCTATTACCATAGAAAATGTTACAGGCGGAACAGCGCCGTTTACATATTATATTACAAATAATTTTGGTGATTTAATTGCTGGTAATCCATATTCAGCAATCTCAAACGAAGATCATACTTTTAATATTATAAATTTTGGTATCTACACTATTAATGTTATTGATGTTAATGGTTGTAGTTTAACAAAGCAAATAGTAATGGCATCTCCTCCGTCAGATTTAGCAATAGATGTTACTACGATATCTTCAGATTGTATTAATGGAGGAACTGCTTCTGTTGAAGCTATTTCAATAGTAGGAAGTGGTAATTATGAGTTTGGAATTTTAGAATTTAATTCAGCTCCATATACATCTACTTTTGTTGGGCCAGATGTACCAGGTGGAAGTATTAAAACATTTACTAATTTAACTCCAGGGGTTGTTTATACATTTGTTGTACATGATCTTAATACAGATTGTTATTTTGTTAAGTCTGCAGATTCACCAATTGCTCCAGCCTCTACGTTAACGTCATCAGTTATTCCAAATAATATTACCTGTTTAGGTGAAAATGATGGAAGTGTAACATTTACTATTGATGGTTTTGATAGCACAACAACTTCGGTTGATTATGAAATTTTCACTGCCTATAATAATATATCGCTTGGAGCACCAGTTAATGTGCCTGTTACTTTTGGTACACCAGAAACCATTACTGCTCCATCTCCAGGTACATTATCAGCAGGTCAATACTATATAGTATTTACTGAAAATGGAATAGGTGCTTATAATGGATGTAAGTCAGCTTCAGCAATTTTTGAAATTAAAGAATCTACTATTGATTTAACTATTTCTGCATCAGTTTCCAGAAACGAAAACTGTAACGAATTAGGTGTTATTTCTGCTATAGCAAGTAATGGTACTGCACCATATACGTATCAACTATTATTATCAACAGACCCAGCACCAACAGCAACTGACGCAGGTTGGGTTTCATCCAATACGTTTACAGCTTCAGCTGGAGATTATATTGTTTATGTTAAGGATGCTTATGGTTGTATAAAACTTGATCCTGTAAGTTTAATAAAAGATCCTGAGCCAACTATCAATCCAGTTGCTCCTCAATGTTTTGATGGAACATCTTTTACAATTACTTTGATAGAAGGAACGGGTATAGCTATTGGTCCATTAACCTATAGTATTGGTGGTGCTTATCAGTCTAGTCCTACGTTTACAATTAATGCAGCTGGAACTTACACAGTAAGTATAAAAGATGCCAATGGATGTATTGCATCAGATCCTTATGTTGTGCAACCACAATTGTTATTAGACGCAAATTTAACTCAAGATTTAACATGTACTGTTGATGCAAGTATTGCTTTAACAGCCAGTGGTGGAACAGGAGTTTATAACACTTATGAGGTTAGCTATAATGGCGGAGGTTATGCTGTTGTATTAAGTTTACCGTATACAGCAACTGTAGATGGAACTTATGAATTTAGGGTAACCGATTCTCAAGGCTGTCAGGCTTTCTCTAATGTTATTACAGTAACTCCAAAAACAACACCAACATTTACATATACACAAACCAATGTAAGTTGTAATGGTGGATCAGATGGTAGTATTGTAATTACAGCAGCAGATGGAATTGCCCCGTATCAATACAGTATTGATAATGGTGTAACATTTCAACCATCAAATGTATTTACTGGTTTATCACAAGGCACCTATGATGTTGTTGTAAGAGACATTAAGAATTGTGATTCAGTAACAACACAAATTACTATTACAGAACCTACGGTAGTTGGCGGAACAGGTGATTTAACTCAAAGACTAACTTGTGGAACTGGCAACGCAACACAACCAGCTGAAGTTACCATCACAGGAAGTGGAGGTACAGCCCCTTATACCTATAGTTTTGATGGTGGTGTAAATTATACGTCAACAAACACATACTTCACTTATGCGGCCGGTACTATAACGGCTTATGTAAAAGATGCTAACGGCTGTATTATTGCAACGCCTATAGATGTTGTTGTACCAGCTTTAGATGTACCAACAGATTTAGATTTTGTTTCTACTCCAGTAACTTGTTTAGCAGTAACTAGTGATGTTACATTAACAGCAACAAATGGTGTAGGACCATTAGCATATGAAATTATTTCACCTATTACTGTTGGTCCACAAGCATCAAATGTGTTTACAGGTTTAGCTCCAGATACTTATGTGTTCACTGTTACCGATGTTAATGGCTGTTATTACACAGAGTCTTTCACAGTAGTTCCAGTAACAAACATTACTGTGTCAGGATTATTATTAAGCGATGTTAACTGTAATGGTGGAACAGATGGTGCTGTTGAATTTACAGTATCTAATTTTGCCTCAACCTATAGTTATACAATTAACGGAGTACTAACAGGATCAGGACAAACATCAAATACAATTAATTTAACAGGACTGTCAACTGGCAATCAAACTATCATTGTAACAGATGAAACAACTGGTTGTACAGCTACAGTTACAGTAACTGTAAACGAACCTGCTTTATTGACACTAGTTGAAGCTTCAAATACTCCTGCGAATTGTAACTTTGGAGCACAAGTAAGTATAACTGCAAATGGTGGAACATCACCGTATCAATATGCTTTTGTTGTTAATGGTTCCGTTCCTTCCATATCAGATTATACTAGTAGTTCTTCTGCAATTTTAGACCCTGCAACTAGTTTAAATTGGGATGTTTGGGTTATGGATAGTAATGGATGTACCGATCAAATTGATGTTGTTATAGCTACAGATCCATTACCAACAGTAACAGCTCCAACACTTGCTTCAAATCAATGTAATTTAACAAACGATCCATATACGTTTACTGTAATTAGTACAACTGGAATAGCACCGTTTACATATTCTATTGGAACTGGTTTTCAATCTAGTCCTACGTTTACAGTTTCAACTCCTGGAACTTATTTTGTAACAGTTAGAGATGGAAATGGTTGTACAGCAGTTAGTGGAACATCAATAACAATTTATCCTGCTTTAGACGTATCCGTTTCGGTAACTGCGTTACCAAGTTGTTCTGATAATGATGGAGTTATAACAGCAACAGGTGCAGGGGGTTCAGGAAACTATAGCTATGCAATTAGTCCAGTAGTAGGATTAGTTTCAGGAAATGTAATTTCAGGAGTACCATCAGGAACTTATACAGTTACCATTACCGATACAGTAACACTATGTACAAAAGATATTGAAGTAACATTAGATGCAGCTACTCCTGTGACTTTTACTTCAACACCAACCGATGTAAGTTGTAATGGTGGTAGCGATGGTACTATAACAATTAACTTAGATGCTAGTAATGATAATCCAATCTATACTTATGAGATAACAGCTCCTATTGTAGTAGCTCCCCAAACTTCAAATGTATTTACAGGATTGGCTGCAGGAACCTATACTGTTCAAGTAACTTCTGGTAGAAATTGTGTTGCTACTGAAGATGTGATTGTAGGTGAACCAAACACTATAATTGTTCAAGCTCCAATAGTTGTAGAATACGCTTGTACAACAGACACTAATTCAACTAATTTTGCAACTATTACTGTTTCAGGTGTCACAGGAGGTTCAGGAAACTATACTATTTATGAATTTATAAAAGGAGGAACCATTGTTCAGTCAAGTTCTAATAATGTATATACTGAAGCTGATTTATTAGGTGGAAATTATACAATAAATGTGTATGATGATAAAGGTTGTTCAGGAACCACTTCAGCTACTATTCAACCGTTTATAAGTATTGATACATTAGATATAACAATAGATAATGTCATTACTTGTACTAATGATGAAGATATTACAGTTTCTGTAACAAGTACTGGTGGTACACCTGCAAATATTGAATTTACTGTTGAAGATGTTGATGGTGCAGTAACAGGTGGAGTTTATAGTCAAACAAACACTACAGGTATATTTACTGGATTACCAATAGGTAACTATTTAATAACTGTTGTGAATTTAGATACAAGTTGTAGCTTACAAACGGTTCATTATGTAAACAATCCAAACACGTTTGATCTTACTATAGACAATGTTATTGATGTCACTTGTTTTAGTGATAATGATGGAAGTGTTAATGTAACTTTTATTGATCGTATACCAACACCTACAGATGAGTCGGGACCATTTAATTATCAAATTTATAATGTAACTGATTTAATAAATCCTGTACAAACTGGTTCAACAACTGATGCAGGACCAATTACAATTAATGGTTTATCTTCAGGAACATATTCTATAATAGCTACTTTAATAAATACACCGTTCTGTACAGTAACTAAAAACTTTACTATTACAGCACCAAATGCAGCATTAGGAATTACTGAAACTCATACAGAAATTACATGTATTAGTGGTTATAATGATGGAACTATTTCAGCTAGTGCTACTGGTGGATGGCCTGGTGGTTACGAATATCAGTTAGCTTTAACTAGCGGAACAGTAATATCACCTTATAGTTCAGAATTTAATTTTACAGGATTAACCGAAGGCGATTATACGGTTAGTGTTAGAGATAGTAAGGGTTGTGTGGCAACAGTAAATGTTGTTTTAACCAATCCGTTACCAATAAATGCAATTGTTACACCAAGTACAACTTTATTGTCTTGTTTTGGAGATACAAATGCGACTATAACAGTAAGTAATGTAACAGGAGGACAAGGAAGTAATTATACTTATACACTTAATATGGTTTCTCCAACTGTAAGTTCTTCTGGCCCACAATTATCGTCTGTCTTTACAGGTTTATCAGCAGGAACTTATAATGTGACAGTAACAGATGGTTATAATTGTGAATTTACAAGTACAGATATTGTTATTGCAGAACCAGCACAAATTGTAGCAAGCTTAGTTAAAGCTTCGTCACAAACTTGTTTAACTGAAACTACATTAACCTTAAGTGCAACTGGTGGTACAGGTATTTATGAGTATAGTAATAATGCTTCATTTAGTCCTAGCTTAGGCTCATTTACTTCAGACATTACATTTTCTGTACCTGTTGGAACTTATAATTATTATGTTAGAGATGCCAATGGCTGTTTAGCTGCTGTTTCTAATGAAATTACGGTAGATCCATTACTAGCTTTAACGGTTGATTTAGATATTACAAATGCAACCATTAATTGTGCTGGAGAAAGCACTGGTGTTATTGTAGCAACTGCACAAGGTGGATTAGGAAATTATGTTTACACATTACAAGACGGTTCTGGAAATGATATTTCTGGAGCAGTTCAAAACAGTCCTGGTGTATTTACAGAACTTCCTATTGGAACATATCAAGTAGAAGTTGAGAGTGGTGATTGTTTAATAACTTCAGCACCTGTTATTATAACAGAGCCTAATTTACCATTACAAGTAACTTATAATGTTACCGATGTTGTTTGTGCTGGTAGTAATGATGGTATATTAGAAATAACTGCAACTGGAGGAAGTGGTATTATTCAATACGCAATTTCACCACAATTAAATCAATTTTTTGATAATCCAATTTTCGATAATCTGGCACCTGGTAATTACCAAGCTATCGCACAAGACCAGTTAGGATGTTATGTGGTTTTTGATTTTGTTGTTAATGAACCTGTTCCAGTATCGATTAGTATTGTTCCAAATTCTATCATTCCCGAAATGTGTGATGGAGATATGAATGGCTCGTTTAGTATTGAGATTTCTGGTGGAAATTTACCTTATAGCGTAGCTTTAGATGATATTAATGGAACTTACACAATTGGTGCACCAACACAAACACAATTTGATTTTACAAATTTAATTGGAGGAGATCATATTGTTTATGTGCGTGATAATTTTGGTTGTGAATCAGAATGGAATATTACATTCCCAGAATCGGTTTTAATTAATCCAGAGGTTTCTGTTGATTATGGATGCGTTAATAATGTTTCTGGAAACACGGTTACTGTAACTGTAGATAGCAGTATAACAAATCTAGCAGATTTAGATTATTCATTAGATGGAGGACCATATCAATCAAGTAATGTATTTACAGATGTGCCATCAGGATTAGGTCATTATATTGATGTTAGACACATTAATGGATGTATAAAACAAACACCAACCTTTGATATTACTCAATATGACCCATTAACGTTAGTGTTGAGTAATGGAGGATTAAATGAGATTTTAGCAACTGTTACTGGTGGATCTGGAGACTATGAATTTACATTAAATGGAGAGTCTTATGGAAGCACAAACACTTTCATTATATACGAATCTGGCAACTATACCGTAACGGTAACAGATAGTTTTGGTTGTGTTGCAACAGCTACAGGGTATTTTGAGTATATTGATGTTTGTATATCAAATTATTTCACTCCAAACGATGATGGTAATCTTGATGAATGGGGACCTGGTTGTACAAGTCAGTATAAAGATTTAACTTTTGATATTTTTGATAGATATGGAAGAAAAATTGCAACTTTAAGAGTAGGTGATAAATGGGATGGTAAGTATAATGGTATTGAGCTTCCAACAGGAGATTATTGGTATGTTGTAAGACTCAATGATCCAAAAGACGATCGTGAATTTGTTGGTCATTTTACACTGTACAGGTAATAAAACTATTATGTCCTCTAATTTTTAAAAAAGAATAATGCAAAAATTAATCATATATCTATTTCTTTTGCTAATAACTAAAAGTTATTGTCAAGAACTTAATTTACCTGTATTTACACAGTATTTGGCAGATAATAATTTTGTTGTCTCTCCAACTTATGCAGGTATAGGAGATAATTTAAAAATTAGGGCAAATGGGTTAACTCAATGGGTTGGTATAAAAGGAGCTCCGGATAATCAATCATTATATGCAGACTTTAGAATTGCAGATCGCACAGGAATAGGAGTCTCTTTTTACAATGATAGAAATGGAAATACTATACAAACAGGTGCTAAATTTTCTTTTGCACATCATATAATTTTAGATTACTATTCTAAGCAGTATTTATCATTTGGAATTTCTTATAATCTCAATCATTTTAAAATAGATATCAACAATTTTAATACTACTTATGAAAACCCAATAATAGATCCATTTGTTACAGATGATAGAGCTACAACAAATAATAATTTTGATGTAGGTTTGCTGTATAGAAATAAAGGGTTCTTCTTTAGTTTCAACGCCAATAATATTTTAGACAAGAATTTTGACAATGATCTTAGAAAAGCTGAGCCTAATTTACTTTTAAACTATCAAATATATTCTGGCTATGTATTTAATGGTCCTAAAAAGAGCAATTTAGAATTTGAGCCTTCTGTTTACTATCAAATGTTTAGTAGTGACAGACGTTCAAGTACAGATTTAAATTTTAAATTCAGAAAGTATAATAGAAATGAAGATTACTATTGGGCAGGCATCTCATATCGTTTTCTTAATGACCAGTTTTTTAAGCCTTTAAATGTGGGGCCTATGATGGGTTTTAAAAAATCTATATTCTATTTTGGATATGCCTATCAAGTTACAATCAATGATTTAGCAAGATTTAATTCAGGAACCCATGTAATTACAATTGGTTTAGATTTTCTACAAGGAATTAGTAATTGTCCATGTACTCAAAGTCCGGTGCACTAATTGTTTTATCAGTGATATTAAGGGGTTCCGTTTAGCCCCTTTAATTGTTTCAATTGGTGCATCATAACACGCTGAATTCCTCATAAATGCAATATTTTTGCATAATTGCCTTACTTGAATACTAGTAACTATAATCTGTTAATACTTCATTTACTGCATCCAAAAGTTCTTCTATACCATACTATTTTCCAAAATTTTGGAAGCATTCATCTAATAAACATAGCTTAAATTGATTTGTTTTGCTCTTGTTTCAATTAGCTCATTAAATATTTCTTTTTGTTCTGAACTTAAAAAGCTATTATTTATTAATTCTAGCCACTGTTGCATACCTTTTTCTATACGATTCCAAAGGTTTTCAATAGCCTTTGTAGGTATTTGTGCTTTGGCCATGGCTTCGTTAAAATCTAGACGTTTGATTTTTTGCTTTTTTCCGTTGAGGTTTAGCGCTAATTCTTCCTGGTCTTCTGGAATTAATAATTTAACCGCTACCATATCATAGGCTGGTGCCAATGCATAGTGTTTACTGTCTTTTGCAATGAGTGAAAAGTTTTTTAAATGCATATCGTTATTTCCAATAAGGAAAGAAACAATAACTTGCTCATAAAATTTTACGGCATCCAGTATTGGGTTTTGTGTATAGGTTATAACACTCTTTGCAATTTGCTCGTAAGAACCACGATATTTATGTTCTGTAAGGCGCTCTGTGAATTGGCAAGCATCTTCCATTGGGTACTTTTCGTTATTGGCGGTACGATCTATACGTTTGGTTAAATAGGCTAAAGCGCCATCTTTTAATGGTATTAATAAAAATGGTACTGTTGCTATACCACAAGCTTGCGCTAATAACATGGATAACGCTTCAATTTCTGGCATTTGCGGATACATATTAAAAGGTGGTTTTAAAATATACCTGCCATTTAATGCGCCTACAATGGTTAAGCGATTTTGAGCGTTTTCTTGGGTGAAACCTAATGATAATTTTGGTTGTACGCCAGTAACAATGATGCGTTGCGCTACGTTTTCTTTTGCCAACGCTTCAATTTGGGACATCTCATACTCTAATTTTAGTACAGGCGTGTCTTCTTGCCAAAATGCTGTTAGACAGTTTTGATGGTAGTCTATGTCACCATCTTCTAGTTTTTTATGACATGCTAAACAATAGTTCATACTTTCTCTATAATGCTAATATTGCCAATACAATCTCTACATGTGGTTAATAATAAGCCCATGCGGTCTCTTGGATTTATTTTCCAATTTTTATGTGCAATGTCTAATAACCAACCTTCCGGAATTAAACCATCGAAGAAAGGGAATAGGTATTCGGCACTAAACGGTTCTTCTTGTAATGGTAACGTCAAACTCACTGCTAATGTGCTTTCATTTTCTAGGTATGCTTTGTCATACTTGAACTGATAGCCATTATCGTCCTCGGTTAATATACCAGCTAACGTTTTATTTACCCAGATTTCTCCTTGTCTCATCGCTTATCGGTGTTGGTGTTAGTGTGTGCCCGAAAAATAATAATACCTGATTTACTTTATCGGTCATTAGATTTGGTTTTCCCTGTTCGAGTTCGCGAACAAAACGCAAGCCTACACCTGTGAAGTCCGATAATTCTACTTGTGTTAGATTTGCTTTTTTACGTCTATCCCTTATAAATTGGGCTATGGTGTTTTTTCTATCCCATTCCATTATGTTATACCTTTATGGGTACAATATAGTGATTTATTTTATAATTATACCTTAAAGGGTGTAAATATTTTAATATTGCTATATTTATACCTTATAGGGTGTATTACACTAGTTTGTAAAATTGCTTCGGAGTGCCTTCTCGCATTGACGTGAACACGAGTAAATTATTGGATTTTTTACACTCATTTAATAAACATGGGTAAAATTTATCTTCGTTTGTCTCTTGATACATTAGTAGAAAGTAGGACAAACAAAACAGGACAAAATAGTGTTATTATCAATGGAGATGGCTCAGACCTCAACAAAACAGATGCCTTAAAAGGAAGAGCAAAAAGAAAGACTATCACACAAGTGATGATGTTAAAACTCATTGAAATTTCTCAACAAAATGGAGAACCCGAAATGGAATAATCTTATTGGAATACTTATTACTGTCAGCAGAATATTATAACAGCTGATGGAAAGTTATATGGTAAGTACTGTAAAAATCGGTTTTGCACTTTATGTTGTAGCATAAGAAAAGCCGAAATCATTAACGAATATTATCCAATTATGAAAGATTGGAAAGAGCCTTACTTTTTAACATTAACCGTTAAATCATGTAATTCTAAAAATCTTCATATCTATATTAAAAAATTTATTTTTGGCTTTCAAAGAATCACAGAAAAGTATAGGAAAAGGTATCAAAGAGGAAAGGGAAGCAAACTTATTGGAATACGCTCTTTAGAGTGCAATTTTAACCCTGTAAGGCAATCTTTAACCCACACTTCCATATTATCACAAAAGACAGGGAAACAGCCGAAATATTGCTTTCAGAATGGCTTAATCTATGGACGCCAAAATTTACAAAAAGAGTTTCACAAAACCTTCAAAAAGTACATGATTTAGAAAAAGGGTTAATTGAAATCATAAAATATGGTAGCAAAATTTTCACAGAACCCGATTTAAAAAGGAGAAGTAAAGAAACGGAAACAGTACAAATTTATATCAAAGCTCTCAATACAATATTAATTGCAATGAAGGAAAAGCGGATTTTTGAACGATTCGGTTTTAATTTACCAAAGCAAAAAGAAATAAAGCAAATTCCTGCTAAATTGCTTTTAGATTATAAGGAATGGGAATACAATATTGCTTCAGCTGATTGGGCTAATGTACAAACAGGGGAAAAATTATACGGATATGAATTACCTTCTTACTTAAATGCTATTTTAAATAACAACATTAATGATAATTTGGTATAAACCCCTATTCAGATATAAGAAATAAATTATTAAAAAATTAGAAAAGAAATTATATATATCTAAATTAGTTCCAAATTTTTAAAATAAGCTTATCTTAAATTTTAATTTCAAAGACTCAAAAAATGCTATATTTATTTGGGGAGATTCTCAAGTCTTTTATGGAATAGATTT
Organism: Flavobacteriaceae bacterium UBA6231; assembly: GCA_002441545.1. GTDB lineage: Bacteria > Bacteroidota > Bacteroidia > Flavobacteriales > Flavobacteriaceae > Yeosuana. Next base: position 30,326 of record DJWL01000195.1, on the reverse strand, counting down.
AAATATTTTATCAATAAATACAGGGAAAAAAATATATTCTTCTGCGAGACCAGGAGCAAGCGTATATGATTTTATTGTGTTTTCTAAACAAGTTCCTGAAAATTCTAATGTAATTGTTGGCATGTCCAAATTGGTGCAAATTAGAAGAAAAGAAATGGAAAGTAATATTTCAGGCTTGTCTATGACTGCACTTTTGAATATTTATAAAAATGGATATTCGATTGGAGAAATTTGGAAAATTATTTTAAATAACTGGAAACCTTCTCGAAATTTCACCCAAAAATCTAAGTTGTATGAATATAGCAGTAAAATGCAAATAACATTACCTTTGTCACACTTTGAAAGCTACTATCAAAAAGTATCTTCATTCTTAAAGAACAAGCAAAAGCTTTATTTAGAAGGGATAAAGATATTAACGGAAAAAAAATGTAAAATTTCTTTTATTGAATTACCGTTTCATCAAAAACTTAATGAAATAGAGAACAATTCCCCCTTGAAACCGTTAACTGAAGAATTTAAAGAAAGAGCAATGTCTTATTTTTTAGAGTTTGACATAGATTCAATAAGACTCAATAAATCAAAAAATGTATTTAAAGATTTATCTCATCTTAACTGTTTGGGAGCTAAAGAAATATCTGAACAAATTGCTTTGAAAATAAATATGCACAAAAATGCAACATTATATATAGCCTATTAAAATTACTATAAATAGAACTGTTTAATGAATTTGTTTATATCTATATAAGGACTACTTTAATCAGTTCTGTCAACTAAAATAATAAAGCCTTGTATATCAAATGAATACAAGGCTTTTTGCGGAGAAAGAGGTAAGTGAACCTATCTCTTAATGCCTTTATTTATTACTGTTTCAGTCCTGTACCATTATGAGGTCACCGAATAGGTCACCTTTAAAACCTTGTAGTAAAGATAAGAAATTTACTTGATTAATCCTTGTACTTTACTGATTTCAAAGCCCATAAAGTCACAAAATTCATCGATAGTAACTAACTGATGAGCTTCTTTGTTAAGGCTTTCTTTAATCTTACTGATTATTGTTCTGCCATAACGCTCACTTCTGCCAGTTACTGTCATAATGTCTTTAGGGTAAATACAGATTCTACTCATTCATTTTAAATTTAAAATTAATACTCTAACTATACTTTAGCCATACCGTAGCTGTAAGGCTCTTATATACAATATACAACAATTATCGCATTGAAAAAAATATCTATTTCGGAAGTTTTGGCAAGTTGTAAACACATCGGAAGTGCCTTTAAACATTGATGAATTATAGCACGTATATTTGATATTCATCATCAAAAAATGTATTAGTTATGGCAAAGTTAAAAGGTATTATTAAGTTAGAAGGAACGTTAGACAATTTAACGTTTTACAAGGCACAAGAGGGCTATTTAGTAAAAACTAAAGGCGGTGTATCTAAAGAGCGTATTCAAAACGATCCTGCGTTTGAGCGTACTCGTGAAAATGGTTCAGAATTTGGAAGTTCTGCATCTTCTGGTAAATTATTAAGAACTTCAGTAAGAAACTTAATGATTAGAGCAAAAGACAATCGAGTTTCAAGTCGTGTTACTCAAAAAATGACACAGATTAAAAACTTTGATTTAACCTCTATAAGAGGCGAAAGAAATGTGGCTACAGGATTAGCAACAACAGAGGGTAAAGCTGCTTTAAAAGGCTTGGATTTCAATAATAGAGCTATTTTAAGTGCTGTTTTATTCGCTCCATTTTCTGTAGATGGTGCAACTGGTGAAATCACCATTCCAAATTTAACACCAACGAACGATATTTCTTATCCAAGTGGCGCAACGCACGTAAGTTTTACATCAGCTTATTTAAAAGTTGATTTTGATACTACAGATAACGCAATTGAGTACAGTCCTACTGTAAATATTCCGATAAGTACAACTTCTGCAACTCAAACACTAACTCCAGCAGGCGTGCCAACAGGTACAGGAAACGATATTTACTTGCTTTTGGTTGAGTTCTTTCAAGAGATTAACGGTGTACAATATCCGCTTAAAAATGGCGCATATAACGTTTTAAATATCGTAGAAGTGGCATAGTTTCATTCTGACCTTTGAAGCTGAAAGAGTCCTATGGTTTTGCATCATAGGGCTTTTTCTTTTACCATTAATTTTTAAAAGAAAAGAAAAAAAGAAAGCGGATGTTAAGGTAGCGTGGGTAATGCTGTCAAGGTTTTTGGATAAAAGTTTTTTATGCTAAAATGTTGAACCAGGAGCAAAGAGTTTCTTTAAAAAAAGTTTTATTCAAAACCCGTAGGGCTTGACCTTTATAGCATTGAGCGTTGGCTGAAGGAAGCTACCTATATTTGCTACCTTTTTTTATTTTCATACTCTAATATAAACTTGATTATTATGGAAAATCCTTTTGAAATTATTAATGAAAGATTAGATAGAATTGAAAACTTACTACAAAACATTTATGCTACTAAAGACACTAAAAATGTTGGTGCTATTATTCCTGAAATAATGAACGTAAAAGAAGTTGCTACTTATTTAAGTGTAACGCCTTCTGCTATTTATAAATATACAAGCTCAAGAGAGATACCACATTCTAAACGAGGTAAACGCTTATATTTTAACAGAGAAGAAATTAATGCTTGGGTGCTTGAAAACAAACAATTAACCAATAATGATATTGAACGTATGGCTTCTGATTATTTAAGCAAAAGACCTATGAAGTTTAAATGAAATTGCTAATGTTTCTTATGAAGTTCTGCTGTGAGCGTGGGATATGTCGGATATTTTACATAATACCAGTTATAACTATCGCCCGAAATAATAAAACGCCCGATAGGGCAACCATAAAAGGGAAGTATTATAACTTGTATTATGTAACATAGCTTGGGTGAGTTTAGGGTTTTTATGATAAAATAGTAACGGAATAGCTTATTGCGGTTTGGTTTGATTTTATGAAAACCAAATTGTAATATGCTATTACCTTAAAGACCAAAAAAACGCTAAACTTTTAGGGTAAGCGGAACAACACAAAAGACAGAGGGTTTTTGCTTTTCGCAAAATACTGGGTTTTGGGTTGTGGGGGAGATACTTTTAATAAAATTTCTCAATTATATTTTTCAAATTTTTAAAGTCATTTTCAATAAGAAAATCAAACAGTTTTTGCCTATTATAATAAATATCTAATCTATTTGGTTTAAAATTACCTCGTTTTAATTTTTCTAAATCATTTATTGCTTCTTGTGTAAATTCACTTGATGTTATGTAACAACCTCTAAATGCATAACCTTCGCCAATATCTGTTTTAAATTTTTCTCTAATAAAAGGTAGTGTCCTTTTAAAAAACCAACTAATAGTATTTTTAGTTTTATAATCACCTAATGGTATTTCATAATTTGATTTATAGCCCTTTAATTCTATTACTATAATTTCTTTAGGATTAGAAGATTTAATTATATAATCGTACTCATAGCCTTCTGTTTCATTAGTACTTAACTCAATATTATATTCTGTTTTGGAAAAATTAACATTTTGGTTTATTACTGCATTAGGGTATTGATGCTTTATTATTGGATACATTAGATATTCAAAAAGAACACCCTTTATTGCTTTTAATTGGTCTCCTTGACCAGAAATATCGATTGTTAAAAGTGTATCTTCTATGATTTTCTCAAAATCATCTTCTACTAATAATTGTTTGTTGATTTGAAGTTTAGATATGTTCTCTAAAACACCAAAAATATTTGAACCATAAATTGAACTAATATCATAACTTAAAAAGCCTAATTTTTTAATCTTGTTTAAAATTAAACCTGAACAATTCCCATATACAATTATTGGTAATACTTTACGTTTGCCTTTAGATACTGAATTAAGATTAATTTGTATGCGGTTTAAAAAACCGTCTAAATCAATTTGCTCATAATCTCTGCTAATTAAAACGTCTAAAACTACTAACGTCTGCTTTTCTGGAATATTAGAAACTTTAGCAAGAGAGGGATTTATGCCGGTGGTTTTAGTATAACCAAATGCATCCCATACTAAATTGTTATGCTTCGCACCTTTTGATGGATTGTTCTTATTTCTATAAACAATATTATTATTATCAATTAAGTTTGATTTAACTATCCAATCAATAATATCCCTTATAAACGCAGTATCCGTAGACATTTTGGCAAAATGAATATGCATTAGATTTACTTCATCCTCATTTTTTATTTTTAAGATGATATACTTAACTAAATTCTTATCTACTTTTTGATATACAATCTCAAACTTTATTAACAATTCAATTAAATCATCGAGATAATCAACTTTTGATATACCATTAACAAGAGGTGAAGCTGTAATTTTTAGTGCTTCATAATAGGACAAAATACCATCATTTATATCTATAGCAACAAGTAAACGATACAATGTAGGTCTGTGCTTTTTGCAAATTATTTTAATTCTGTCTTTTGTGAAATTTGTGGAAGGTCTACAATAGGCTTATTGCCCCTTGCCAAAAGTTAAAGGTGTTGAAGATTTTATTACACCTTTCTCTGTAGCTCTTTGAATTATTTTACGTGCGTTGTTGTTTGATATATTAAAAGAATCTTCAAGTAATTGGCATAATTCATTACTTACTTTTACATTTTTATCTACAAGAGATTTTAGAATAAAAGATTCATATTTATTTAAATTAGCCATAGTTTATGTCACACTGCACTTATATTATTTAATTAATTATTTTAAAGCCTCGCTTTATTTTTTGACTACAATGATTTTTTGTTTTATATCTATTTGATATACAGTTTATTAAATTTTATTAAATCGGTTTTTTATATTTGAAAAAGCTCAATAATAAATCTTTTTTGTCACAAACACATTAAATGATGCAGCTAATTTTTCAAACTGATTATTAAAAGTAATTTGTATTGCTGACACTTTTACATTTGGTAAAACTATATTTCTGTATAGTTTAATTGCTACTATGTGCCTTGTGTTAGAAATTTATTTAATAGATACTTATTGCGTTATTATATTTAAGTATGATAATCAAATAGCTTGTTTAATCAAACTCATTAAATATTCTAAATCATCTGTATTTTTTATAACTAACTCATAATCGCCATTTCCCCAATGACCTGTATTTGAAACATCACGCATTAACATTTTAGGGTCGTCTAATGTTCCTTTTGTTAGATTGATGAATAGTTTTAGTCCTTTTTTGAGTATAACTATATCTGCTATATTTTTATTCTTTTTAAAAGCTATATATAGTTTTTTAGGTTCAATTTCAATGTCATCAGAAAGATTTACAATAGCATCCCTAAATGTCTCGTATAACTCTATTATATCATCTGATTTGTTAGCTGTATGGTCTTCTTCCGTATATACTTTTATTTCTCTTGTAACAGCATCTAATTCAATATTGCTTGATGTAATTGGTTTAATACTTTCAGCCGATTTACTTTTCTTAATCTGATTAATACTAATTAAATTATTTTCATATCGCTTAACTTCCCATAATTCAATAGCAATATCTTTAAAGTTAGTTGCTGTTTTCTGGTTTTCTGTAAAGCCTGTTGAAACAAATACTACTCGTGTTTGACTCCAATCTACATCTGTGCGCTGTAAGGATGATTTTAATGTTTCATTATATTCAACTATAAAATCTGCTTTGTTTTCCAACATCAAACTTAAATAAGTAAAACCTTGATCTACAACGCTTATATTTTTACTCCTTTTATATTCAATAATTATAAATGCCTTTGATTGTTTATCATAAGCTAACGTATCTATACGTTTGTTTTTAATTGAAAATTCTGATTTTACTAATTGTAAATTCATTAGTTCATTCAAATTGCTTTCAAAGAGTACTTGTATTTCTCTTTCCAATTTAAATGGTTTTTCTTTTAGAATACTGATAGTGTCTTTTGATTTTAAGTTATATAAGTTCATCTTAATTCTTTTTAATATCGTAGCCACCAGTTTTAGAAGAACCTACAAATTCAATAAAATCTTCATCTTTTAATTTTTTAAGATAACGTTCTGTAGTAGATAAACCTTTATCTATTATAGTTGCTATATCTTTAGTTTTTAAATTAGGTGTTGTTTCAATAATTTCATAAATACTAATAAGTTCATTTTTTACACCCTCACTTTCATCAATAAAAACAGCTTTTAGTTTATTTTTTACACCCTCATTTACACCCTCATTTACACCCTCACTATTTTTAAGAGTGGCTTTAAGTTCCGGAAAAACAACTGTAGTAATATTATTTTTTTGCTTCCAGGCAGGAGTTTTGAATTTATTCTTCTTACAATCATTAATCATTCTTAAAGTACCACTTCCAAGCATTTCTATATACTTTCTTATAAAACATATTTTAGCAATATCTGGATTACGTAATATAGAATTATGTTCCTTTCTTAAATCACTTAATGTAATACCATCAGGTAAACCGCCATAATTAGCAATTTCTGTTCTATCAGAGAAAATAGAAACCTGTAAAAAACCATTAACAGAATTATAATCTCTATGTACCATAGCATTTAATAAACCCTCTCTTAAAGCTAATAAAGGGTAGTTTAATTTTTCTTTTCTTTCTACACCATCTACAATAATACTTTTACCAAAGGTTACATCTAAAAAACTTAATACACCAGTAATATTGCTAAATAAGTTACCATCAAAAATTCGGTCGTTTAAAAATCTATCTCCTGTGCTATCTGATGGATATACTGTTACCCTTATTTTAGATTGAGGAATAAAACGAGTAGGGGATTTTGCAAATAACACTATACAAGCATTTGTATAATGACCATTTTGCATTAAACCAGTTTGAATTAAAAAATCCTCTTCATCATTAAAATTCTTATCTGATTTATAATCTTGATAATATGCAATCGTTTTATTAATCTCTTGTTTATCTAAATCGTTAAGAGAAGCACCTAAAACAGCCCTTCTTTCCCAATGAAAATCTGCTGCTTTACGCTCGCTAATTAGTTCTCTTAAAATATCTTGATTTGATAACTTCGTTCTATCATTTTCACGAGTAAAAATTTGCCCCTTGTATTGATACGGTTTGTTTGCACCTTCCCAAACACTAATTAAAATAAGGTCTTTACCTTTATATCTAATAACCTGTGATGAAATAGGCGCATTAGGTTTAATAGTATCTATTAATTGATGCTGTATTCTATTTCTTAAACTTACTGCATTTTCAACACCAACAATTTCTTTATTTTCACTTACACCAATTAATATATCTCCACCTTGTGTATTAATAAAAGCAGTTATAGTTTTGGCAATAGACGTTATATGAGCATTCGTTTTTAATTCTAAACGTACGCTTTCTTCTTTTTGCAACAAGTTGTTTATGATAAAATTATTCTCCATCGTTCACTTGTTTTTCATTTAATATGCTTTCCACAAAACCCTTATCAGAAAATTGAGTATTTATATATGTCATCATTTCATCTAAACGATAAAATTCTTGCGCCCAATTTCCATTTCTTAATGTTACAGGAATATGATTCTCTATAACATAATTGTAGATTTCGATAGTTCTTTCGTCAAAAAAATTATTTTTAGCTACTACAATACTTAATTCCTTGTAAATATCATCCTCTTTTTCAATTAGTGCATCCTCTTTTTTTAATCTTAACTTACCTAATAATAAACGACCAAAAGTAACATCTCTATGCACTAAAAACCAATATGGTTTTTTTAATTCTATTGCTTTTTTTATTTCTTCAAAAGTGATGTTCTTTTCGCCAATATTACCAGTACCATAGTAAGGTCTAATAATTCCTAAAAACAAATCACATTCTTCAACTGCATTTAAACAATTCTCTAAATTAGACAATTTTGGATTTACTTTTATACTGCCATTATGCGAGTTTAAAACGGTATAGCCCAAAAGTTGTAGTTGTGCTATAATTTGAGACAATTGGTCTTCAAAACCATAGACTGTAGAGCCTACCATAATTTTTATGTCTTTTTTCTTATTAGCCATAATTCTCTTGTGGTTCTGCTGCTTTGTTAATATGCTCTTGGGCTTCTTTAACCGTTACTTGACCATTCATTAACATTGGTAATAACCAATTAATTAAATTATTAAGTATTAGGTTTTCTCTTTCATTGGTATAAATCTTTTTAAAAATAGGCTTGTTGATTTTGTTAAACTCATCTAATACAGCTTCATTAGGGATTAAAATTTTTAATTGATTAATGAAGTCATTATTTACAGCTTTTTGAGTAGTACCAATTGCTCTTAAATCTTTTACCTTTTCAAAATAAACATCATTAATAAAATTCCATAGATAATATAAAGAATTTGTTTTCCCCTGAATGCCAGCAAAACCAGTTGAGAATATATAGTCGTTAATAAGTTCATCTGAAAAATCAGAAACCAAAATATACTTCTTTGTATTTTTCATTTTCGCAAACCAAATAGTATCTGATTTTGGTTGCATATTAGCTCTCGAAGGTTTGTTTGATAATGTAATTAAATTGTTATGATTTATTATAGATATATTAGCGACTTCTGAAGTAGATAAATATATTTTTTCATTTGAAAAAGTATCAATTCCAGAACTTATATTTGAAGATATTATAGAATCACCTAAATAACCATCAACCCATTTTTTAGGTATGTCTTTCTTTAAATTTTTGTTATAGTAAAATTCTCCACCTGATGATTTATATGGCTTATTGTTTTCATTTGGGAATTGATATTGAATAAACCAGTGATTATATAAATTAGTACTTATACTATGTAACTCTGAATTTATTTTTTCATTTAATTCAATTTTAGAATATATTTTATATAATAAATCACCAACTTTTTTTTGCGTATCATAATCAGGCAAATATAAATCTAAATAAGAAAAAATTTCTTCATTAAAACTCGCTCTTAAAGTCATAATTGCATTGTTGTTCATAATGCGACGAAACAATTCATTTCTTAAATAGAAACCCATAAATTTAGGATAGACACTTTTTTCTTTAATAGGTCGTAACCTCTTAACAAAACCACTAAAAGTAGCATTTGGGTAATCTTCAAGAGCAACGCAACTAATAGCTAATTCATCTAATGTTTCACTCGTTCTGGTTAAAAAGACATCGCCTTTTTGAATAGAATATGTTTTTTGCTCCGACACGGACGTATCCATTAAGTCATTTAAATTCTTTGGAACAAAAAAATTGTTAAAAACAGAACTAAACGAAAGAAAAGGAGAACCAACACCAGCTTGTTCTGGTGTGGATGAAATACCAGAACTCATTTTATATAGCGAGCTAAACTTAACTTTATTTAACTTCGTCATAGGTCAATTTATTTAGAGCTATATTTAAATCTTTGCTTAAATCGTCAGATTGTTTCATTAAATTAGATAGACTTAAAGTATGGCTTTTAATTGTTGCATTAAATTCCTCATTCGTTATTTTGGAATATTCAATTTTCACATCAAAATATTGACCAGCGCTAAAAGAGTAATTTTTATTTTTAATATCATCATAAGTTACAACTGCTGATAAATCTTCAATTTCAAGTTTATTAATAAATGTGTTTATGATAAGTTTTTCTTCTTCAGGAGTTAATATTGTTTTTTGATTACCATTTTCTTTAATCACTTCTCCTAATTTAGATGCATCTATCAATATTACATCTTCCTTGTTATTTTTATCCAAAAAAAGTATGGTTACGCTTGTACCTGTGGTAGCAAATATGTCACTTGGCATAGAAATGACTCCTAATACCATTTTAGATTCTATTAAAAATTTTCTGATTTTTTTGTCTATACTTTTTGCTGTTACAAAACCAGTAGGTACAACTATAGCTGCTTTTCCTTTTTTAGATAAAGAATAAATTATATGTTGTAGGAATAAAGTATATATCGCCATTGATTCCTTTTTTTTAGGTGGGATATTAGGTATTCCTGCAAAAAACCGTTCGTTGTTTTCCTTACTTTCTAAATCGTTTCTATACTCGCTAAAGTTTAATTTAAAGGGTGGGTTTGATACTATATAGTCAAACTTTTGTAATTGGCCGTTTTCGTCTTTATGATAAGGTGCTAAAATGGTATTGCCACGTACTACATTTTGCAACGAGTGTACTAAATTGTTTAAAATTAGATTTAAGCGTAACAGCTTCGATGATTTTTTAGATACATCTTGTGAATAGATTGTACATTTATCCTCACCAATAGCGTGTGCCAAATTCATTAATAACGTACCTGAACCTGCACTTGGATCATAACAGGTTACATCTTGAACATTATCTTCTGTTACCAGAATAGACGCCATAATTTTAGCGACTGCGTGAGGTGTGTAATACTCTGCATACGTACCACCACTATCGTTGTTGTAGTCTTTTATTAAATACTCGAAAATAGTAGCGTAGAAGTCGTATTTTTCATTAAAAATATGTTCAAAACTAAAATCTACAAATTTATTTATAACCGCTTTGGCAAAAGCATTTCTGTCGCCTTCATCTATTTTTTCACTTATTCTTTCAAACAAAGGTTCTTTTGAACCACTTGTAGTAATTACCGAGAATATATCATTGTTTTGAATAGCAATATCCATTAACGTGTCATCAAAAGTCAATGCAAAATCTGATGTGTTTTGGATGCCAAACAAATGAGATATAAAGTGATGTGGTTTAAGTACTGCTGTATCGGCACTTAATTGCAAAGTTAACATTTCGTATTCCTCCTCGCTTAATTGCTCGATTGCTTTTTGCCAATTTTCTGCTTTTGCTAATTCAGGATTTAATTTCTTTACTTCATAAGCAAACTTATCATTTAAGAATTTGTATAAGAATGTTTGTGTAATGATGATGTATTCATCACCGCTATTTCCTAAACCGTAATTAGAGCAAATCCCTTTCAGGCTGTCTATTAGGTTTTTTACTTGTGTTTGAAATTGTACTGTGGTCGTCATTTATTCAATTCTCAATTATTTAGGCTGTACGCCCGTGAAATTCGTTAGTATATTCTTGTACTACTAAATTGTTTATGAATTTAGAAGTCTCTGGATTTAATTTTATATTGTTTTGATTTACAAATTGATTAATCACCAATTTAATCATCATTTTATCTAAATAACCTTCATTTTGCAACAAACGACTGTTTTGGATTACTTGAAGGTCTGCATCATTTTTTACAGATTGTAAGGCTTCAAATAATTGGCTTTCTCTTTGGGTTAAGCCGCCCTTTTCTATAATGCGCTTGTGAATACGACAGTATTTAGGGTCGTTATTATATTTAGCTTGTAGAAGTTTGTTTTGTCTGTTTAACTCTAATATCTTGGCGTGTATTTCTTTTAAAGCACCAATATTAGCTTTCATTTCATCTTGAGTGACCTCGTTCAATTTCTTTTTCTTAAATAAACGCTCTAATTCTTCATATAAGCTAATGAATTTAGGGTCCTTTTTATCAAAGTTATTGGATAGCTCTTCTCTGGTTTTACGCAGTGTGTCTTTTAATTGGTCTGCCAAAACAAGTTCTTCTTCACCAACCTTATTAAACATAAAAATAACATCTTCTAAAGCCACGTTAAGCAAGTTGGTAGTATCTACATCATTTTCCAATGCTTCCTTTTGATTTAGTAGCTGTAAATGATTATTTGCTTCACGATATAGTACTGTTAGCTTTTTAAAATCTACTTTTTCTAACAATTCATAATGACCAAATAAGCGAATTAAGTTATACAAGCTCTTTGCATTACCTAAAGCCTTAACCAACTCTAACATTTTTTTACGGTCGGATATTTGGGATATTTGTTGCGAAAATATTTCAGCGTTGAGTGTATCAAAATGAAACAGCACTTCTTTAATTTCTGTTATTTCTTCTTGTATTTCTTCTTTAGATAAGAATAGGTTTTTATAGCTTTCTAATTCATCACCATTTTCAGCTTGTAATTCATTAAAATAATCTTCGTTTGTTCTTTTAAATTCATCTGAAATGTCTGCAAAATCAACTACATAACCGTAACGATAGTCTTTATAAGTTCTGTTTACACGAGTTAGGGTTTGTAATAAATTATGCTTTTTAATAAGCCTACCTAAATACAGCTTTTTTAATCGTTTAGCATCAAAGCCAGTCAATAACATATTGTAAACAAAAAGGATGTCTATTTTACCATCTTTAAAATCTTCAACCTCACTTTTGCGCTCGTCTTTAGTCCCTATGTCGTGAAGTATGAGTGCAGCAGTATTTAACTTAAAACTGTCTTTTTTCTGTTTGTTATATGACTCGTTATCTTCAGCAACTTGATCTAATGACGCATTTTCACTGTTACTGTATTTTGTATTGAAAATTTCAAATAGCATTTTCGCCTGGTCAGAACTATCACAAACTACCATAGCACCCACTGAATTGTCATCATAAGTCAATCTGAAATTCTGAAAATCTTCAACGATATAATCTAACATAGGTTCAGCAAATCGTCTATCTGCAAAGATTTTCTTTTTAGATATATCGCCTTGAAGTACTACAATATCTTTTAATGCTTTTTCTAAAACCATTTTATAATTAGAAGCAATTTCTTCTCTAATCAGTTTTAGTGTATAACCATCTGCAATAGAAGCATTGTAATAGTATTTGTGAATATAGTCGCCAAATAAACTTTTAGAATTATAATCGTTACCCAATAGAGGTGTACCAGTTAAACCAATTTTGATTGCACTTTTATCTGATTGCTCTAAATTGGCTAAAAAACTGCCTTTTGGATTATAACTTCTATGTACCTCGTCTAAAAAGTAGATTCTTTGAATGTTGATGTCGTAATCTTGTTCGGTAACAATTTGAGCATCTTCCGAAAACTTTTGAATATTAACTACTGTAATTTCGGCGTTTCCTCTTTCATTGTGTAAAGCTGCTTTAGATTTTATATCTGCTACAAACTCATAACGTGAATTAACCGTATGAACCGTAAGACCTCTACTTGTAAATTCTCTTTTAGCTTGGATTAATAAATCTAACCTATCAACGATGAAATAGAACTTTGGTATTATGTTTTGTTTCTGAAAATAGTGCGTTAAAAACTTAACATTGTAATAGGTTAGTGCTGTTTTACCACTTCCTTGTGTATGCCAAATAATTCCTTTTCTTATACCTTCATTTAATTTGTTCTCAATTGCTTTAGTGGCAAATAATTGAGGGTAACGCATTATATGTTTCTGTAAACCTGTGCTTTCATTTACATAAGCTATAGCATATTGAAGGACAAACGATAAACGGTCTTTTGAAAATAAAGATGTAGATACCCTGTTTGTTGGTGTATTTGGGTCTTTATTCGTTAAAAACTCTGGAGAATGTTTAATAATAACCAAGTTATTATCTTTTAAAACTTCATTTTCTATAGTATCATTCTCTGGTGATAATAGACTATCTAAATTTAGGGTTTCTTCTTCTCTGAAATAATTAAAAACAGGTTTTTGATATGAAGGAGAAGCATAAAAAACACCTTGTACCGTATCAATATCATCACTATCGTATTCCATATTATTTGAGAATACCATCAATTGCGAGATATTTACAAAGCGTCTGAATTTTTTGTTTTGAAAACGTTTGTTAATTCTGTTACGTTCAGCAATTATGCCTTCTCTGTTGTTAGGTTTTTTAACTTCAATAAAAACTAAAGGTAAACCGTTAACTAAAAGAATTATATCAGGTCTAAACTCCTCGTCACCATTTTTATAAGTTAGTTCAGTAACTACATTAAAAGTGTTGTTTTCAAAATTGTCAAAGTCGATAATTTTATGACCAGTTTTTTGGATTATCCGTTCATAAAAACCTTTTCCCAAATCTTCATTATCTAAAAGCAACGATACATCACTCAATAATCGTTTAGCTTCATCTTCTTCTAAACTGTGGTTTATCTTCTGTATGCTCTTGATGAAAACATCTGTAAATATGTTTGTTTCTTCATTCCAAACCGCATTTTTAAGTGATAAGTATTTATAACCTAATCGAGTAAGGTGTAATATAGATGGTATTTTGACCCTTGAATCTTCGTTGAATTTCATTTACTTTTTTAAGGTTTGGTTATGTCCATAGGAGAACCATAAAAATATAAATCTTTTCGTAGGAATTAGGAATATTACCAAGTAAATGTTAAACCCAAACAAACCGATGGGTTATTTTGGGTTATGAAGCGACTGCAAATGCTTTTTGTTTTAAGGCTTCAAGATGTTTAACCATATTGCTTTTGCACCAAACCTCTGGTCTTATTGTAGGTGCGTGACCTATTGCTTTTGTTAATTCTTCTATCATAATTTGCTCAACCACACTTACATATTCTTCCGTAGTTGAAATACTATCGTGTATTGTATAAATTGGTGCGAATGGATACTCCACAGATATACGTTTAGCAATAACATTAATCATTAAATGGCTTTCAATGCTTTGCAATAATCTTGGAAGTAATGATTTGTCTTTGCTTTTAATTTTAGCGAACACATCATACACCTCTTTAAATTTTTGCTCAAAGAGTCTTTTTGGTGCTGCTTCTGCCTGACCTTTAAATTGATTAGATGTAAATAGCACTTGAAATACTGCTGCCTTAACTTCTTTCCGGTCTTTCAGTTCAATACCCAATTCATTCAGAAATGCATCCTCTAAATATTCATATAGCTTTCCAGAAACTACCAAATCAATATAATGTTGAAACTCATTATCTACAAGGGATTGGGGGATTTCTCCTAACATAATGTAAGAATCACTATTATGTATATTTATATTTGAAATATTTAATTTATTACTCTCTAATTCTTTAAAATCCTTATTTATTTGATTAAAATAAGAAAAATAGCGACTCTGCGGTTCATCAAATGCAATTGATAAAGAGTTATTTTTATTTGACTCAATTTTTTGCATGATCCAAAAGTCTCGACTCAACAAAATAGTGCTTAAATAAGGTTGGCTATTTTTAATATCAAGTGAAATTAATTTTTGGCCATCATAAGTAATTGCGTTTCTAACTCGACTTGGCATATTGGTTAAATTAGTATGCAAACGAAATACATTATCGTCAAGCAACAAATTATAATCTTGCCATTTTAACCTTTGCGCACTCATTTGTGCGTGTATCAATTGATTTGTAGGATGCTTATATTTTTTACGCACTCTATCATATTCCCAATACGCTTTGTCTTTTATTTTTAAACTATGCTCTTCTTCTAAAAACTCGTAGACAAAATCATAGTCTATTTTAAGTTTTGGATTAAACCACTTTGTTAAAAAATCAAGATGTTTAACGGATTCTATTTTACGGTTTTTTTGTGCCTTTAATTTATTCCGAAATACAAAATCTTCTACCTGCATAAAATTAACAGATGTTCTGTATTTTTCAATAAATCTAAATCCTTTTGATTTTTCACCAACGACGTAATGGTTATCAGATTCAATAATTTTTAGGTCGTGTTCTAAATAATCGAGATACTTTTTATAGTTCTGTATCTTCTCCTGCAATTTTTTTGCATTAATAGGCACAAAATCTTCATATTGAATATCCTTATCCATTAAAGGAATTGCATTAATTAAATGCAGGATATAACATAGCTTGTCTAATTTATAGGGTTTAAAACTTGGTGGATTATTATGAGTTAACTCAAATATATCCAAGTTATCGGGCAAATATAATCTCATTAAGCACTTTTGTTTTGGGTTAAAATTTTAATTACATCGTCATAGTCATAGTACATTGTTTTACCCATACTTGTAAAGGGTAGTGTACCATTAACTCGTAGATTTTGCAATGTACCAGGAGAGATGTTTAGCATCTCACGTACATCTGCTGATTTTAACCACTTTTTTTGCTCCGTTTGGCTTCCTAAAATTGTTTTCAGTTCTGTGATGATTTCCTGTTTAAGAGTCTTTAAATCATCCTTTGTAATTACTTCAAATGTCATTTTTTATTAAAATGTATTAAATGGTGTAAACACCTGATTTATATTGTGTTAATTTACGACATTTTGACTTTTAGTTAAAACAAACTTATTAACATTTATGCACTATATTTTAACAGAAAAACCTTTGATTTCACAAGTGTTTACAAGGGTTTTATCTTGAAATAGCTGTCGCTTTTAAGTACTAATGTTTATATCTCCTAATTAGCTAATCGCTTGGATGCTTCTATATTAGTTCTGTCAACAAATTTTTGCTTCAAAATTGCCATATCATCACTTACTTTTCTATCCAATATTTTAGCATAGTGTTGAGTCGTTTTTAAGGATTTATGCCCTAACATCTTACTTACTGATTCCATTGGCACGCCATTAGAGAGCGTTACAGTAGTTGCAAACGTATGTCGAGCTAAATGGGTGGTTAAGTTTTTATTGATGCCACACAAGTCTGCTATTTCTTTTAAATAGGCATTAGACTTTTGATTGCTTAATACAGGAAGTAGCACGCCTTTTGTAACTGCCTCTGGGTGGTTCTCATATTTCTTTATCATTTCTAATGCAGTTGGAAGTAGGGGAATGTTACTGCGTGTATCGGTTTTAGTTCGTTTTACTTTTATCCATTTATCTCCATCAATACCAAATACCAAATTATCATTAGTAAGTTTTTTAACATCGCTATATGCTAAACCAGTAAAGCAACAGAATACAAATATATCTCGGACTTGTTCTAAACGATTTGTATGTAAGTCTTTATCAAGCATTGCTTGTATTTCTTCTTCTGAAAGGTATTGACGTTCTACTTCTTTTAAGCGCACCTTATAGTTAAGAAATGGGTCTCTGTTTATCCAATTATTAGCAATTGCAATACGCACTATTTTTTTGAAGTTCTTAATGTATTTGATAGTGCTGTTATGACCGCAGTTTCTAACTGTTTTTAAGTAAAACTCAAAATCTGTTATAAATTGGTGGTCTATTTTTTTAATAGGTACATCACTTACTTTGTATTGCAGTTTGATAAAGTCTTGTAGATGTTTTGATACGGTTTTGTAACGTTCTAAAGTACCTGCCGAAAACTCTCTGCCTACTAATTTTTCAACTTGTTTGTTGTGAGTTTCAAAGATTGTTATGAGTGTTCTTTCCTTTTCTTCAACGCCTAAAATCTTATTTTTTAGGGTTTCTGATGTTACAGGCTTGTTATCTTGAATTAAGTCTCTTTGACTTTGATATACTTTTGTAGTAAGCGAATCTAAATAGGCGTTAAGCTCTCGTATATCTTCTGTTCTTCCAATAGCTTTATTGGCTTCAATACTCCAGCGTTCCGCTTCAATAGTGCGTTTAGAGCTTATTTCTGTGCGTTTGCCATCTATGGTAATACGCAAGTAAATAGGGCATTTGCCCTGTGCATCTACTTTACTTTTTTTCAAGTAGAATAATAATCCAAATGTTTTGTTCATTCTGGTGACCTTTAAAATTATACATTAATTTACAAAATATTCAGGTCTTTTAATCTATTTAAGTAGCTGATTTATAAACAGTTATTAACAAATAGGTGACCTAAATAAGGTTTAAAAAAGGTCACCTAATAGGTCACCAACAGAATGGTTTTTAATACACTTTTTGATGTTTTGTAGAAACTAAAAAGTCCCGTAAACATAGTGTTTACAGGACTTTGGTGGAAATTGAATAAATTTCAGCGGAGAAAGAGGGATTCGAACCCNNTCGACCACTCTGCCATTTCTCCAAAGTTTGGTCATATAAGCTATCGGCTTATTGCGGGTGCAAATATAGAATCCTTTTTTAATACTTTCAAATAAAAATACTAGTTTTTTACAAATAAATTTAAACGCATTTACTATTAATTATTTTGTGTCTAATTTCTTAAAAAAGATAGTTTCAAACCTTACTTTTGTATAATATTAAAGATTATTATGGGTATTATAGAGCAATTGAGATGGCGTTATGCTACAAAGAAATTTGATAAAAATAAAAAGTTATCAAAAATTAAAATAGACACCTTAAAAGAAGCCTTTAATCTTACTGCAATGTCTTTTGGGCTTCAAACGTTAAGTATGGTGGTTGTTACTAATAATAAATTAAAAGAATCTTTAGTTCCTCATACGTATAACCAAAAACAAGTCTCTGAAGCTTCTCATTTATTGGTTATTTGTATCCAAAATGATGTTACAGATGAAGATGTAAATATGTATTTTGATACTGTTAAAACCATTCGTAATACGCCTGAAACAATTCTTGAACCATTTAGAAAGAATCTTATTAAAACGATGCTGAAAATGACAGTTGAAGAACGTCAAAAATGGTCAATGAATCAAGCTTATATTGCTTTGGGAAATTTAATGACAGTTTGTGCCGTTGAAGAAATTGATTCTTGCCCAATGGAAGGTTTTATATCTGAAAAATATGATGACATATTAAATTTAAAAGAGTTAGGATTAAAATCTGTATTATTATTGCCTGTTGGGTACAGAGCAGAAGATGATATGTTTGCTTCTTTTAAAAAAGTTAGAAAAACTTTAGATAAAACAATTATTGAATTAAATTAAAATATAATGCCTGGATTTGAATTATTTGGAGAATTAGAAAGAAAAGAAGTTAATGATGTTTTAGATAATGGCGTTTTAATGCGTTATGGTTTTGATGGGATGAGAAATGGCCATTGGAAAGCTAAAGAATTAGAAGTTGAGCTTCAAAAGAAATTTCAAGTTAAACATGCACAAGTAATTAGTAGTGGAACGGCTGCAGTTTCTATGTCATTAGCTATTGCTGGTGTAGGAGCAGGAGATGAGGTTATTATGCCTTGTTTTACATTTGTTGCCAGTTTTGAAGCAGTTATGATGCTTGGAGCTATTCCTGTTTTAGTTGATATTGATGATACTTTAACTTTAGATATTGAAGAAGTAAAGAAGGCTATTACCTCAAAAACCAAAGCCATAATGCCAGTTCATATGTGTGGTAGCATGGCAAATCTTGAAGCTTTAAAAGCTATATGTGATGAACATAACCTTGTTTTGGTTGAAGATGCTTGTCAGGCTATTGGAGGTACTTATCAAGGAAAAGCCCTAGGGACCTATGGTGATGTTGGCAGTTTTTCGTTTGACTTTGTTAAAACTATTACATGTGGTGAAGGTGGAGCAGTTGTTACAAATAATGATAATTATGCTCAATTTGCGGACCATTTTTCTGATCATGGTCACGACCATATTGGAAATGACAGAGGAGCTGAGTCACATCCTTTTTTAGGCTATAATTTCAGGATTTCAGAACTCAATGCCGCAGTTGGTTTAGCACAAATAAAGCGTTTGAGTGATTTTATTGCCATTCAAAAAAAGCATTATACTATTTTAAGAGAAGCGTTGTCTCAAATTCCAGAAGTTGTATTTAGAACAGTTCCTGAAGGTGGTGAAGAAAATTTTTCGTTCTTAAATTTCTTTTTGCCAAATTTAGAAATTACTCGAAATTTATCAAAAGCTTTTAAAGATAATGGAATTGATGGTTGTTTTCATTATTATGATAACAACTGGCATTATGTTCGCAAATGGGAACATTTAAAAGACTTAAAATTGTTATATCCAATTTCTGAAGAAGTTAAAGATGGATTAAAATATCTTCAAACTAAATCATTCGAAAAATCAGATTATTTTATTGGAAGAAATGTCTCTTGTTTAATTAAACTTTCTTGGACTGAAACCGAAGTTAAAGAAAGGGCTGATAAAATGGTAAAAGCGATAAAAAGTGTGTTGAACAACTAATAGCTCACATATTCAACAATCTCTAAACCATAACCTATTAAACCAACACGTTTGGTTTGTTCAGAATTAGATATAATTCTAAGTTTATGAATATTTAAATCATGAAGAATTTGTGCGCCAATACCAAAATCCCTGGTATCCATATCAATTCTTGGTGCTTTAGAAATTTTATTTGGCTTTTGATTATTTTTTAAAAAATCTAAGCGTTTTAAAATGTTCATGGATTGAGTTTCTTGATTTATAAAGATAATAGCTCCTTTGCCTTCATCGTTTATAACCTTAAACATGTCATCCAATTGTTTGTCAACATTATTGGTTAAGGTTCCAAGAATATCATTATTTATTAAAGTAGAATTAATTCTTGTAAGAACATGTTCATTATCTTTCCAATTGCCTTTAGTTAAGGCTAAATGAATTTGATTATTTGTAGTTTGTTTATAAGCTCTTAATCTAAAACTACCAAACCTGGTTTCAATTTGAAAATCTTCCTTTTTTTCTATAAGAGAATCGTGTTGCATTCTGTAAGCAACTAAATCTTCAATGGAAACAATTTTCAAATCCAATTTATTTGCAATTTGAATAAGCTCTGGCAAACGAGCCATTGAGCCATCTTCATTCATTATTTCTACTATAACTCCAGCGGGTTTTAAACCTGCCAATCTAGCAAAGTCAATAGCAGCCTCTGTATGTCCGGTTCTTCTTAAAACACCACCTTGTTTTGCAACTAATGGAAAAATATGACCTGGACGAGCCAATTCAAAGGGCTTCGTATTTGGGTCAATAAGCGCTTTTATGGTTTTTGCTCTATCGCTTGCAGAAATTCCTGTAGTAACGCCATTTCCTCTTAAATCTACCGATACAGTGAAAGCAGTTTCCATAGGATCGGTATTATTTCTAACCATCATGTTCAGTTCCAATTCATTGCATCTGCTTTCTGTAAGTGGGGCACAAATAAGTCCTCTTCCATGTGTAGCCATAAAGTTTATCATTTGTGGGGTAACTTTATCGGCAGCAGCAACGAAATCACCTTCATTTTCACGGTTTTCATCATCAACTACAATGATTACTTTTCCATTTCTAATGTCATCAATCGCTTCATGAATGGTATTAAGCTTGAATAGAGATACGTTTGCGGATGTTTTAATTTCTGAAATCATGATACAAAGATATTGCTTATTTTAAACTATCTAAACAATTTTGTTTTAAGTCGTCGTTAATTTTTCTTTTCAAAAGGAAAAAAGTCAAGAAATAAAAAGGTAAACCTACAATTAGTAATACTATGTTTGGTTTCCTTTTTGGGTTATTTATATTTCTGTAAAAAGCGATTATATTTAGAAAGCTTTTAATATAATAAACCAGATATAAAACCAGTGAAACTAAGCTTATTTGTATAGTTGCAGAAGCCAATGAAGGCAATTTATTATTTCTAAAAACAAAAAAGAGAATCAATAATATAACACCAATAATGTATAGGGTTATTGAAAATTTTGAATGGTCATTAAAATCTCCACTTATTTTTTTGGATTTGGAAAATTCCTCTTTTAAGTTGATACCATTATTTTTTAGTTCATCATTGTCAATGCCTCTGGAATTTAAAATTTTAATAGCTTCATAACGATAAGATTCATCATAATTATGAGCCTCATAATTTTTAATAACATCGTATAATTTTTCATTTGTGAATGATACTAAAAATTTATAATCTAAATCATTATCACCGTTTATTTTTAATAGTTTTTTGATAGGTTCAATAAAATTACCAAAACTAAATAATCCTCTGTCTGCTGTAGCTCTCTTAGTTAAAACAATACCAAGAGGTAGCATAATCAATGTTGAAAACCAGGCAGCAATTACTGGGTTAAATGTTCCGTTTTTGGCACTGTTTGTAGCAAAAATACCAATAAAGTGATAGGTTAAAAAAAGCAAAATAGCAATAACCATAGGTAATCCAATACCACCTTTTCGTATTAATGCACCTAATGGCGCGCCAACAAAAAATAAAATGATACAAGCAAATCCTAAGGCCAATTTTTCGTGTAAAGCAATAACATGTTTGTTAAAATTAATTGCAGATATTTTAAAACCAGACTTTCTTGTGTTAATTATTTGATTGGTGCTTCTTGTTGAATTTAATGCTATGTTAACTATTTGAGTTTTGTTTTTTGTTTCAAAAAGATCTAAGATGTTTCCCTTATAAATAGAGTCGCTTTTTTTAAGTTTTTCTCTTTTTAAAGAGTTATTAGAAGCGCGCTCATAGATGGTTTTTGAAAAATCGGTGTATTCTTCTTGGGTTTTTACTGTTAAAGAATCTAAAGTGTAGTTTAAATCTCTAACATTTAACATGTTATATTTATTGGTGATAGATTTATCGTCATCTAATTCGGTTTGAGAATTTAAAGATGATAAATCAATGTTGATGGTATATTTATCAAAGGTACTTTTTGCAAAAGGAACCTTATTTTTTTCTCTAATATTTTTTGGCTTTAAATCGTGATAGTAGTTTCCATCTTTCAACACCAACTTTAAAACATCTGATGTTTCGTCACTTATTAATTCACCGGTTTTAGATTTTATGGTAGTGGCATTGGTTCTTCCATCGGTTCCTTTAATGTGTATAATAACATCTTTTAAATATTGCCCTTTATCACCACTTTTTTCTTCAACTTTAATATTGTAGGCTTCAATTTCATTAAATTGACCTTCTTCAATAGCCATAGCAGGTTTTAATTTTGCAATATTTTTTCTGAGGTTGAATGAATTGTATTCTGCCCAAGGAATGACATTATTTGAAAAGAAAAAGGTTGTTATACCTAGTATTACAATAAAAACACTTAGCCCAGACATAGCTCTCATAAGTGAAATCCCGGTAGATTTCATGGCGGCAAACTCATAATTTTCAGCAAAATCTCCAAAAACCATAATTGAAGCTAAAAGAATAGTTAGAGGTAATACTAGAGGGATTAGTTTAGGTATAAAGTATATTAAAAATTTTAATATAATTCCAATATCTAAATCTTTCCCGGCTAATTCCCTGATATAAAGCCAAATAGTCTGTAATACAAAAATCAGCATGAGTATTAAAAACACGCTGATAAAAGTTTTAAGATACGAGGTTAGTATGTAACGGTCTAATATTTTCAAGAGCTACTTAATCTAATTTATTGATGTAGTAATCTTTGTATTTATTAGCATCAAAGGTAAATAAGGTTTTTGATAAAGGCTCATTCGTTTTGAAAGAATTCACAGTAAGTGTTGTTTTGGTTCCGTTTTTTCCAATTTGAATTAAATTATAAATATGTTTGGTTTGAGAATCAATACCAAGAAGGATATATTTAATTTCAGAGTTTGAATCAATAGGAATTAATTTTACATATTGAATTTTTCTTCCTTTTACATCTTGAAGAATATCCATTGTACTGGTATAACCGTTTTCGTAAAACGACAACATTTTACTTGGTGCAATTAAATCTTCATCGTCATCTTTTTTAGTTGAAACAGTTACTTCTTCATCTTCAGGACTAATATTGTACAATGTTTTTCCATCAAACAAACGCGTTACACCAAGAATATTTAATTTGTATTTATCACCTTGCAAAACAACATCTCCTCTAGTTTCTTGTTTTATGTTTTCTGAAGTGTTTTCAAGTACATATTTAAAGTCAATCGAAATATTTTCATAGCTGTTTACTTTATTAGATACGTCTTTTAATAACGCTTTTCCACTTTTTTGAGCAAAACCGTTCATGTTAAGTAGTACAAAAAGTACTAATGCTAAATGCTTCATTTTTTTATAAATTATAAATTTTCATTTTCCAAGAGTCTATCTAAAGACGTTAAATCACTAACTAAAACTTGTCTAGCTTTACTGCCTTCAAAAGGGCCAACTATACCAGCAGCTTCTAATTGATCAATTAATCTGCCCGCACGATTGTATCCTAGTTTAAGTTTTCGTTGTAAAAGAGAGGCAGAACCTTGTTGTGCTGTTACAATAACTTCTGCAGCTTCTCTAAATAGTTTATCTCTGTCTGAAATATCTATATCAAGACTTGTGCCGCTTTCTTCTCCAACGTATTCTGGGAGCATAAAAGCATCAGGATATGCTTTTTGTGAGCCAATAAACTCAGTTATTTTTTCAATTTCTGGTGTATCAACAAAAGCACATTGTACACGAATTAAGTCATTTCCTTGAGTGAAAAGCATATCACCACGACCAATAAGCTGGTCGGCACCTGAACCGTCAAGAATAGTTCTTGAATCTATTTTTGAAGTTACTCTAAAAGCAATTCTAGCAGGGAAGTTGGCTTTAATAATCCCTGTAATAACATTTACAGATGGTCTTTGAGTAGCAATGATTAAATGAATTCCAATAGCACGAGCAAGTTGAGCTAAACGCGCAATAGGTGTTTCTACTTCTTTACCGGCAGTCATAATAAGATCAGCAAACTCATCAATAACTAAAACTATATAAGGTAAAAACTGATGCCCTTCGTTGGGGTTTAATTTTCGTGCTTTAAATTTTACGTTATACTCAGCAATGTTTCTGCATAAAGCATTTTTAAGCAATTCATAACGGTTATCCATTTCAATACATAACGAATTTAATGTATTGATAACTTTTGTATTATCTGTAATGATTGCATCTTCACTATCTGGTAATTTTGCTAAATAATGACGTTCAATTTTATTGAAAAGTGTAAGCTCTACTTTTTTAGGATCTACTAAAACAAACTTAACTTCGGCTGGATGTTTTTTATAAAGTAATGATGTTAATACAGCATTCAGCCCAACCGATTTTCCTTGACCAGTAGCTCCCGCCATTAGTAAGTGAGGCATTTTTACTAAGTCAACCACAAAAGTTTCGTTGCTGATTGTTTTCCCTAAAGCGATAGGAAGTTGCATGTCAGAACTTTGAAACTTTTTAGATGCAATTACTGAACGCATTGAAACTACCGTAGCATTTTTATTAGGAACTTCAATACCTATAGTTCCTTTTCCAGGAATAGGGGCAATAATTCTGATACCTAAAGCTGAAAGGGATAAAGCAATATCGTCTTCAAGATTTTTAATTTTTGATATTCTAACACCTGCATTTGGTACAATTTCATAAAGGGTTACTGTTGGTCCAATAGTGGCTTTAATACTAGCAATTCCTATACTATAATTGTTTAAAGTTTCAACAATTTTATTTTTATTGTCTTCAAGTTCCTCTTGATTGATTGTGATGCTTTCTGAATCGTATTTTTTTAATAAATCTAAATGAGGAAATTGATAATTACCTAATTCTAATGTTGGATCAAACAAACCAAAATCTTCAACGAGTTTGTTTGCTAAATTATCTGTTTCAGAAAGTTCTTCTTTAGCTTTTTCAACCACCATCTCAATATCAGACTCAAAGGGCTCATTCTCAATTTGAATGTTTAATTCTGGTTCAGGTTTTGAATCTTTTTTTGCTATTGATTTGCTATCTCCTAAAGGAATATCTAAAGCAGATTTAATAGCTTCGGCTTCAAGAGATAAATTGTTATCTAATGCAATGGTATAATCATCTTCATTTTCAGATTTAATAAAATCATCTTTTAAACCATTTTTTGCCGATTTAAATAATTGAATAAAATTTTCAGGCGTCAATTTAAATTTTAAAGCAAGAAATACTATTAAAACAAAAAGCAGTAAAAAAACTGTTCCTATTTTTCCAAGATAATCTTGTAAATAGGAATTTATTTCATAACCAATAGTTCCGCCAAGAGAATCATAAAAATTACTGAAAAAACCAAAAAACACAGATAACCAAATAATGGTTAACATTCCCCAAAACCAATGACTTCTTAGTTTTGCTTTGTTTGTATCAAGAAGTATGTATAAACCTGATAGAAAAATTAAACCAGAAAATATAAAAGAAGCAATACCAAAACCACGCAAAATAAAAAAATCACTTAACCAGGCACCAGATTTATTCAGCCAATTTTCAGCTTTAACATTCCTAGCTGTAAAATTTGAAATGGTACTTTGATCTGCTTTCCCTGTAAAGAAAAAAGAGATAAATGCAATGCATAATAAAATGCCAAAAATAACTAAAAAACTTCCTAAAATAAGCTTTTGTTGACTAGACAACTTGAAGCTTAAAAATTTTCTTTTTTCTTTTGGAGTTTTATTAGTTTTAGTTTTATTCTTCGCCATTAATGCGCTGTTATTTTAAACAAAAATACAAATTACTACCATTAACGAAACTATATTTTAAAAAATTGCAAAATGATACTTTCTAACAGTCTAAAATGATATAAATGAAAATTCATGAACTCATTTATTATATAGTTAGCCTTTTAAGCTTCTTAAAAAAATTTAGGGATATATATTATTAAACCTACAACAATAGCAAAAAAAGAAGCAAAAAAAACTGCGCCAGCTGAGATATCTTTAATTAAACCTATTCTGTTATGTTTTTCTGGATGTATAAAATCTGCAATTTCTTCAATACCAGAATTAATGCCTTCAATACCCATAACCATTCCAATAGCTAAAATTTGTGCAATCCATTCGGTTTTTGAAATATTAAAATAAAATCCTAAAATGGTAATTAATATGGCAATAGCAAATTGAACTTTTATACTAGCTTCTGTTTTTAATAGGTATAAAGCACCTTTTAAAGCAAATTCAATACTTTTTATACGGTTAATAAAAAAGGAGTCCTTTTTATTCATAAATCAATTCTTGTTTTAATGCTTCCAATGCAATAGTTTCAAGAGTAATTGTTACAATTTCATTATTTTTTAATCGGCAATAAAAGTACTAATAATTATAGTTTTACTATTATTTATATTGAAATTGTTTTAATCAATTTTGTCTTTAAATATTAAGTATTGAGGTGTTTTTCAATATTTGTAAAATCTATTTATAAACAGCATTTTGATAAATTTTATTGATTTTAATATAATATTTTAAGATAGACTCGCTATTTTTTTTGATAAGTAATCCTTAACTTTAGAGAATCAAGAATAATTCAAATTAAACTTAATAATAAAGCTTATGAGCAATTCAGAAAAAGGAAAATGCCCAGTAATGCATGGTGGCAATACAGAAGTAAAAGATTCTGTTATGAGTTGGTGGCCCAATGCATTAAATCTAGACATTTTACACCAGCATGACACTAAAACCAACCCTTTAGGGAAAGATTTTAATTATCATGAAGAGTTAAAGAAATTGGATGTTGAATCTCTTAAAAAAGATCTTCACAACTTAATGACAGATAGCCAAAACTGGTGGCCTGCAGATTGGGGACACTATGGNNTTCGTATGGCATGGCACGCAGCAGGTTCTTACAGAATAGCTGATGGTCGTGGGGGTGGTGGTACAGGAAACCAACGTTTTGCACCTTTAAATTCCTGGCCAGATAATGTAAGTTTGGATAAGGCAAGACGTTTGCTTTGGCCGATAAAAAAGAAATATGGTAATAAAGTAAGTTGGGCCGATTTAATTATTTTGGCGGGAACTATTGCTTACGAAAGTATGGGATTAAAAACCTTTGGTTTTGCTTTTGGAAGAGAAGATATTTGGGGTCCAGAAAAAGATGTTTACTGGGGTGCTGAAAAAGAATGGTTGGCGCCAAGTGACGAGCGTTATGAAGATGTAAGCAAGCCTTCAACAATGGAAAATCCGTTGGCAGCTGTTCAAATGGGATTAATTTATGTAAATCCAGAAGGAGTTAATGGAAAACAAGATCCTTTGAAAACAGCACTTCAAGTTCGTGAAACCTTTAGAAGAATGGCTATGAACGATGAAGAAACTGTTGCTTTGACAGCTGGCGGACATACCGTTGGTAAAGCACATGGAAATGGTGATGCTAGTATTTTAGGACCTGTACCAGAGTCGGCTCCAGTAGAAGCTCAAGGTATGGGCTGGACAAACCCAACACGAACAGGAGTGGGGCGTGATGCTGTAACCAGTGGTTTGGAAGGCGCTTGGACAACAAACCCAACAAAATGGGATAATGGTTTCTTTGAAATGTTGTTTAACCATGAGTGGGAATCAAGAAAAAGCCCTGCAGGAGCTAACCAATGGGAGCCTGTAAGTATTAAGGAAGAAGAAATGCCAGTTGATGTTGAAGACATGAAATCGCGGCACAATCCAATGATGACCGATGCTGATATGGCTATGAAAATGGATCCAATCTATCGTGAAATTTCATTGAAATTCATGAATGATTTTGATTACTTCTCTGATACATTTGCTCGTGCTTGGTTCAAGTTGACTCATCGCGATATGGGACCAAAAGACCGTTACTATGGTCCTGATGTTCCAAAAGAAGATTTGATTTGGCAAGATCCAATTCCAAAAGGTAAAAAAGATTATAACATAGATGCTGTAAAAGCTAAAATTGAAGATTCAGGATTGTCTATTTCTGATATGGTTTCAACCGCTTGGGATAGTGCAAGAACATTTAGAGGTTCAGATTATAGAGGTGGAGCTAATGGCGCTCGAATCCGTTTAGCACCACAAAAAAACTGGGAAGGTAATGAACCAAAACGTTTAGCACATGTACTTTCTGTATTAGAACCAATAGCTTCTGAATTCGGAATCAGTATTGCTGATACTATTGTTTTAGCAGGTAATGTGGGTGTTGAAATGGCTATTAAAAAAGCAGGAATGAACATAAGTGTTCCTTTCTCATCTGGACGTGGAGATGCAACAGAAACCATGACTGATGTAGAATCTTTTGAACCATTAGAACCATTGGCTGATGGCTACAGAAACTGGATGAAAAAGGATTATGTGGTTAGTCCAGAAGAAATGATGTTGGATCGTACTCAATTAATGGGATTAACCGCTCCTGAAATGACCGTTTTGGTTGGTGGAATGCGTGTTATGGGAACCAACTATGGAGGGACAAAACATGGTGTTTTTACTGATAAAGAAGGTGCTTTGACTAATGATTTTTTTGTAAACTTGACAGATATGGGCAACTACTGGAAACCAATAAATGGTGTTTTCGAAATTTGTGATCGTAAAACAGGTAAAGCAAAGTGGACTGCCACTAGAATGGATTTAGTATTTGGTTCAAACTCTATTCTAAGAGCTTATGCCGAAGTATATGCACAGGATGACAACAAAGAAAAGTTTGTTGCTGATTTTGTTAAAGCTTGGGTAAAAGTGATGAACGCAGATCGATTTGATTTGTGATAATAAATAAAGTTATGAAATCAAAAAAACCACTTCAAAAGAAGTGGTTTTTTATTGTAATTATTTTCTTTTTCTTATTTATCAATGGAACCTAGTACACGAGACATAAATGTATTTAATGCCTCTTTTTTTGGCGTACCTTCTTTAACCATTTTGTTTACTTCAATAGCTCCGTACATATTAGAAATAAGTTCTCCAATAACATCAAGTTCTTCATCTTTTAATGAAGAAACCTCGGTTAAACTTTCAAGAGTCTCAATGGTTTCTACAACAAAATCCTCGTCGTTCTCTTCAATAAATTGAGTTAAATGTTTAATTATTGGTAACTTCATCTACTAAATCTTTTAAAACTTCAAATTTATTTGTTTGAACTTGATTTATGAAAGTTCCTTTTTTAAATGCGGCAAATGTTGGTAAATTATCTACTGTAGCTAATTTTCTGGATTCAGGAAATTTTTCTGCATCTACAATAACAAATGCAATGGTTTCATTTTCTGAAGCCAGTTTTTTAACTTTTGGTTTCATAATTCTGCAATTCCCGCACCATGTTGCAGAATATTGTACAACAACGGTATCATTATTAGCAATGATTTCTTGCAAATTGTCAATTTCTAATTCTTGAAGCATAAATATTAATTTAAAATAGTCGATAAATATTCAGCAGTTGAATTTCTATCAGCTTTCATAGCATTTTTGCCTTCTTCCCAGTTTGCAGGACAAACTTCACCATTTTTTTGAACGTGAGTTAAAGCATCAACTATACGTAAATATTCATTCACATTTCTGCCTAAAGGCATGTTATTAATGCTTTCGTGTTGTACAGTTCCTTCTTCATCAATAATATAAGTTGCTCTGTAAGTTACATTATCACCTTCAACAGTTACAACTCCAGTTTCTTCGTTGTATTGCTCGTTTGAAATATCTAAAATCCCTAATGTTGAAGCTAAATTTCTGTTTGAATCAGCTAAAATAGGGTAGGTAACACCTTCAATTCCACCATTGTCTTTTGGAGTATTTAACCATGCAAAGTGAACTTCAGCAGTATCACAAGACGCTCCAATAACAATTGTATTACGTTTTTCAAACTCAGCTAATGCAGATTGAAATGCATGTAATTCAGTTGGACATACAAAAGTGAAATCTTTTGGGTACCAAAATAAAAGTACTTTTTTGTTATTGTTAACCGCTTCTTCTAAAACGTTTACCTTAAAAGTATCGCCCATGTCGTTCATTGCGTTAACGTTCAAATTTGGAAATTTTTTTCCTACTAATGCCATATTAAAATTTTAAAAAGTTAAATTAATTTTTTGCAAACATAAGCCTAGAAAATCCTAATTTTTATGCTCATTAATTATTAATACTTATACAGCAATAGCTTAAAAAGATGGGTTTAAAATAACCCATGAAATTTTATTATTTTGATAAAAATGGGCAAGTAAAAATATCAACTTAATAAAAAGTGTATCTTAAGTTAGCTTTATCAAATA
>DJWL01000019.1 GCA_002441545.1 Flavobacteriaceae bacterium UBA6231 | reverse complement strand
AAAGGTTTGGTTAAAATACCTCAAATAGGAAATGTAATTATTGGTCATTATGTTGAAATAGGTGCAAACTCATGTGTTGACAGAGCTAAATTTAGTTCTACCATAATTGGTGATGGTTGTAAAATTGATAATTTAGTACAAATTGCACATAATAGTGAAATGGGACGCTGTTGCATTATGGCAGGACATAGCGGTCTTGCAGGTTCTGTGACCTTGGGTGACGGTGTTATTATTGGCGGTAGTGCTTCTATTAAAGACCATACCACTATCCATTCTGGGGCTACAGTAGGAGCAGGTTCTGGTGTAATAGCCGATGTTGAAGCAGGAAAAACTGTATTGGGTTACCCAGCACAAGATGCTAGAGATATGCTTAAACAATGGGTAGCAGTAAGACGATTTATGAAAAATCAATAATATGATATTCAAATATTAAAAATTACAATTTCTGTAGGCTTCAAAAAAGGTCTAATAATAAAAGAGGATTTTTGTTTTTATCTAATTAATGTTAATGATTTTCATTATCTTTCTAAGCACTAATGTGAACTATTTTTAGCAATCCAAAAACAATAACTTTAGTCCTTCCGAGTTAAAAAATTTTCTTTTAAAAATGCCTGTAAATCATTTTAATATTAAAGGCTTAACCGATGAGGAAGTCATTGTTGCGCGTAATAAATTTGGGCAAAACACCTTAAACTACAAACAAGAAAACAGTTTTTTAGAAGTCATAAAAAAATTGGTAAAAGAGCCCATGATTATTTTATTGTTGGCTGCTTCTCTTATTTATTTTGTAAGTGGAGAACTAGGTGATGGTATTTTTCTTGGAGCAGCCATTATTATCGTTTCTATAATTTCCTTATATCAAGATACAAGAAGCAGAAATGCCTTGCAAAAACTAAAAAATTTTACACAACCTAACTGTAAAGTTATAAGAAACTATAAAATAGAGGAGATTAAAAGCGAATACCTAGTAGTTGGAGATTATCTTGTTGTAACAGAAGGAACTTTAATCGCCGCAGATGGAATTATTGTTCATTCTAATGATTTCTCTGTAAACGAATCTATTCTTACAGGAGAATCATTATCTGTTTTTAAAGACAAGGACAAAACCGATAATTTAATTTTTAAAGGAACTACTGTTGAAAGTGGACTAGCCATAGCTACTATTACAAAAATTGGTAACAAAACTAAGCTAGGTGAAATTGGCAAAAGCCTTGAAGATATCACCGAAGAGAAAACACCATTAGAACTACAAATAAACGATTTTGTGAAAAAAATGGTTATTGCCGGTACAGTCATTTTCATTATTGTTTGGGTTATTAATTATTTTCGCACATACAACCTATTAGATAGTTTGCTAAAGGCACTTACTTTAGCAATGAGTATTTTACCAGAAGAAATCCCTATGGCATTTACCTTTTTTATGGCAATAGGCGCTTGGCGGTTAATGAAAATGGGGATAGTGGTAAAACAAATGAAAACCGTTGAAACATTAGGCAGTGCCACAGTAATTTGCGCCGATAAAACAGGAACTATTACTGAGAATAGAATGAGTTTGGCAAAGCTTTTTACACTCACTGCACAAGATTTTGCAAATCCTGAAACCGAATTAACAGAAGACGAAAAAAACCTAATAATAACTGCCATGTGGGCAAGTGAACCAATCCCTTTTGACCCAATGGAAAAAGCTTTACACCAAGCTTACACAGATTTAATACTAGACGACAAACGTACTCATTTTAAAATGATACACGAATATCCTTTGGATGGAAAGCCTCCCATGATGACCCATATTTTTGAAAATAATGAAGGGAATAGAATTGTAGCCGCCAAAGGAGCTCCAGAGGCATTGATATCTATTTGCTCCTTGACATTGGAGGAGAAACTTAAAACCGAAAATGCTATAAAAAGCCTAACCAAACTAGGATATAGAGTTTTAGCCGTAGGTGAAAGCGATTTTAAAAGTGATAATTTCCCTAAAACACAACAAGAAATTAGGTTTGTATTTAAAGGAATCGTTGCGTTTTATGATCCTCCAAAGAAAAACATCAATAAAGTATTAAACCATTTTTACCAAGCTGGAATTTCAGTAAAAATAATAACCGGCGACAATGCAGAAACAACCACAGCTATAGCTAAAGAAGTTGGTTTTAAGAATTTTGAAAAAAGCCTTGCAGGAGATGACTTGATGAAGTTATCCGATAATCAATTGCTAGAATCTGTAATGGATACAACTATTTTTTATAGAATGTTTCCTGAAGCAAAATTAAAAATAATCAATGCTTTAAAATCAAAAAATCAAATTGTTGCAATGACAGGCGATGGCGTTAATGATGGGCCAGCATTGAAAGCAGCACACATAGGCATTGCCATGGGAAAAAAGGGAACAGAAATAGCCAAACAAGCTGCTTCTCTTATTCTGTTGGAAGACGATTTATCAAAAATGGTGGATGCCGTAGCCATGGGAAGAAAAATTTATACCAATCTTAAAAAAGCCATTCAATATATTATTTCTATTCACATACCTATTATCCTAACAGTTTTTATTCCGTTAGTATTAGGCTGGATTTATCCAAATATATTTTCTCCTATTCATATTATTTTTTTAGAATTAATTATGGGTCCTACCTGTTCTATTATTTTTGAAAACGAACCTATTGAGAAAAACACCATGTTAAAAAAACCAAGGCCTTTCACTACTACTTTTTTTAACAGAAAAGAGTTGATAACAAGTGTCTTTCAAGGAATAGGTATTACTGCAGGAACGCTGTTTACATATCAATATTCTGTTTATCACGGATTTGACGAGGCACATACTAGAGCCATGGTATTCACAGTTTTAATAGTTGCCAATATTTGTTTAACACTTGTTAATAGGTCATTTTACTATTCTGTATTTACTACACTGTTATATAAAAATAACATGATTATACTTATCATTGCTATCACAATTTTTATTACAGGGTTATTACTCTTTGTTCCAACTTTGACAAATTTCTTTGAATTTAAAACACTTAATGCACAAGAGTTAATTACTTGTCTCGTTATAGGTTTATTATCAGTAATCTGGTATGAATTTGTAAAATTAAGAGTACGTTTAAACACTTATAAGCTTAAGCCTCAAGCCACACTTTAAAATCTTTAACACGTTCTCTAGCAACAACAACCTCATCATTATTAAACGTGTTTAGTTTTATTTGTAAACGTGAGTTTGTATAACTTACCATGTCTTTTATAGCAATAATATTTACAAAAAACTTACGGTTTATTCTGAAAAAAGTTCGAGGCTCTAATTCTTGTTCTAAAAGTTCCAAAGTGGTATCAAGCAAATAATTTCTTCCATCTCTTGTATATAAATAAGTACCCTTATTTTCACTATAAAAACATTCAATATCTTCTATATTAATAAGTTTTAAGTGTTGTCCAATTTTTACAGAAAAGCGTTTTTTATACTCACGGTCAATAGGGTTTACCAACATTTTTTTAATGTCATTAAAATCGAGAGTAACGGTTTGTTTTTGTGGTAAACGCGCTTGATATTTTTTTACAGCCTTAGCTAAATCATCTTCATCTATAGGTTTTAACAAATAATCTATACTATTAAGTTTAAAAGCCTGAAGTGCATA
Source organism: Flavobacteriaceae bacterium UBA6231 (assembly GCA_002441545.1). Taxonomy (GTDB): domain Bacteria; phylum Bacteroidota; class Bacteroidia; order Flavobacteriales; family Flavobacteriaceae; genus Yeosuana. Next base: position 46,255 of record DJWL01000019.1, on the reverse strand, counting down.
CTCATCATAAGCAGTAGTGAATATAACAGCACTTTTAATATTAATAGCTTCAAAAATTTCAAATGATAAACCATCACTTAACTGAATATCTAAAAAAATCAAATCTGGATGTTGGTTATTTTGAAACCAATTAATGCTTTCTTCAACAGAATGCAACATAATATTTGCTTCAATATTTTGGTTACTTAACATGCGTTGTAACCTACGTGCCGATGGTTTTTCGTCTTCTATAATAATTACATTCATTCCCAACGTTTTTTATCTTTATCCATATACTCTTTAATTTTACGTTCCTCCCAGTTTTTACCAAACATAAAATCTGGTCCAAAGACACCTAGAAAGTGAAAAAATAACCCAATTCCCCAAAAAATAGCGGTAGAGAATGTTCCAAAACTCCAAAAAACGTTAGTATTCTTTCCAATTAAAAAAAGTAAAAATAAATTGACTATGACATAAGATGCCAAATGCCAATAGAAACCAATGATTTTTTTCACCTTTTTTTGAGCTCTTATATACGCCTCTTGGCGATAAATATCTTTTCGAGCTGTATTTTCTTCTTGATTATCAATGCTGTAATTTGTCATGATACTTTTCTTTAATTGTTATTCCCAGCGCTTTTCATCTTCTTCCTTACGCATAAACTCTTCAATTTTGCGCTGCTCCCAGCCTTTTCCTAAAATACCATTGTTTACAAATACTTGATAAGCGTGAAATGCTAAGCCCATTCCCCATCCAGCTATGGGAAACCAAAACCAATGAAAATCCCAATAAGTCCTGTAATTGATAAATATTAGAAAAGGAATAACTAAACAATAAGATATAAGGTTGTAATAAAACCCTTTTAATTCTTCAACCTTTTTTCGGGCTTTAATGTATTTATCTTCAATGTTGTTGTTTGATTGTGTTGTCATGTTTTTAAAAAAATTTATTTCCATCGAGTGTCTTCTTCTTCACCCATATACTGTTTTAATTTACGATCTTCCCAATTACGACCAAAAATGCCGTCATTAACAAATAATTTAAAAGCAGCTATAGTAATACCTATTCCCATACCTATCATTGGAAACCAAAACCATTGAAAACTCCAATAAGTTTTGTAATTGATATAAATTAAAAATGGAATTATTAAAAAATAAGAGATAATGCCATAATAAAATTCTTTAAGAGAATCTACATGCTTGCGTGCTCTTAAATAACTGTCATCTACTTTTGAAATTGAATCAGTTGTCATGATAGATATTTGTTTGGTAAGCATTGGTATTGCAACTGCAAAACTGTTTGCTTGTTGATTGATGTTTACTCTCTTTGTAGATAATAAATGATAACGCTGCTTAATGTTTTCTAAACCAACACCACTACTCTTCTTTACTATTTGTTTTGGCTGTAGATTGTTTTCAACTACTAGATTACCTTCTCTTTCATAAATTTTTATATGTAATGGCTTATTGGTAGTTACCATATTATGCTTTACAGCGTTTTCCAATAACAACTGCAATGACAACGGTACTACTTTACTTTCTGGATTTGACGCTTTTTCTGGAATTTCAAAAACAATGCTATCCTCAAATCGCATTTTAAGTAAAGACATGTACGTTTTAGCAAATTCTAACTCTTCATCAACTGTAACTAACTCTTTGTTTTTTTGCTCCAAAACATAACGATACACCTTTGATAATGAGGTTGTGAATTTTTGTGCATTTTTAGGGTTTTCTTCAATTAAACTTGTTAGCACATTTAAGCTATTAAAAAGAAAATGCGGATCTAATTGATTTTTTAAAGCATCGAATTTTGCACTTGCAGTTCCCGCAATGACTTTTTGTTCTTTAATTTTATTTTGTTGATACTTATTGTAATAATAAACAAAATGAAATACCGCTACAATTGTTAACGTAATCCATAAACCAAATTGATAATGAGCAAATCGTTGCGTAGATAAAAATTCATTAAACGTTTTACCATTAAAAACCATATCAGTAAATGCTCTTAAAATAAAGAGTCCAGCAAGAGTAATTGTTGTAGATCCTAAAACGCCAATAAAAATACGTTTAAGAGTGGAGTATTCTTTCCATTGTTTGGTACTCAAATAGTCAAAAAAATACATATTTGAATAGCCTAAAACAAAAGAGTACAGCTGATAAAAAACAAAATCTATTAAAAATTCGTTTATGCTTTTAAAATTAAAACCTCCAGACAGTAAATTGCCTGCCAAAAAAATAAGGCATCCAATAATAAAAGTTAAAACAATATTTTTATATGATTTTGTCATTATGCACTTCTAAACTAAAAATTACTACTCTTTACAAGATTCCAACAACATTTTTACTCTGTTTTCTCCCCAATTAGGATGAAATGGTGTTTCTGGTTTAAAGTTAGCAAAAAGTTCTAAAGACCTTTCTAAATCGTTACAAAATGGTTTAGTGTCTTGTCCAAAATATTTTGCGCCACCTATACCCCATTCTGCTTTACAATACACAACACGTGGATTTTCTGGTGCTATTTGTTCTGCTTGTGCATAAATTGCACCAACTTTAGGAGACATTGTCATCCCATAAGTAGCACCATCATAAGCTACCCAAGCTGTATATAACAAGGCTTGGAGTACTAAAATTTCAGGGTTATTTTTAGAAATTGCAGTGGCATCATTAATTAAATCCTGTGCTTTCTTTAATTGAGCAGTTAACTCATCTTCGTCTCTTAACCCAAAGCTATTCACAATATTTACTTGAGCGGCATAATATGGAGGCAACCAATTATCTGGTTCTGCATTAGCAATACGTTCAAACATATTGGATGCTTCTATCGGATTATTACTTCCCCAAAGTTCAAAGGCCTTTTGCATACCTTTTTCATAATTTGACTGTGCGTTTAGCAAACTGGTAACGAATATTACTGAAATGATAACTAATTTTTGCATATCTGTTTGTTTTTAAATTATTGAACAAATATCAAACAGAACTTCAATAAGTTAAAAAGAGAATAACCGAATTGTCATATTTACACGATGAGATGTTATATTAAAAAAAACCACTTCAAAATCAAATTAAGATTTTAAAGTGGTTTATATAAACGACTAAATCTATAAATATTTAATGTCTCTGTTAATTCCTTTTTAATTTAACTTGCCATGTATTTAAATACAATAGGCACACTATAAGGTACTTTTACAGGTCTCCCTCTTTGTTTACCAGGAATCATTTTAGGGAGTAATTTTATGATACGCTCAGCTTCAGTCTCTAAAATTTTATCTGGACCTCTTGAACGAATACTAGACACATATCCTTTCGCATCAATCACAAAAATCACAAACACTTTTCCTTGAATTCCAAGATCTAAAGCTTGTTCTGGATATCTGAAGTTTTTAGCAACATGTTCTTCCATTTTGAGTTGAAAACAAGCTCTTTTTTCAGCCTTGGTTCCTTTTTCACAACCTGGAAAAACCGGCACATCTTCAATAACTGAAAAAGGGACTTCAACATCCTCTTCAACGTCTTCAACGGCAACATCAGAAACTGATATTATTGGGTCTGCTATCTTTTCATTTTGGTTTGTTTCTGTGCTTTCAATGATTGTTTCTTCTATTTCTGTAACGTCTTCAACAATTTGAATAGATTCTTGTACAGCTATAGGTGGTGGTGGAGGTGGAGGTGTATTTACATTTACTATTGGAATTTCTTCTTCAAAAACCTCATCCATACTTACAATATCAATATCAACAATAGATTTATCATAGGTTTTATATTCCAACAACTGCCAAGAAATAAACAGCATGATTGCGAGTCCTATAGCAAAATACAAACTACTATTCCGACCTATTTCCATGTCTGGGTTTTTCTTAATTTCCATGACTATCAGATTTAAATTTGTAGTATAAATTTACTCGAAAAACCAACAAAAAAATATGATATTTGTCATATCAAAACATCATATTTATGAATTTAATAATTTGATGATGAAAATGATTATATAATTTATATTTTTATCAAAAAGTGAAGTTTTTTTAAATAGTTTACAAATTATCCAATTGATTACTTTTTTTATCTTCACTAATTGTCCAGAAAAAACCAACAAAAAAGAATTGATCTGCCGCTGGTTGCAATGCTCGTCTTTCAAAAACACCGTTACCATTAGCCGTATTAGCATATTGATATCCATTTATATTTTTAAAACCTAACACATTATTTACAGAAGCATACAGTATTTTTTGAGGACTAATTAAATATGCCCAATTAACACTTAAATTATTGTAAACTTTAGCTTTTTCATTAAGGAATCCTGAAGTATTGGGGTTGGTGTAAGTTCTACCGGTAGCAAAAGCATAACTAAAACCTACTTGACTTCTCCAATCATTAATCCAATATTTTCCAACCAAAGAAAGGTTATGAGAATTAACAAAATTTGGTTGCTTTTTACTCGGATAATTTCTGTAATCGCGCTTTGTATCTAAAAAAGAATAGCTTACCCAATAATCTGTGTTTTTAAAAGTTTTACTATCTCTCCAAAATAAATCAATTCCTTTTGCAAAACCATAGCCATTGTTATTGTAATTACTATTAAACTCTGCAAAATCAGTATCATATTTAATCAAATTATTATAATCTTTAAAGTACACTTCTGCTCTAAATATCTTGCGCTCTGCATTGAATTGATAGTTCAAAATATAATGTGCAGTACTTTGAGCTTTTAAATTTTGATTAAACTTTAATATATTGCTTGAAGGGTTTTGATAAAAATCACCATAAGCTAGTGATAACTGACTGCTTTTTGAAGTTTTATAAGCCAATGAAAACCTTGGTGACAAAGTAAACTGATTAAATAATTCACTATGTTCTAACCTTAATCCAGACTTAAACGCTAGGTTTTTTGATAAGAAAATATCACTTTCAGCAAAAGTTGCTTCAATATTATTATTATAATCATAAACCATGTCACTTGTACTGACATCTGAATAATCTTCGTTAAAATTTGAAACAAAATATTCTGTTCCAAAATTGAGTTTAAACCGGTTACTAAACCGCTTTTTAAATGTCACTTTTGCATGTATAGCGTTTTCTGTGTCATTAATAAGCATATCTATCACTTTTAAATCATTATTTCCATGAGTATAGCTCAATCCTCCAGAAACAGACCAAGTATCGCTTAAAACTCCTTGATACGAGCCATTAAAATATAAGTTATCATTTTTCAATTTAAAATAAACACCTTCAGGCTCATTAATATCCTCTTGAGTTAATTCGAAGTTGGTAGCATCAAAAGCTGCATAAAGTTTTAATAAACCAGAATTATATTTTTTTCTAAAAACAGCTTCACCTGAAGCTGTTTCATACGGTTTTATCCATTCATTTCTACTAGGGAAAATCGCATTATAAGGTGCTAAATTAATGTAAGATGCATTAACACTTAATGAGCATGTTTTCCATTTTTGAGTATTTCCTAAAGTTGCACCTAAACTCATGATACCAATATCAGTCTTTTCCTGATCGGGTTCATCAATGGTGTTTAATAATAAAACACTTGATAAAGCCTGCCCAAATTCGGCAGAGTATCCACCAGTTGAAAATGTAATTCCATCAAATAAAAATGGTGAATATCTACCTCTTGTGGGTGAATTATTTGTTGTTGGCGTATAAGGAGTAAATACACGAATACCATCAATAAAAATTTGTGTTTCTTCTGCTTCACCTCCTCGCACAAACAATCTCCCATCTTCTGCAACTGTTGCTGTTCCAGGTAGCGTTTGCAACGCTCCAATAAAATCACCCAGTGCACTTGCCGTAGTAACCACATCTAAGGGCTTTAACACATTAACCTTGCTGTTATCTCCAGCTTGAAAAGTTCCTGCAGAAAGCACAACAGCATCTAAAGTATTAACATCTTCATGAAGTTTAACAGTTAAGTCTTTCATGTATGCAACATCACCAATCACTGAAAATGTTTCAAAAGAGATATATGAAACTTTTAAGGTTTGCGTTCCTGTTTCATTTGTCTTAAATGTAAATTTACCGTTTTCATCTGTTGTGCTTCCGTCGTAAGTTCCTTCTAAAAAAACATTTGCGCCAGCTAATGGAATGTCTTTATTATTTAAAACAATACCATTAATTATTTGTTGAGCACTTAATTTAAACCCCATTAAAACTATAAAAATAATGATGCCTTTTTTCATGATTGATTTTTTGTCTGTTTTTGATGGGTCAAAATTGAGAAAGAAAATTTCTATTAAAAATTGTAATTAACCGAACTGTAAAATTTAGTGACTGAATTGAAATCTTTGAAAAAAAGAACAACTTAAACTCTTTGCTAACACAAAAAAATACCTTTTAAACAATTCATTTATTTGATAAAAATTCAATATTTTCTTTACATATTTTCACTAATTATTTTTTTTATATATTAGCCATATCAAGCTATTATATTATTGGATTTTATGTCACAAAAAGAACTATAGATTTTACTTATAGCTTATATTTAAAAAACTAATATTCAGTATTTAATGAAATATATTTAAACTTTTACTTTAATATTTTAATTTTCAATTAAAGAAACACCAAAACACATATTTATATAAAAATTATTCACTTTATAGGACACACAAAATTGTTCTTAAAAATTAAAATTTATATACCCTTGTAACGTTTTAAATTTTTAAGCTACTTACCTATTAACTAACACATCAAATTGGATAAAGAACTAGAACATAGTTTTGTTGAATTGCTTGAAAAGCATCAAAATATTATACATAAAGTATGTAGATTATATACCAATAATTATGATGCTCATAATGATTTATTTCAAGAAATCACGATTCAATTATGGAAAGCATATCCAAAGTTTAGAGGTGATTCAAAGTTTAGTACATGGATGTATCGTGTTGGATTAAACACTGCCATTACATTATACCGAAAATCAAAGCGTACAATAAATACACAAGATTTTGATGGTATTGAATTTAAAATGAAAGCTGAAGATTATGATGATACAGAAGAGCAACAATTAAAGACTTTGTACAAAGCAGTACATGAATTAAATGACATTGAAAAAGCTCTTGTATTTTTATACTTAGAAGATAAAGATTATAGAGAAATAAGCGAAACAATGGGTATTAGTGAAGTTAATGCACGTGTGAAAATGAATAGAATAAAAACTAAACTTAAAACTATACTTAATCCGTAACATTATGGATGAATTAGAATTATTAAAAAAAGACTGGGGAAAACAAGATAGTTCTTATAAAAAACTATCTACTAATGACATTTACCCTATGTTACAAAAAAAGTCGTCTTCAATAGTTAAGACACTTTTTTATATAAGTATTGGTGAACTAGTATTTTGGATTTTAATAAATACTATTCCTTACTTTTTATCGGATAGCTACAGAGAAAGAATGGATGCTATTTACTACAACGACTACATATTTGCAGGATTAACAATACTAAGCTATGGTGTTATTTTACTGTTTATATATTTACTTTTCAAATCACATAAAGCTATTTCAGTTACAGATAATGCCAAAAAATTAATGGAAAGCATTTTAAAAACCAGAAGAGTTATAAAATATTATGTAATATATAATTTGGTTATTGCTTTTATTTCAATGGTTATAGGCATGTATTTTGCCATTATGCACGACCCTAACTTAGCTGACACTATATCTCATTTTAATAAAAAGCAAATGTTGATTACTTATGTCATTGTTATTGGTGTAACCGCTGTTTTCGTGTTTGTTATTTGGCTTTTTTATAAACTTTTATATGGATTATTATTAAAGCGCCTTAATAGAAATTATAAAGAATTAAAAAAATTAGAAATTTAACTCTGTTTCAACAACATCTCCTATTTTCATATTGCCAAGCTGAATTGTTCCTACACGAATTCTAACTAATCGTAATGTAGAAAAACCAACTGCAGAAGTCATTTTTCGAACTTGACGAAATTTACCTTCATTAATTGTTATTGATATCCATGAAGTTGGCCCATGCCTGTCATCTCTAATTTTTTTTGAACGCATTGGTAAATCAGGAATAGCTTTCAGCTTAAAAGCCTTACAAGGCTTGGTAATATATTTTTTGCCACTAAAACCAATTTCAACTCCAGACTTTAATTTCTCAATGGCTTCAATTGTAATATCTCCATTTACTTGAGCATAATATTCTTTATCTACTTTTTGGCCGTTTATAAAATCACTCATTTTACCATCTGTAGTGATAAGCAATAAGCCTTCTGATTTTTCATCTAGCCTGCCAATAGCCATACTTCCTTCAGGAAAATCAAATAAGCTTCCTAAAAAATTTTTAGATTGTTCTTTTTTAGCATTGCTTTGAAATTGACTTAGTACACCATAAGGCTTATAAATAATAAAATGCTTATGATTATTATTACTAGATAGCTTCATTAAGAATGTTATATACGAGTTCTAAGAATGTTATATACGAGTTCTTTAGTTGGCTTTTTACCTTTAATTTTTAATCTTATTTCATCAAAAGACACCCTGAAATCGCAACCATTTTTATAATTTGAGCAACCGTAAGCTGCTTTACCTTTTACAATAGTTCCTGTTTTACAATTGGGACAACTTAAAATATCAGGAATTTCCTTTTTTGATTTCTTTTTAGGCTCTAATACCAGCTTAAAATCATCATCAAATCTAAGCAAGCCTTCTATGGTACCCGAATCTGTTTCAAAGCCTTTTAAATTGACAGTAGAGCCTTTTTGAAGTAATCTGAGGTATTGGTTTTCTGATATTTTTTTTCCTGAAAAACTAAAAGGTAGCACAAAATTACAACCTGTTTTATAATTACTGCATCCATAAGCCGATTTTCCCTTTTTAAGATGTCCTTGTTTACATTTAGGGCAAGTTTCAGCTTTAATACCATTTTCTTTTTTTATTGATTCTTTAGCTTCTTTATGCTTGGAGACTTCAGCATATGAAATATTAGCTCTATTAGTTTCACTTCTCACTTCATAAACCAAATTTTCAACCATTTTTTTCATGTTAATAATGAATGTATTAACACTAAAAACACCTTTTTCTATATCCTTTAATTGCTTTTCCCACGAACCAGTTAACTCAGCAGATTTTAATAACTCATTTTGAATGGTGTCAATTAACTGAATCCCAGTAACTGTAGGTAATACTTGTTTTTTATTTCTAACAATATACTTTCTCTTAAAAAGTGTTTCTATAATATTAGCCCTGGTTGACGGACGACCAATACCATTTTCCTTCATAAGTTCACGCATATCATCATCTTCAACCTGTTTTCCGGCAGTTTCCATAGCTCTTAATAATGACGCTTCAGTGAACTGATTGGGTGGTTTGGTTTCTTTTTCTAAAAAAGATGGTTCGTGCGGTCCTCTTTCTCCTTTAACAAAAGTTGGTAATATATCAGATTCCTTTTCTTTAGTTTTATCAGTTTCAAAAACTACTCGCCAACCTTTTTTAAGTATTTCTTTTCCTGTAGTTTTAAATACTACAGAATCTGCCTTTCCTATAACTGTAGTGTTTGAAACCAAACAATCATCATGAAAAACAGCTATAAATCGTCTTACAATGCTATCATACACAAGTTGCTGATTATACTGCAAATTTATTTGAATACCTGTTGGAATAATGGCATGATGATCGGTCACTTTATTATCATTAAATACCTTAGGAGATTTTTTAATTTTTTTCCCTAAAAGGATTTGCGTTAATTCTTTATAATTGGTTAATTTCTGAAGAATTCCAGATACTTTTGGATAAATATCACTAGGTAAAAACGTTGTATCAACTCTGGGATAGGTAACCACTTTTTGTTCGTATAAAACCTGAGCTATTTTTAGTGTGTCTTCAGCAGAAAACCCAAATTTAGTATTGCAATATACTTGCAAACCCGTTAAATCAAATAATTTTGGAGCATATTCATTTCCTTTTTTCTTATCTATGGAAACAATTTCAAAATCACTTTCTTTTACTTTATTGGCTAATACTTCGCCATCTTCCTTTTTTAAAAAACGTCCTTCTTCATAACTAAACAAAGTATTGCGGTACAAAGTTTGCAGTTCCCAATAAGGTTGTGGCTTAAAATTTTCAATTTCTTTAAATCGATTAACTACCATCGCTAACGTTGGTGTTTGCACGCGACCAATTGACAATACCTGCTTATAACCACCATGTTTAACCGTGTATAATCTGGTAGCATTCATCCCCAAAAGCCAGTCTCCAATAGCTCTTGAAAAACCAGCATAATATAAATTGTCGTAATTTTTTGATGGCTTTAAATTTTCAAAACCTTCTTTAATGGCTTCTGTGGTTAAGGAAGAAATCCATAAGCGTTTTACTTCACCTTTATAATTAGCCTGATTCAATACCCAACGTTGAATAAGCTCTCCTTCTTGACCAGCATCACCACAGTTTATAACAACTTCGGCCTTATCAAAGAGACTTTTTACAATTTTGAATTGTTTTTGAATTCCAGAGTTAGCTACTACTTTAGTTTGAAATTTATCTGGCAACATGGGCAGATTATTTAAATCCCAACTTTTCCAATAGGGTTTGTAATCATTGGGCTCAAAAAGTGTACATAAATGCCCAAAAGTATAGGTTACAGCATATCCATTTCCTTCAAAATACCCATCGTGCTTTGTGTTAGCGCCCAAAACAGAAGCTATTTCGCGTGCTACACTTGGCTTTTCTGCAATACAAACTTTCACTTTAAGATTTGTGCTTTTTTAATTATTTGGATTCTTAAATTAAAAACTTAAATAAGACTCTCTCCAAAAGTAAGCAAATTGTTATCTGGATCAAGGATAGAAAATTCTATTTGCTTCCATGGTTTAATTTCTAATGTATCACTGTTAAGATTTTTACTTTTGACAAATTGATACCATTCTTTAATATTTTCAGTACGAATATAGACTTGACCATAATTTTCTAATGGATTTAGTTCTTTAAACTCAAAAAAATGAATTTGAATATTGTCTTTTTGCACCATTAAATAACCATCATAATCAGCACTTCCAAATTCTACAAAACCCAATTTATTTAAATAAAAATCTCTAGTCATAGACTTATTTCTCATTGGGAGTTTTGGATTTATTTGAGAAAGCATAAAATTAGGTTTAATATTTTACCATTCACGTAATTTATTCAACTCTTCTAAAGCAGTCAACTCTTTTTCTGAAACTACTTTTAAAAACGAAGGATGTTGCTCAATGGCAAACTCTATTTTTTCAACAATTTGTTCTGTTGTTTCATTATCATAGTCAATCTCTAAAGGCGCTTTGATTTCCATTGACTGAAGAATATTTTTCTTCTTAATACGCAATCCTTTTTTATCAAATGAACGTCTAAATCCATCAATCACAATTGGAATTACAACAGGCTTATAACGCTTAATAATATGAGCTGTTCCTTTTCTAATAGGCTTAAAAGGGGTTGTAGTTCCTTGAGGGAAAGTAATTACCCAACCATCATCTAAAGCTTTACCAATATTAGATATATCACTCATTTTTACTTGTCTATTCACATCTTTTCCTTCTGCTCTCCATGTGCGTTCTATACTAATTGAGCCCACATAAGCTAATATTTTAGGAAGCAAACCCGCTTTCATGGTTTCTTTTGCCGCCACATAATAAATATTAAGCTTTGGATTCCATAAATAACCTACGTTTTTTATTGAATCTACCCTACCGCTTAAACTGGCATTAAATACATGAAACATAGCAACAACATCGGCAAAATATGTTTGGTGATTTGATATGAATAACACATTAGTATCGGGTAAAGTTTTGAAAATTTCTGACCCTTCAATTTGCAATTCATTAAACCCTCTGAAGCGTCTGTGAGTTAGTGCTCCTAAAATTCTAATCAACCATTTTTTTACTATGAGAATATGCCCAAAAGGATTTCGTTTAAACAACGCCATACATCACTCTTCTATTAGTTTAGTTTTACAAATGTACTAAAACTATAAATTACATCAATTTTTTTAGTAGGTCTTTAATCTCGCTTAAAATCATGGCTGTTGCTCCCCAAACAATATATTCATTTAATTTAAACGCAGGCACTTCAATCTCAACCTTATAAGATGTTGATACCATTTTTGAAACAACCACAGCATCATCAATAAAATGTTTTAAAGGCACCTCAATAATAGCTTCAACTTCGGTTTCATCTTTAATAAACATTGGAATTTTGTTTGTAATACCTAAAAAGGGCTGTACATAAAAATTACTTGGAGGAATGTAAACTTGAGTTAATTGACTTAAAACTTTAATATGATTAATTGGCACACCAATTTCTTCAAAGGTTTCCCTTAATGCTGCATCTTCAAGCGAACTATCACTCGCTTCGAGTTTTCCGCCAGGAAACCCTACTTGCGCAGAATGCACACCATTATACGTTTTTCTAAGGATTAAAACCAAGTTTGTTTGCTTACTCACATCTGGATAAAAAAGCGCCAAAACACCTGCTTTTTTAGCGTATTGCATCTCTTCTTTATGCTTTTTTAAAAGTTCCACACGAAATGGCGGTGCCATTTTAAACTGAGAACTCTCGGCTGGTAGCGGTATATTTTTTATTTTTGAAATTCTTAATAAAAATTTATCAAAATCCATTTCATGAGAATTGTATATCTATTATGTGTATTCCTTTTACTTTTAAATTGTGAAGATAAGCATTCTAAAAAAAATGCTAAGCAAGAAATTATTGAAAACAAAGTAGAAAAAAAAGATACTAGTGCAGTTGTTGAAGATGATTATGACAAAAAAGATTTTCCTGTATTAGATGGGCTTATGAATGCTATGGAATTCTTTTTAGAATACGAAAAGCACCATAAAGAAAACAAAGTAAGACTAACAACTGATTTTGGAACAATCGATATTTTACTGTTTGAAGAAACAAAATTCCACAGAGCAAACTTTATTTATCTCACTAAAAGAGAATATTTTAATAACACCCAATTTTATAGAGTCATTAATAATTTTATGATTCAGGGTGGAAATAGTGACGATAAAAAAACTGCTAAAAAAAGAGCTGAAATTGGCAGATACTTATTGCCAACCGATACTAATAGAGGTTTTACTCATGAACGTGGTGTTATTTCGATGCCCAGTGGAGAGATTGACAATCCTTACAAATTAGCTTCTCCTTTTGAGTTTTTTATTGTACAACAACAAGGTGGCTCTCATTTTTTAGATGGTGATTACACCATTTTTGGAAAAGTTATTAACGGTATGGATGTGGTTGATAAAATAGCAGCCGTTAAAACCGATGATGTCGACTGGCCTCTTGTTAACATTTATATTAGAAAAGCTGAGATTATCGATTAATCTTTATAAATGGTTGGCAAGCCTATTTTGAATTTTACAGCCAACAAGCGAACTGCGATTACCACAACACCAGATATTACAAAAATTAAATTACCATCTAAAGGAAGTGTTTTTAACAAGAAATAAGAAATCCCACCTAATATACATGCAGTAGCATAAATTTCCTTTCTGAAAATAACTGGAATTTCATTACATAAAATATCCCGGATAACACCTCCAAACGAAGCAGTAATGGTTCCCAATGCAATACAAATTATAGGATGAAGTTCTGCGCTCTCCCCTTTTTCAATACCTACAAGAGTATATAATCCAATTCCAATAGTATCAAATAAAAACAATGATGTTCTTAAATAGTTTATTTTGCTTCTAAAAATAATAGCAAAAATTGATGAAGCCAATATAACGTAAGTATAAGTTATATCCTGCATCCAGCTAACAGGTGTTTGTCCTATAAGCAAATCTCGCAACGTTCCACCTCCAACAGCTGTAACAAACGCTATTATTAGGATACCAAATACATCCATTTTTTTATTAATGGCTATAAGCACTCCCGAAATAGCAAATGCTATGGTTCCTAGTATGTCTATGATATAAAACATACCGCCAAAAATAATCAAATTATAAAATATACTACTTATATTGACGAAAGTGATTTATTTTATAATTTGATTAATTCTGTAGATTATATAAATCTTAAGAAAACCTGTTGTGCATTTTGAAGAAAGTAATGGAGTTCATTTTTTAAATGGTTTCATTCAACCAAGCTTTCATCATCCAAACCGTTTTCTCCTGTTCTGTTATAAAATCACTCATCATGGAATTGGTTCCTTCATCATTGGCTTCTCCAGATTTATTTAAGATTGCTCTTTCAATTTTTAATAATCCAGATAAAGAATCCACTATTAAATTGACTGCTTTTTCATCTTGAGATATATTTTTTCCAATTGGAACCTGTGTATTTTCAATATAATCTTTAAATGTATGAAGTGGTGTTGCCCCTAATGTTAATATTCGCTCTGCTATTAAATCAACCTTCATATTAGCATCTGTATATAATTCTTCAAACTTAACGTGTAAATCAAAAAAACGCTTGCCTTTAATATTCCAGTGAATGCCTCTTAAATTTTGATAATATGTTTGAAAATTAGCTAATAATATATTTAAATCTTTAGCTAAATCTTTAGTTTTTTCTTGGTCTAATCCTAAACTGTTTAATGTCATTTTGTATTGTTTTTTTATTTACTACAAATTTAATTTATAATTAACACTCTTTACTATAAGTTTTATTGATAGTTTTTATAATTTTATAGCCTAAATTGATACCATGACAATCACACAATTATATTATGTTTTAGCTGTTGCTGAGAATCAAAATTTTACAAAAGCCGCAGAGAAGTGTTTTGTAACACAACCTACTTTAAGTATGCAAATTCAAAAATTAGAGGACCAATTAGATATCTTAATTTTTGATCGAAGCAAAAAACCAATTGAACTTACCGATGTTGGAAAAAAAATAGTAAATCAGGCAAGGAATATTGTAAACGAATCATACAGAATACAGGATATTGTAGATCAACAAAAAGGATTTATAGGTGGAGAATTTAAACTAGGTATTATTCCTACTGTAATGCCAACTTTGCTTCCAATGTTTTTAAAAACGTTTATAAAAAAGCATCCTAAAGTAAAACTTAAAATTGAAGAACTTACTACCGATGAAATCATTACCAGAATTAATGATGGTCATTTAGATGCAGCCATAGCAGCAACACCGTTAGAACTTGATACTATAAAAGAACGAGTGCTATATTATGAACCTTTTGTAAGTTATATTCCAAGGAGCCATAGATTACATCAAAATAAAAAAATTGCAATTTCTGATTTAGACATTAACGACATGTTGCTTTTAGAAGATGGGCATTGTTTTAGAGATGGTGTTATTAACCTTTGTAAAGCTTTTAAAAACAATACTGAAGATAGTTTTCAAATTGAAAGTGGCAGTATTGAAACACTTATAAAATTATCAAATGAAGGTTTAGGAATGACACTTTTACCTTATTTACATACTTTAGACATTAAAGAAAATGAAAAAGAAAATTTACATTATTTTAATGACCCAAGTCCAGCAAGGGAAGTAAGCATCATTTATCATAAAAGCGAATTGAAAATGCAAATCATTGAAGCCTTACAAGCCACTATATCTGGCATTATAAGAGGCGCCATTGCATTTCAAAATGTCGAAATCATTAGTCCAAAATCAAAATAAAAAAAGCGACAAGTATGTCGCTTTTTTTTTTATTTGTTTAAATAAACTAAAGATTGGTTTAATTCAGGATTCTGCTGTACTAGAGAAAGAATAAACAATCTTAATTCTTCAATCTCGTAAGGCAATAATCTTTGAACTGCCTTTTGTACTTCTTTACAGAATAAAGTAACATCAAAACTAACTTTTTTAAGGACGGTTTTGGTGTACTCTAACATTGCTCTTGCCATATTTTACTTAATTATTTTTTGGTTGGGAAAAATTACTAAAGTATAACTATTTTTTAGGCGGATTATTTTAATTAATTGGTCTAATTTAATGAAAAAAAAACAACAATTTTAACTTTAAACTAAAATTAACATTTAAAATCTATTATCTCCATCTAGTAAATTTCCAATACCACCCAGAATACTACCTTCGCCTTTTTGCTTTCCTCCACCTTGAGGCGCAGAAGCTAAAACTCTACCTGCCAACCTACTAAATGGTAATGATTGAATGTAAACTGTGCCTGGTCCTTGAAGCTTCGCAAAAAACAAACCTTCGCCT
Source organism: Flavobacteriaceae bacterium UBA6231 (assembly GCA_002441545.1). Classification (GTDB taxonomy): domain Bacteria; phylum Bacteroidota; class Bacteroidia; order Flavobacteriales; family Flavobacteriaceae; genus Yeosuana. Next base: position 30,144 of record DJWL01000019.1, on the reverse strand, counting down.
CCAAAAATAGTGTTTTTAATACCTCCGATAAATTCAATGTCATAATCAACTTCTTTTGTAAAACCAACAATACATCCTGTATCGACTCTTAATGTTTCACCGCGTTGAAGTACTTTCTTGGACATAGTTCCTCCTGCATGGACAAAAGCCATACCATCTCCCTCTAGCTTTTGCATTATAAAACCCTCACCTCCAAAAAGACCTCGTCCTAATCGTTTACTAAATTCGATGCCAATACTAACTCCTTTTGCTGCGCATAAAAAAGCATCTTTTTGACAAACAAATTTACCTCCAAATTCTGTCAAATCAATTGGGATGATTTTTCCTGGGTATGGAGATGCAAAGGACACTTTTCTCTTCCCTACAACATTATTATAGAAAGCTGTCATAAATAAGCTTTCTCCAGTGAGTATTCGTTTTCCTGCTCCCAAAATTGATCCTAAAAAGCCTTGATTTTCTGTTGAACCATCTCCAAAAATGGTTTCCATTTTAATACCATCATCCATCATCATAAAACTTCCTGCTTCTGCTATTACGCCTTCTTGTGGATCAAGTTCTATTTCTACATATTGCATTTCTTCTCCATACAAATGATAATCTATCTCATGTGCTGTCATAATTATATTTTTTGTTGATTTAATTGTTTGTTGAACTGAAGTTGATTTTGTTACAATAAGCCTTAACTTTTAACTTTTATTTTTCACTTTAATACTCCATTCAAAATTAAAAGTTGAAACAACCACTCCTTCTTCATTAACCCCTACAGATTGCATCCAAATAGTTTGCCCCTCACCTGTCGCAATTGTACTATTGATAGCTTCATCTATAAGACGACCATCATTACAAGTAAAAGTTATTTTACCTGTTGCTTTTTTAGAAAATGTTGCATTATTGGTAGTTACTAACATCGATATACGCTGACCAGATTCTTGTATTTTTCCTATCAGCAAAGCTCCTGTAGAAAACTCTGCAGCCATTCCTTGCACTGCCCAAAACATAGATTTAAAAGGGTTTTGGTTAATCCATCTATGTCTTACAGTAATCACACTTTTTTCATCATCAATATATTTGGTTCTAACACCACACAAAAAAGCAGAAGGCAATTTAAAAACAGTGTAAACATTTAATTTAGTTGGAGTTATTTTCATTACTTGTTTTTTAATTTTCCACTAAATTATTGAAAATAATCCACATTGTTATTGTTAAAATTATGTTAAATTATGGTACTATGTGTTACATAATACCTGCTTTTGGATATATATTTGTATAAGCTATTATTATATACTTTGAAATCATGCTAGACAATCATCAAAAAAACATCGCAATTTTTATCCATTTATCTACATTTAGTAGATTTATCATTCCATTAGGAAATTTTATTGGTCCTATTATTCTTTGGGTAAGCAATAAAGAAAAATCAGAATTTGTTGACGCTCACGGGAAGCAGGCCATTAACTTTCAAATCAGTATTTTGTTATATGCTATTATTTTAGGCACCATTAGCATTCCGTTTTTCATCTTTAATATCTTCAATAATTTTGACTTTATCGATTTTAACGGATTGCATGATTTTCATATTAATATAGGTAAACCTTCTCCTCTATTATATATAGGTGGTGCTTTAGGTGGGTTAGCTATTCTTGGTTTTATTTTAGAATTGGTTTTTATAATAAAAGCAAGTTTAAAAGCAAGAGATGGCGAATTATACCAATATCCTTTTACCATTAATTTCATCAAATAATCAATCATAAATCAATCAAAAAATGAACAGTTTTATAATATTTAAATGCTTTAGAACATGAAGATCGAAAACACAAAAGCACAAATGCGTAAAGGAGTACTAGAATACTGCATACTCTCCGTTTTAAAAGACGAAGATGCCTATGTTGCAGAAATTTTAGACACTTTAAAAGACGCCAAACTGCTTGTTGTAGAAGGAACCATTTATCCACTACTTACAAGATTAAAAAATGCAGGCCTGCTTAATTACAGATGGGAAGAATCTACATCAGGGCCACCAAGAAAATATTACGGTTTAACAGAAACCGGAAAATTATTTCTAAATGAATTAAACACCACTTGGAGCGAATTACAAAACGCCGTTAACCTAGTAACCAGAAAAAAAACAACAAAAAATGAATAAAACTGTCAACATAAATTTAGCAGGTATATTTTTTCATATAGATGAAGATGCGTACCTAAAACTACAACGCTATCTTGAGGCTATAAAACGTTCATTTACAGATTCTCAAGGACGATCTGAAATTATTTCAGATATTGAAGCTCGTATAGCTGAACTATTTAGCGAACGCGTAAAAAATGACAAACAAGTAATTGGCATCAAAGAAGTAGATGAAGTTATCTCAATAATGGGGCAACCAGAAGACTATTTGGTAGACGACGAAATTTTTGAAGATGAGCCACAACCAACACAAAAGAGAAAGTCTGCTCCATCTAAAAAATTGTTTAGAGATACGGACAACTCATACATTGGTGGTGTAGCTTCAGGTTTAGGCCATTATTTAGGAATTGATGCCGTTTGGATTCGTTTAATCTGGTTATTATTAGCAATAGGTTCTGGAGGAACATTTATATTCATATATATTCTGTTTTGGGTACTAGTTCCAGAAGCTGTAACAACAGCAGATAAACTTACCATGACAGGCGAACCTGTAAACATAAGCAATATAGAAAAAAAAATAAAGGACGGATTTGATACCGTTTCTGAAACTGTTTCAGATGTTGCCAAAAATGTTTCTGATTCTGTTTCTGGTGCGGCAAAAAATGTTTCAAATGCTGCTAAAAAAGTAGATTTAAAAAAACAAGGCAATAATATTAAGTCTAGTTCAAAAACATTTTTTGATACTATAGGCGATATTATTATGTTCTTTTTTACTGTTTTCGCAAAATTTATTGGAATCATTCTTATGATTACTGGTGCAGCAGCTTTAATAGCATTAATTATAGGCCTATTTTCTGTAGGAGTTACCAATGTTATACATATTCCAGGACTAGATATAATAGATATTGTAAATGCAGGCAATACCCCAATTTGGTTTGTATCACTTTTAGCCTTTTTCGCAGTTGGAATACCTTTCTTTTTCCTTTTCTATTTAGGATTAAAGATTTTGATAAACAATTTAAAATCAATTGGAAATATAGCTAAATTCACCTTATTAGGAGTTTGGATTTTATCAATAATTTGTTTGATTGTTGTAGGAATTAGACAAGCCAGCGAGCATGCTTTTAATGAACGAGTTATTGAAAAACAAGAGTTTTATATTGCTCCAAATGACACTTTAAAAGTTAGAATGGTGAATAATGATACTTATGGAAGTCCTTACAGAAACCACCAATCATTTAAGTTTGCACATGATGAAAATGGAGAAAGAATTATTTATTCTTCAGATATTGAAATTATAGTAAAATCAACTACAGATTCATTAGCCTTTTTAAGTATTGAAAAATCAGCTGATGGAAGAGATTACTCTTCAGCTATTGAACGCGCAAAAAACATAAACTATCATTTTAAAATAAAAGAAAACGAAATTCTTTTAGATAATTATTTGTCTACAGAAATTAAAAATAAATTTAGTGATCAGGAGATTACTGCCATCTTATATTTACCTGAAAACGTTATTGTTAATTTCAACAACAATACTAAGAACTTTTTAAATTATAGAACATATGATGGTAACATTGTATCATCAAATCAAACAAATCATTTTCTTAAAATAAAAACTGACGAAGTTGAATGTTTAGATTGTCCTGATGAAATTGATAGTGATATGCAAGATGGAGATGAAGGCATTAAAATTAATGAAGAAGGCATTAAAATTAAGGTTGACAGCAGTAGCTTAAGAATTGACAAAAATGGACTGAAAGCTAACAGCTCAGATGTTAAAGTAAATATAGATAGTAACGGAATTCAAATAAAATCAGACAACAATTAAGAACAATTCATCAATTAAAATTAACAACTCAGATATTTTAGTTTTTAATACTTATTAATAACTATGATATTTGAATCATCAATCAAAAAGTGAACTATTATGACAACACTTATTAAAATTTTAGTAACCTCCATTTTAAGTTTATTACTATTCTCTTGTAATTTCGACATAAACTTTGGCCCTGGAATTAAAGGGAATGGTAATGTTCAAATAGAAAACCGTACATTAAATCAATCATTTAATGCTATTAAAGCCAGCCAAGGACTTGATGTTTATTTAACTCAAGGAGACGAAGAAAGCATCGTTATTGAAGCTGATGAAAATTTACACAACCTTATTAAAACTGAAGTAAAAGATAATGAGCTACGCATTTATGCTGAAAAAAATATTGGCTATGCATCTTCAAAAAAAATAATAGTAACCTTTAAAGATCTTTCTAAAATAACCTCAACTAGTGGTAGTGATGTTGTTTCAACAAACACCATCATTTCAGATAATTTAGAACTTAATAGTTCAAGTGGTAGTGATATGAAACTGGATTTAAACACAAAAATATTACATTGTAATTCTAGCAGTGGAAGTGATTTAAAGCTTTCTGGAAAAACAGAAAAACTAATTGCAGAAGCCTCTAGCGGAAGTGATATAAAAGCAGCCGATTTAATAGCAGAATCCAGTCAAGTAAAAGCTACAAGTGGCGCAGATATTACTGTTAATACCGCTAAAGAATTAACCGCAGATGCTAATAGTGGTGGAGATATAAAATATTACGGAAACCCTCAGATAATAAATAAAACCGATAGCCATTCAGGAAGCATTACAAAACAATAATAAACACCTTGTTTTTATACCAACCAAAACAAGAGGGTGTTTAAAAAGTTTTTTCAAGTCCTTGAGAATTGCGTATTTGAAAAACCTCTCCGATACCTATCCAAATAAAAAAAGGCTGTCCTGACTTTTCAGACCTTTAGTTTGCAAGTGTATTATATTTAGTTTTTAACTTAGAATTCAGCCTCTTTATATTAAACTGCTGTTGGGATTGTAAAGGTTATAGAATACCTTTACATCGTGTTTGTTGCAAATTAAAGCTTTGCTTTAATTTTACCTAAAGCAAAAAAGTTTGTTTAAGAAAGTAAACATTCTACACAAACCTTTCGCTTTAGCTTGTCGGGATGACAGGATTATCTTTATTTTTATAAAATACTGTTTTACAGTGTTTTAAGTGACTTGTTTTAATGGATTCACCGAATAGTACACTAAATTCAAAAAGAGCTATTTAAAAACAAAATTTATTTGTTTTTGATTGTCTAAAGATACAAATAATATTATAAACATAATGTAAACTATAGAGTCCAGAGACAACACAATAAACCATTAGCACCAATTCTGAAATCATGCTCATACAATTCAGCTGTTAAGTAATCTTCAATCTCAAAATCTTCAGGAAACCAATCTAAAGCATCAACTAAAACTGGTTTATTTTCAAGACGTTGACCATTAAAAAAGTCTCCAGCAGCTGAGCCTTCTGGCACCTTACTTCCATTAGGCAAAAACTTTAATGGAAAATCTAATGATTCTGTTTTCCATTTAACAATTCCCTTTTCTAAATAAATTATAGAAATTGGAAAATCTCCTAAATCCTTATATTTTAAAAGGGTAGCTGTTTGAGAAGTACCAAAATAATCAGCTGTATCTCTTATTAAATCTAAACTCATTCCATTACCATTAACTCTCAATTTGAATAAATCGCTTGGCATTAATAATTCAGAGGCAAATTGATTAGCTTCTATTTCGTGTTTACCTTTTGCATACCATTCATTAAGTGTTTTATCAGTATCTGAAAATAATTTTGAAAGTCCTTTATGCAAAGTCAAATGCCCAATTTCGTGAGCGAGTATAAATTTTTTTCTTGACTCAAAACCTACTTTAGAATCAATAGATATAATCGCATTATCACCATTCATAAGGATTCTCCCTTCAGAACCCTCTAAATCACATTCTTTTACATATGCATTAGATGCAAATGCAATTTCATTTAAATTCAAATCACCTGGTTTTGACCATCCTAGTGAATTTAGCAGCTCATTTGCAGCTATTTGAGCCTTATTTAATGTCATCTTCGTCTTCCAATTTGTCTTTTATAGAAGAAATAAACTTTAAGAAGTCTTGGTCTTCATTAATATCCTCAATATCTTTTTCAGTAAGCTCTTCAAACTTATTAAATAGCTTAACCATTTCAACTCTTTCTGAAGGAGCAAATAATTCTTGAAGTTTTTCCAAACCGACTTTTTTTAACACAATAAACTGTTCTTTAAGCTCTTCAAATTTTCTCTTTTTCAGCATTGCTTTTGCTTTAGTTCTATGAAGCATTACATTTTTTAAATGCATAGAAATAAAAGGGTCTTTATCATTGAGTTCACTAACAAAGTCATCAGGCTCTGTATGATAGTTTATTTCCATAAACAAGCCATAAAGATTTCTTAATGTTTTTAATGCGTTATTGGTTTCCATTATCTTTTATCACTTCTTTTCTTATTTTGTTTAATAGTTTTTCTTTTATTTTATCTAACTGCTTCGGTGTTTTGCCAATTAATTCTGCAATATCCTTCCTTGTATAACCTTCTTTGACACATTCCCAAAACATAATTAAATCGTCATCATCAGATTCCGAAATGAATTGTTCTATTTCTTTATATTGTTCTTCTGCTTTTAATAAATCTTCTTCACTTATTTCTTCATCACCTTTAAGATCATAAAATGTATTTTCAATATCTTGAGCTACTTCAGCAGTAGTTAATTGATATTTACCATCTTTTAATCTTTCTTCATTTTTATCTTTAGCTTTTTTATAAGATTCAACAACTGTAGATATTCTGCTATCTATTATTCTAATCAACTGCTGTGGTAAATCAAAATCATTTTTCCATTCCCAATTGCCATAAATCACACTCATATATGCAAAATTCAAGTAGTATTCTTTTGCTGGAACTCCTAGGTTTTCAATTGTATGAGCTCCAAAGCTAGTTCTATTCCATAACCTAAAATTCAAATGCTTTTCAGCTTTTCTTAAAGCAATTTCCCACTCAACAGAACTAACTGTATTTAGTTTTATTGAGTTGCTTTCAAAAAAAGTGCCTACACTTTCTATAGTCATATTAATTGCAAATTTACTTTTTACCCCATTTCGGGGAACTTTTAATTTCTACAGTTAATAGTATTATGTAGAATGTTAATGGTTAACAATTTACATAATATTTTAAAATAAGAAGCTTGAAAGGAGGTGTAAAATATGGCTAAAGATGCAGAAGGCAGAAAATTCAATAGGATTCCTGGCTACACAAAAAAAGTAGATGGTAAAACCATAAAAGTAAAACCACATGTTAGAAGCAACAGAAAAGATAGTAAAGGTTAATAAGAGTAACCTGAATCTAAAAGCAATCTATCCGTAGAATAGTTTCTACGGATGGATTCAAAATAATTTATAAGTTCAATAAAACGACCGTTATGGAAGAAAAATTTAAACAAAAACAGTTACATCTTGATCCTGAACATAGTTCAGGCAAAATTAAAATTGAAAAGCTATGTGCTTTAATCGAAAATCATCCTTATAAAGATGAAATCTTTAAGGTTTTTGATGTTGATAGCATTAAAAACAACTATATATCTATTGATTATATAGATTTAGTTTATAAGAGAATCTCCAATTTAGTAACCAATTATGAACGTTATAAAATAATTGCCGAAACCAAAAACATTGATGTATTTGAAGAAGCTATTACTGATAGTAGTAAAACCAACATAATCTTCACTTTTGAAGAATATTTAGAGATTGATGAAGTAAAGGAAAACCTAAAAGCAATAGCAATATATGATTCTAAAAACACATTTCTAGATGAATATGTTATGACAAAGTACGCCAATAACCTATTTAAAATTGGTCAATCTGGACTTGCAAATTATAATGTAAAATATTTTAAGCAGATGGCGGATAGTAGTGATAATTATAATAAAGAGAGAAGCTATCGTTTAGTAGATTATGATGGAGTAACTTATGTTCGCGGTATTACCTCGTCACGATATTACGAATATGGTATTGATTTTACTTTTGTTGTTAGTATGTTAAGTCTTTATAAAAATATGCAAGATAATCCAGGAGTTGCGTATGAAATTAGGAGTGCTGCAATTAGTGAGTCCAAATTAGAAATTATTGCTGCAGAAAAGCTTGCAAAAAAAGCTGACTCTTTTGGTTATGTTTCATCTGCTATTAGAATAACAACAAACGATTTAGGTAAAGGTTCTCTAAATTTTGTGAATATTATTAATGTAATGCAAAAAGATTCAACAGGGTTTTATCTAATTCCAAAGAAGAACTCAATGGTTGAGAATAGTTCCTTAATAATTAATCATAATACCAAACCAGAAAATACTTTTGCCGCTATTGAAGGAATTGATAATATTCTGAATACCACAGATAATTTTATTGAAGAGCTAAAAGGTGTAAAAACAATTAAGACTCCTGATGAATTAAGAGTTAAGATACTTTCTAAAATACAAGCTCCAAGAAGTAGTTTTAAATCCATCAAAAAACTTTCTGATATTTTCGGTAGAAAAATTGATAATGAGATAAGCAATTTCAAGAAGCTTTTAGAAATGTGTAATAAAGCTGAAGAATTAGATATTGAGTATGATCTAAAAGACAAACTACGATATATTATTTCAGACATAATTCTTTATGGAAAATCAAGAGACTAAAGTAGTGATGCTTAATTGTTAGAATAGCTTCAACCATCAATAGTTTTTTTTAAAATTTGGAACTAGCTGTCTGTCAATCGAATGAATAAAATATTTTTAATTAGTTTATTTTTATTGATTATCAATCTATTTGTTATAAGAGTCGTAGCTATTAGGTTGTACGGATATAATTTCAATACTTTCTTTTGCTCCCTCAATCGTTAATATCTTTTTATTAGGAGATATAATCGATTCAACATTTTTAAAGCTCAACAAATCCTTGTAATGCTCAAGTAATTCCTGGATTGCTTTGTGATATGTTGCTGTTTCCAATCTGATAAATGTATAACTAATACCATCTATCTCATGCCAATGCATACTTATAAATCCAGAAATTGATGTGTTACTTAGATTTGTACGGGTTATTTCTCCTAAATATTTTTCTTTGGATTTAATAACAACTTCAACAACTTTTTCAAACTCATCGTTTTTAAAACTACTTGTTTCTATTGCTTTTTGTAATTTCTGTTTGATAAAATCAAATTGTGTAAACTCAAATCTTATATAATTTGAAAACTCAGCATAACTTTCTAAATCAAGGAATTCTATATATTCCTTCAATTCCTGTGTAATTGGAACAGGTAAATTATTATGAATGAAAATTTGATATTTATACTTAGAACCAAATAATTGATTTGCAAAATCAGATGTCTTAAACATTTTTGGTGTCCACACATCATTCTGGGTCATTTGTGCGCATAATATTGTGATATCATTATTTTCCCAAAATTCTATTGTAATTGGATTAACTATATCTGCATTATTAAGTTTTCTTACATTATGATATGCATGATAAAAAGAATAATCATTTATATCCCAAAGGACATTTTGTTTGCTCGCGACTAGGTTTTTATATAAAACAAGAGAAAGCTCTTTAAGATTATTTTCAGTAGTTCCCCAATCTGAAAAGTTAAGTTTTATTCTATGCTGACTGATTAATGCTAAATACTCAATTTTTCTTTCAACATTAAAGTCTTTATCTATAAATTCCTGATTAATATAATCCCATATTTGTGTTTTCTCCTTTTCATTCCATATCTCAACATTATTCTGTCTCAGGTTTAATTGTCTAATAATAAAATCTGACAAAATATTCCAAACACTATGGATATAAGTTCCATAATTTTCAGCATCATTAAAGATATAAAGTAAAATGATTATCGTTTTTAAAGCCTCTTCTTTATCTTTTGTATTGAAATAAGCCATTCTATTTAAAATATTATTACAATGACCAGCTTTTAATAATTGATTTAAGTTTTCAAAATCATGATCAAGATTGAACATGCTTCTAAATTTTATTTCATTCAAATCATTTTCATTTGTTTTTTGTTGCAATAATTTTCTTAGATTGTTTTCGAATTTTATTGAAGTGTGACTTTCTGCAATATTTTCCTTTCCAAAAAGTATTATCAAAGTTTTTGCAAGAAGTATATTTTGTTGCCTAGACAAACTGTTTTCAGTTATTTTCTCTTGATCCGAAATACCTTTTGATATTTCATACTCATCATATTCAATATTTAATTCAGAATCAGCAAAAAACTTTCTTGTTTTCCTTATTAGATTAATTGTACTTGAAATATTACTATCTTCTTCTATTATAATAAGTTCACAAAGATTTGTTTCTGGATTGAAAGGGATTATTTTCGACCAATTTCGATTTAAGAGTTTTACCGCAAAAGGAAACGTCATTTTTAAATAAGTAAAGTTCAAAAAATCATTTGTATTAAGCTCATCAGGTAAAGAACTATAATCGAATACCAACTGATTTATTAATCGTTTAACACCCCTGTAATTTGAAATATAATCATCAAATAAGTTATCCTTACGGTATATACTAGTTTCTACATCTGAAATGAATATTAATTGATTATGTAAATCTGTCTTTCTTAGTAATTCAATAAAATCTGTCTTAAGTTGAGATTTTTCTATTTCTGGAAGATAAACTTCAAGTTGAAAAAATTTATCTACAAATGTATGATCTGCAATGTCATTTTTAACAATTAAGGATTCTAAAACATAATCCTTATCTAATGCTATTAAAAAAATAAAATTTTTGAAGTTTGCTGTATTCCTCACTAGCTTTAAGACTTGAAGAACTTCTTTATTTGAAAGTCTATCAAGATCATCAATAAAGACAATAAATTTTTTGTTTAATTCTTTTAAAGTCTTGTTTATCTTTTTATAAGTATCGTACGATGAAGATTCAGAAAATAAACTTGAATTAGGTTTTAAAAAATCCGTAACGCTCTTATTCTTATATAGTTTTAAAAGTTTGTCGGAATAATTTAGAAACTGATTTGATAAACTTCCACTATACTTATTTATTTCAACACTTAATTGTTTAAAGAACTCTGAAATTATATCTGTCTCGCTATGATTTAAATAAGGAAGAAATTTTAAATGTATTGTAGAATTTAATGGTTTTTCAATTAATTCTTCTTCTATCAAACCAATTAAACTAGATTTACCATTTCCCCAAGGGCCAACAATTCCAATCGTAAACGAGTTGGCGAAATTTGATTTATCTAAGTAAGCTAAAATATCAATTGCTCTTTTTTGATAGTTTAGCTTATCGTCATTCTTAGAAAAAATTGGGTCATCAGAAACAAAAGGTGTTCTATCGTTATTCGTTTTTTGTTTAGGAATGGATTTTAATACATATAAAATAAAAACAATTATTGCTGATATTAAAAGTATGCACCCTATAAAATCAATATATAAAAGTTTAGTATTACCAAATGAAATATATTCCCAACCTTTAGGATAATTTGTTAATCTTGTTATAAGATATATAATATTTAGAGAAAATATTACATGTATTATTAAATAGGAAAGTTGATAACATTTTAAAATCAACTTATATACAACGTAGGTAATGGATATAATAAGAAACAAAAAAAAGAAGACATCAGGTATTTGCTTTAAAGAATACTCATTAACTGTTAATTGTCTTTTTATTAAACTATTAATGCTATCAGCTATAATATAAAATACAAATATCGCTATACTATATACAACTAAGTATTTTACCGTCTTATTATTAAAAAATACATCTAGTGCTTTTATTATTTTTTTCATTTACCCTTAATTATATCATTTTCAACCAACCCTAATTTAAACTCCTCTAAAATCTCAACAGCATATTCCAAACTCCAATCTTTATTTCTTATCCATTGTTTGGCTATGGATGAATATTTTATATTAATTACATTTTCATTGATTGTTTTTAATATTCTTTCGTTAATTGCTTCTGAAACTTTTAAAAACTTGCTGGCTTTTCTTCCCAAAACTCTTGCTGCTATTTTAAGTTGATCTAGTTCACCTTCATCTGGAAAGATATCATTATGGTATTCTACTATTTCATCTAAATTTAGGCTGAAATAATGTTCAATAATTCTTAAAATATCACCTAAATCGCTATCGCGTTCTTCTGGCCTATCACTCCAAGCGATTAGCTTTAATATGACCATGCCTTGTAGTGATGGTATTTGAACAAATTTTTCTTCTATTCGCACTGTTTCTGGTTCTTGAAGTACCTCGCTGAATCCTAAAACGTGCAAATCTGTATAACGTTTATTAAAATTCGCAGTAAACTTTTCTTCTATTTCACCAAATGGTAACAGGTCAATAACAACATTTAATTTATCATTGTAAAGTGTCCAAGGAGCTTCTACCTTATTAAACCCATGGTTGCCCAGCTCTTTAACAATTGTTTCAAACTCTTGAATAGATGAAATCATTATGGCAAAATCAATGTCTTTTGTGCCTCTACTTGGTTTAATGCCGTCTTTTAATAATTCTAGTGCTATGGCACTTGCTCCAATTAGATAATAAGGCACATTTAGTTTTAACATAACTTCATCAATAATGTCAAAAACTTCTTTAAAATAGGGAATCGCTAATTCTTTATATGTTTGGTTGGATTTGCTCATTGTAAATTATTTTTGCGGTTTCTTTACATCTTTTATCATTGGTAATCATTAAATCGGCATACACCAATTGTTTAGGTGCTGTATTCATATTAATATTATTTGTCCAAAACATATTATACACCCATATGTCGCCTTCATTGTCAGGTAATAATCTATAATTAAACATTAAATCCTTATTAGTTTCCTTTGTGTAAATAGTAAATTTTTCTGGACGTAAATGATTGGTTATAATATCTCCCGCTGGTTCACCACCCCATACTGTTTTTTCTTGATTGAATTGAATATTTCTCCATTCTCGATCATCATTTTGAAATCTAAATCGTTGTTTAAAAATGGTTGGCTTTAACGTTTGCTCGAATTCTGTAATCCACTTATCAAGTAATTCTTCATAATTATTTATTACATATTCATTCTTGTTCAGCTTTAAAATTAAGTTCGTCTCTAACAAACCATTTATTATTAAGGGAATATTACCTAAAGCAACATTTGTAACTTCTGCAATATCTCGTTGGGTTTGATTTATTAATTGAGGGTCTAACAAGAATTGGAATAGCACTTTTAAGCCTGTTTTGGTAAATGCTCTGTTCCCTTTTTCTTTTTGAGTTTTGACTGTTTTATTTGTGTCTATATAAAGAAACAAACCATCATTGTTAAGATACACATTCCCATTGCCCTCTAAATAATTCACTTGATTTTCCCTAAGTTCCTTTTTTACTTTTGGATATAGTTTTTCAGCCACCAATAAAAAATTGTTGAATTTATTATTATAATTAAGGATGTTAAATAACTGATGGTTTTTAACATCCTTTTTTATTTCTACAAGTAATGTTGTGTTTTGATTGTTAATTACAATATCCAGCTCTCCATCTATGCCATTATCTTTAGTATAATCCATAGTTCTCCAATCCCATGTTATGGGAATATCTTTCTCTAAGTTATGAATTGCATTATTTAGAATATCTACTTCATTCATTTTTGAATTCTTTTTGTTCACTATTTTTTAATGTTCATTATTCGTGAACAATATAAATATATGAACAAATATATAGATTTTAATTAATATACTGAATAGTCTATATTGAGTTTTTTAGTTTCTTTAATTAAAACAATTATAATCTTCTATGATTTAGACAGATACTCTAAAGCTTTTTCTTTTTTTGGTTTATAAGTTTTATGCTTTATATCTAATCCACTTAAATAATTAACAAATTGCTTTAACCTATTTTTATAAAAGTATTCTTTTGGTATTTCAATTATCCATTCGAAAAAATCGTTATTGCCTATTAAATTATTTTCATGTGCATAAATTAAATTCTCTAAATACAAATCATATACCTTCTTTGGCAAAATATTAAAGCTTAATCTCAACCACTTATAAACTTTATTATTGGAATTATTAATTAATTCTTTTACAAAACCAATCTGTTCGTCAATAGAAAAAATCTTTGTCAAATTTCCCAATTTTCCCTTGAAACTGGAATAAGAACCATCATTAGAGCTAAATAAAGGATCTTTTAAATAATTTAAGACCGCATCTCCATAAAACCATTTATCATCTAGGAATTTAACAGACTGAACATAATTATCTGTATAAACACCAGTACCATCATTTAATATTTCTAAGACTTTATTTCCAACCGATTTTTTTAACCTTTTCATATATGAAATACATTCTTGATTCTCATAAATACTGAATAAGTTAATAGTCCTTAATACAATTTGATTTATTTGAGTTTCGCTTAACCCTTCATCTCTGTTAGATTTTTCTAACATTATTATTAAAGGTTTCGCATAAGGCAAGCCTCCTTTTTTTGAATCTAAATAAAAATCAATTAATGTTTCTGAAAAAGAGTAATCATAAACTGAATATTTTTTCACATCCTGAAAAAGTATTTCATTTAACTTTAAAGATACTTTTTTGGAGAAATTTTTCTTAAGATAGTTTTCAAAAAATGTTGTTCTTAGGGATACTTGATTAAAACCTTTGGTATAAAATATTAAATTCTTTATAAAGTCAAAAAAAAGCTCGTAAATATCATAATGTATTTTTTCATCAAAAGCTGCATTATAATGTGTATAGAAATATGAATTTAAATCAGTTAGAATAGCCTTAATAGTGGAAGATAATTCAATTCCTGTTTTACTATTTTCAATTAAAGTATTTATTGTCTTAAAATAGCCTTTATAATCTTCATAAACATCTTCTGTAATTTTTTCAACTGCATATAATTGCTCAAGTTCTTTTAATTGATAATTTATTAAATGTTTTCTGGTTACATCATCTTCATTATTGTTTTGTATATATTCTTTACAAATCATAAAAATATGGTGCTTAACACTTGCATCAACTTCTTCATTGTTTAGATTTATTGCCATCAATTTAAAAATATATGGGTTAATGACCCTTGAAGCTAAAGAATAGTCTTTTAATTCATTTATTTTTGAAAGTTCAGGCTTAGAGTTTAGCTTATTACTAAAGTTTTTTCTTATTTGGTTAAGCTTATTACTCCCTTTAAACGTTGACAAGAAAATACCAATTTTTTCATTTTCTGCTTCTATTACAGTACTAGGGTTAAAAAGTGTTTTATTAAAATGCTTAATAAAAGAGTTAAATAAATCATCATTAATATTATCAGAAAACCATTTAGTAGTTTTGGTTAACTTTTCAAAATCAAACTTATCAAATAGGCTTCCTATTTTATCATCTTTAAACAAACTTTTTAAGAATGTGTAATCATTTTGGTTTTTAATTAAGGTGTCTTTGAATTTCTGCTGTTTCTCGTCTAAAATGAAGTTAATTAACAGCTTTATAATTGGTAATGCAATAAATGAGTACTCTCTATGTTTATATGTTAGATTAGAAAAAACTTCATTAATTTTTTGAAGCAATTTATTTTCGTTAAAATCTATTTCATCATTATTTAAATAATTTACGATTTCATCGTAAATACTATTTCTAATTAAATTTTCAATTTCGTCAGGTACATCTTTATCTAAATCAATATTCAATACAAAAGGATCTATTTTAGTACAGTGTATTTCTTGAGTGCCAAAAAAGAAATTTCTTTGAGAATCACTTAGCTTTACATTTGTTCTATTAATTGGATACAGACCATTACCATCAGGTTCCACATTTGTTATGACTTCATTTATCTTATTCAATAGGTTTTTATCATACAAAATTTCATCATACAGTCCCTTCCACTCATATTTAATTATCAATAGTTTTATAAAAAAACTTAAGTTATATTTAATAAATTCCCCGTCTATATAACCCATTCTTGATTGTTCTTCTATCAATTTCATTTCACTTTGATAGTTATTTAAAAACTGTATTATTTTTCTTGGATTACTCGAAAATTCGTAACATATAATTCTAATACTTGAAGGATTTAAATCTAAATCATATGCCTTATTAATTCTACTAGTGAACTCAAATAATTCTTTATTAGAAAACTCCTTTAAACGTATAATTAAATGAAAAATCTTTCTTAAATATTCATCTGCATTATCCGTTTTTTGAGATAAAAAAGCAGTTATACCTTTCTCATCTACAGGAAGAATAAATATAACTTTCTTATGCTCAAGAAAGTTTTTTATTGTATTTAGTGTAACTAACAAATTTTCATCATCACATCTATCAAGGTTATCAATAACAACAATAACTTTTGAATACTCAGGTTTACATTTAAGCTTTTCAATCCATTTGTAAATTATAGTCGATGATTCGGGTTTCGCAGTAATCTCATTAATTATCTCATCAAAAATTGCTTCAAACCTTTCAGGTTCTATAATTTTACTTTGCTTTACAACAACTTTGTATTTATTAATGGTATTATTTGCAGCAGTGGACAATAGTGATAGAAGTAAAGTAAATAAAGCTATACTGCTTTTTAAATCTTGCTGATCAGATAACAATGGAGAGTAATAAAAAAGAATTGAAGTAAATGCAATACTTAATATTATCCAGTTTGGAAGGTTTAACCAATTAAACTTAAATTTAGTTTGTTTAGGGTCTTCAACAGAGGTTTCACTATATAAAAGTTTTAGAAGTTTTTCCTGTGATTTAATTTTAAAACTTGAATTTAGTTCTATTAAAAAACTTCTTCTAAAATCGTCTTTTGAATACTTCCATGCATCAAATTCAAAGTAGGCAATTTTCTCATTTTTGCCTTTTAAATTTCGCTCTTTTATTAAATCTTCAAGTGTTGTTAGAATTGTAGATTTCCCACTTCCCCAACTACCAAATAACCCAATATTTTTCTTCCCTTCACATTTGTTTACAATCTCAAAAATAGTGTCAGAATATGGCTTAGTCCCTAACAAATCTGATTCATCTGTAAGTTTTAATACTTTATCTGGTATAAAATTTATTTCCATAGATAACGTGCTATGAGTATTACTAATAAATAATTAAAGGAGAGATTATAAAAATACAATTTAAAAACTAATCAAGTAGTATTTTTCCCTATATTTCATATGCAATTAAACTTTAGACAGTTTTAAGAAGACCTTTGTTCAAAAAAGTTTTCCCTAAATATGAAGTTACTAATTAATAGTGCTTTATAGCATTAAAAAGTCTCAATGAGAAGTATGTTTGTGAAACTAAGAGGGGAAAAGCTAAGAGGATTTCCATGATAAAAACAAGGGAAAAATGAAAAATTTAGGTCATAAAAAAACAAAACAATTAAGCCACTCTTTTTTGATATGGTTTTTGCCGTTTGATAACAGCACAAACCCTCAAAACAAGTTTGTTCCTCACATTGTTAAGTACGAGCATTTTGTTTTTTCCTTCATCAGCCTTGCGTTTATAGTAAATTTTAAGTTCTGGGTCATGTCGAACCGCAGACAAGGCACACATATGCAAATGTTTTTTCATGGTCTTATTAGCCATATGGTGTACCCTGGACCTTTTCTGGACACTAGATCCAGAAGTATGTTCAAAAGGAACAACACCACAATAGCAAGCCAGCTGTTTGGCATCTTGATACCTTGTAAAGAAATTAGTAAAAATAACAAAATATAAGGCCGTCATGATTCCAATTCCAGTAACGGAGGTCACAAGCCCCACAGTTGTATTAAGCTTTTCGTCAGAAAGAATGAAAGCTTGTAAATCAGCTTCTATACGTTTGATCTCGTCATCGAGGCATTTATTGGTCTTTCTAATTTGTTTTTCGGCCAGCTTTCCTAGTTCAGGAGCGAAGCGTTTGGCCTCGTTAGGATATTTGTTCAAATCTGCTTTGAAGTTAACCAATTGCTCTCTAGCCTTAATGAGTATCTTGATTTTTTCAAGTATTTCGGGAATTGGTCTGTACATTTCCATTTCATTACAGTTTTTAACTGCATATTGGGCTATACGGATAGCATCTATTTTGTCGTTTTTACCACGTTGGATTCCCAAGCTACGGGTAATCCTTAAGGACATTTCCACACAGAAATTGGCTTCTGTCTCCAAGAGTTTAGTAATGAGTAGACTTCCATATATACCCGTATGTTCCATGCATATAAGGGTGTCATTTAAATCCATTCGCAGGTTCTTTAGCAATCTTAAAAAGGCCTTGACTCCTTTGAGGGTGTTATCAAATAAAAATGATTTGGTGGTCTCATCATTTACAATAGCGACATCGAATGTCAGTTTGGATACATCTATCCCAACAAAGTACAGAAAGTGTAATTTTTTCATAATAAAAGGTTTAAAAGAATGTAACATATAAGATCAAACACAACCAAGAATCTGAGGTATCATCTAATCCCTAATAATAGGTCCATGAACCTGAATTTCCATTTGATGCCAATTCAGAAATAACCGATAAAGGATTTAATCCAACCTTATAAGCCCGAAACTTTGAAAAGCAATTAATACGCCTTTATCGGTTTGGTTGCCATCCATGATCAATGAAGGTATAATATAGGATAAAATATCAACCAACCTTCTAAATGAACGACAGTATAGACCAGTTAAATACCAATAAGTATTTATAGGTTAATTTTTTTAATATGAGCGTAAACACAATCAATAATCTGAATTACCATCGAAACCCTGATATTAGGTCTAAAAGCCTGTATTTCCATTTGATACGGTTCAGAGATAACCGATAAAGGATTTTAAAAACATAAGTCTAAAACTTTATTTAGCGCCTAATTCTCCTTTATCGGTTGGTTGTAATTTACAATTATGGAGGGTTTTCCCGAGTAAAAGATAACAGATCATTTAAAGATCAAATATCTTAAAAGAAAGCTCTATGTAAATGACATTGCGAATCTAAGGGAATAGCAAGAGGGCAATGCGCTAAAGCTCATTGCGTTATTTGACTTATTTACAACCAACTATAATTCAGTTAGTTATAACAATATTAATCATATTTTGTTACCAGAACAAATACCACAATTATGTTAACCCCATTGAAACTTCCTATAAACACTAGGGTGCATTAACATAATCAAAGAAATTAGGCTGCCGCCCTCACTTTGGGCTACCTTGCTGCATTTTTAAAACCATGTATTTTTCTCACTCAAAAAATAATTGATTCAACCTATTCCTTAAACAATGTAGATATTTGCCTTCAAATTAAATATAATTATGTAACTTTAAATGAATTCTCCTTAATTAAGGACCACTTGATTTACATCATTGTAATTCTGATAAATGGTTAAGATTGATAGCAATAAAATTATATCCTTTAAAATTGTACAATTATTTAAGGATAAGCTGACCTGTTATGGTCTTGCATATTACTTTTTTGTTGTATTTGCACTATTCATAATTGGAAAATTGGTAGATGCCCTTCAAGATAACATACTTGTTATCGAATTAACAGGACTGACAGTAGCTACCTTTGTATTAATACTACAAAACAATAAAATAAAATTCAAGGCAATACATTCAAATTTAACTGCTAGAGAAATTAAAGGTGCCATTTATCTAACTGCCAAAGAATTGAAATGGTACCTAATAGATGTTGGATCAAATTATGCCATTGCCAAAAGAGTAGGCGGCGCTTTTCCTTTTAGTTGGGAGGAACAAATCACAATAAAATTCAACAAAAAAGAAATATTCATTAACAGCTTGTGCGACCCAGACAGTACAATGGTTCCGATTTTTGGGAAAAACAAAAAGAACATCATGACCTTTGAGAGGAATATTAAAAAGCAACAAACAATGGATCATAAAGTTTCTTTTGATATTTTAAACAAAGAAATTTTAATATAAGACTACCGCGCTCGCTTTGGCGAGCTTGCTGCATTTTTAAACTTATGGATTCTCCTTGCTCTATGCAGCCTCTAAATCCACAACTTTAAAAACGGTTGATTCCAATGAAACTTGATATGATGTTTTTTAAAAAAAAGATGCTAATAGTTTACTAAGCCAATCTAAGCGGTATCGGTTATGGTGGATAGGACGGATAAACGTATTTCCTTTAAAGTTTGTCTTTGAAATTAAGGAAAGATTACAAAAAACCGTAAAGAAAGAAACAACGGTCAAAAAAAAGTTACTTTTCTAATTTCTGCATTGGAAAGCTAAAATTAAATAATTCTTTGGGGTGGATTTCTAAACCTTTTGCCAACTCAATAATAGTGGCAAGCGTAATATTTCTCTTGCCCTTCTCAATTTTATTCAGATCAGCATAATCTATACTGCACTTATGTGATAAAGATCTAAAGCTTAAATTTTTACTAAGACGAATCTTGCCAAAATTAGCTCCAAACTGAAGTAAGAAATCTTTTGTATAATCATTGTTTTGCATTGTAGACCTATCTACAACGAAGGTGGGTAAAAATTTTAAAAATAATGTTGGAATATATTTCAACATTTAAAAAATATTTATATATTAGTCCCATATTTATATATTTGCGAAACTTCTTAAAGTAAAATATTAGAAGCATTCGCTTTGAATCTCGCATTAGAAAACTGGTAATTTTTATGTGTACGAGATGATAAGCAAGGATGCTCACGACCCGGGGCGTGGGCTCGCTTATTCGTATACAAGGTAACCAGTACCTCTAATGCAGTAAGTTGAGTTCCGCGCCTTTTTATTTTTACATAGGTAATCTTCTCAACCTTTTTCAAAGCCATCTTCTCTTTAAATTATATAAGAATTCGCTTTACTAAAATCAATTTAATTTTGGTGGTAGGTATCCTATCCCCTATTTAAATGCCGTCTTTTATGTCACAGCATCATTTCGAACTATTAAAAAATGGCGATCCTTCTGCTTTGAAGCAAATCCATGCCAAGTACAGCAGACATATCTTTTGGGTGGGCAAACAAATGCTCAACGATCATTTTGTCGTAGAATCCTTGGTTCAGGACACCTTTTTAAAATTATGGGTCCATAGGGACAGGATAGAAACCCCCAAGCATATCTTCTTTTTTTTAAGGTTGGTGATGAAAAGGGAATGTATTTCCCACTATACTAGACCCAAGAACAAGTTCTTCAGGAAAGTCAATTCGTTAGAGAGTTATGACAATTACCAAGACTATATGGTAGGATATGATCCTCTAAAAGATTCTGAAAGTCTGCATGATCAGGAAGCGGAACAAAAAGCCTTTGACCAAATCAAAAGCGTAATGCCCCTATTGGACACAGAAAGACGGCATTTAATACAACTCTGTTTAAAATATGGCTTTCATCACAAAGCCATTGCCGAGGTCATGGGAAAGGGCATTACCGAAACCAGTAACAAAATAAAACAAGCTATTGAGGATATCAGAACGATCATTAATCAAAGAAGCACGATTGAAATTGAACAAAAGCCCGTTGTTGGAATCAAGGTTCAGGGTGTCATGACCAAGGAACAGGAGAAAGTATTGAAGCTCCGATATGAAAAGAAATATTCCTTTGAGTCAATTGCCACAGAGCTTAATCTATCTCAAAAGGAAGTGCACAATGAATTTATGATAGCATACAGACTCATGCAGCAGAAACATGAACAGCAACTGGAATCCGCTTGATATGGAAAAGCCGACACTCAAATTGACCCGAAAGATCCAGTTAGTGGTCGACCTCCCTACCCAAGAGGAACGCAAGGAAGCCTTGGACAAGCTTTATCAGTGGCAGAACCGTTGCTTTAGGGCTGCCAATCTTATCGTTTCCCATCTCTATGTACAGGAAATGATCAGGGAGTTCTTATATCTTTCCGAGGGGATTAAGTATAAACTGGCTGATAAAAAAAAAGATGTGGACGGCATCCTGCAACGCTCTCGTATCAATACCACCTATCGCATGGTATCGGATCGCTTTAAAGGTGAAGTCCCTACCAATATACTATCTTGTTTGAACAATACCTTGATCTCTACTTTTAGGACTAACAGTCCGAAATACTGGAAAGGTGAATGTTCCCTAAAGAATTTCAGGAGGGATATGGCTTTTCCATTTAGTCCAGAAGGGATGAGTCGTTTATCTTATTGTGAAGAAAAAAAGGCCTTTTGCTTTCGTTTGTTCCAAGTTCCTTTGAAGACGTACTTAGGAAAGGATCATACAGACAAAAGAATACTATTAGAGCACGTGATAAAAGGAAGGACCAAGCTTTGTACCTCCCGTATTCAATTAAAGGACGGTAAGATCTTTTGGCTACCGATATTTGAAATCGAAAAGGAAAGGCATATCCTCAAACCGCAAGTGATTGCAGAGGCTTCGTTGTCCTTGGAATATCCCCTGGTCGTAAAAATTGGCAAGAACAGGCTCTGTATTGGCACAAAGGAAGAGTTTCTGTACAGAAGGTTAGCGATACAGGCAGCCCATAAAAGGGCACAGATTGGGGCTACCTATTCCAGATCAGGCAAAGGTCGTAAACGCAAGCTCAAAGCAGTTGACAAGTTCAGCAAAACGGAAAGCAATTATGTATATCACCGTATCCATGTATACAGCAGGAGGCTCATTGATTTTTGTGTTGAACATCAAGCTGGAACGCTTATTCTGTTAAATCAGGAAGACAAGATCGGGATAGCTAAAGAAGATGGATTTGTACTCAGGAACTGGAGCTATCATGAGCTGATGACCAAAATAAAGTACAAGGCCGAGAAAGCGGGCATTGAAGTTATTATAGATTGACCGATTTGGTCATGAGGGTGCTTGTACACCCGCAAGGTGAGGTCGGTAATGGCACTCACTAAATGTGAACAGCATATACAACGCGTGGGCTCTCTTATTTAATATTTAAGAGTCTAATTGATTTTTACAAATTGATGAATCCTTAATTCTTTGTCCCAACTGGGATGAATGCATTAGATTTGGGATATACCCAATATATGTTGGCATTTTAATTTTTTTACGGATTAAAATCCCCAACATCTATCGAGCTAATACTATGCAATGTTTTTGGGAATCTTAACCGAAAATCTCATTTTTTATTAAAAAATTTCCCAATTTTACTGGGCTACGAAGCTTTTTTACTAAAAAACAGTGAATTGATAACCTTTTAAAACTTATGAAACACCAATAGCCAGCAATACCAATCAATACAAATTAGCCACATACTTTTTACTGTAAATTATTGCCTGTTTATGGGGCTTTCGAAAGGTTTTACTGTAAAAGTCAAATAATACGTATTTGGCAAGCACCACAACGGTTCAATATTCACTAAATCACACAAAAATCTAGGAGTTTGCCGCAAATAAATACCATTTTAATGGGGTTTCAAGAGGTTTTGCCGCAAATCTGAAATAAATGAAACTATTTAAAATTTATAAATTACTGATTTTAAAGGGAATATGTACCAGTAACATCGCGCAGCGTGTTACCCTCTTGCTTTACAAAATCCGATAGGCACAGCCTATCAAATTTTATAAACAACTTGATTAAAAAATCAGTTGCTTTTTTAAAATGAAAAGCGTATCAAATGACAACTATTAAATGATGAAATATCATGAATGTTTGTTATGCAATACCTAGGCAGCAATAATAGTCGAATAACAATTATGCTTAACACACATTTTATAACCTAAGTCTAAAAGATATTATAAATTTTGTCGATGATTTGTAAGAAAGTGATTATCTTAGCTAAGAAACTTGATAATCAAATAATAATTGGAAGTTTTTTGAAAAAAGTATCGTTATACAACTCTTTTGGAACATTTAGGAAGTTCAATAATTCATAAGTTGTGGTTAATTTAAAACAAGCTGAAATTTGAATGCAATTATTTGTCAAAGATAGATTTGGAAAAAAAATAATACTCGATGTAACTGCACCGACAAGGAGACAACTTGCATTTAAAATTGGAAATGAATTTTACGTTGGTGACCAATATTATCATATAAATCAAGTTACTGCTGAATCAAATAGTAACGATACAGCTGGAGGTGCGGTTTTGGGCGGATTAATTGGACTTTTAGGTGGTGGTGTCGGAGTCGCAGTTGGTGGATTTCTAGGTGGATTAATCGGAAATACACGAGACACGGAAGAAAAGAAAAAGATTAACCAGTTTAACCAGAGTCGTGTATGAAAAATCTCGATTACAAGGTTATAGGAGTGGCAATTGTTCTTGGTGTATTAGCAATTGTATCTTACGTGTATTGGAAACCAACTTCTGAAATATTAATGATTATTCTTGAAAGTCGAATACTAACTTTCTGTATTTGGTTAACCCTGGTTTTAACTGGAATTATTCATTACTATAAAAACAACGAAGAAGATAAGAATTTGATAAGTGATAAAGATGGACTGGATAAGCCAATTGATTATTTACAGTTTATTTTAACATTTGGAGCGATTGGGTCAAGCATACAAATACTATTAAGAGAAACCTTTGCTAATTATAATTTTCCAAATAAATCAATCTGTAACGAATTGACTGGATTTGATAACGCAACTTTTGTTATTGCAATTATTGTCTTAATTTTTTACAGTTATGGAAAAATTAAACCAATCGTCCAAGAGACATATATTTCAAAAGAAAGTGTGAGATTAAAAAACAATGAAACTGAAAAAAACTAACCAAAACTATATCCACAAGAAATTGCTTGTTCTAACCTATTTCTGAAAATCCGCGAGGATTTTCAGTTTGGTATGTACTTGCAAAATTAACCGCTAAACCACGCAACTACTCAAAGCCGAGACCGTTGTGTCCAAACTGACCAAAAAATCAAATGAAAGCAACCTTTCTCGGGCACGGATTAGATAAAGGCGACAAAAACAATGTCGGAAAACAAATTGCTGTGTCTTTAGAAAGCAAAGAATACTCTTCTTTTTACGGTTTTGTTGCTTTTGCGTCTATTTCAGGAACAAAAATGCTCGAACCGTTTCTTAAAAAAGCTAAATCTAACTACGAAAAAATTAGATTCTATATCGGTGTTGATAATAGAGGAACTTCAAAAGAAGCATTGGAATCTTTATTAAAGCAAAATATCGAAACTTACATATACCGAGATAAAAGGAAATTTGTTACTTATCATCCAAAACTATTTCTTTTTGAAGGCAAAAAATTTACTAGAGTCATTATTGGTTCTTCTAATCTTACAAGTCAAGGGATAAAAACTAATTTGGAATCTTCAATTCAATTAGATTTTCGAACAAAAACAGATAAACAAGGTCAAAAACTGATTGACGAAATTAAAACGTATTATTCTGATTTATTGGATTTATCGTCACCAAAACTACAATTGCTTTCTTATGAATTATTGGAAGAATTAATAAAAGAAAATTTACTTTTCATCCAATTCAGAGAAAGTGGTAAAATAGAAGAACCGAAAAATAATGACGGAGATAATTCAGATATCGAAGAAGACAATATAGAAATAACAGATTTTAACATCAAATCTGGGTTTGAACAAGAAGACACATCGACCAATAGAAGCAACAAAAAAAGTTTTGGAGATAGTGATTATGAAAAATTTGATACTCTAATTGAGAGATACATCGACTACAAAAAAACCAAAAGACCATCTGGAATAGTAAGTAAACATACCGAAGATAGAGAACTCTTTAATTGGTATCAAAAAATGCACAAGCTTTACAATCAAGGTGGCGATTCGTTACCATTTGAGATTTTTGAAAGATTATTAGATGCAGAATTCCCATTTGGCGGCATAGGTAGAGAGAGAAAGAGATTAATAAAATGGAATAAGGATTTTAATAAAGTTGTAGAATACAAAAATAAAGTTGACCCAAAAAGTGAATACACTTATGTTCCGCAATTTAAAAATAAATCCAATCCATATTACGAAGTTGGTAGGTGGTGCGCTTGGCAAAAACAAAGAAGAAAGGGAAATAAAAATTATGGTCCAAAATTGACAGAGTATGAGGAAAGGAAAATGCAATCAATAAACTTTGTTTGGGAATTTGATAGTAAAATGTATTCACGTCCAAAAGATGACGAATGGTCAGACAGTTTAGTTGAACTTGAAAATTATTATAATAAAAAGAAAAATTTTAGAACAGTCCCTTCACAAAAAACATATATTGGACATTGGCTAAATGACCAAATGACCTCAAAATTAAGACAAGAAAGAGAAAACAGAACTGATTTAATTAGTGAAATTCGAGTTGAAATGTTAGGAAATCTTTTAGCCAAAAATGGAGTTGAATGGGAATGGGAAAAACAGAAACACCGTGAGGGTATTGAAAACAAAATTAACAGTTGGAGGTTTGTTCTTGAATTAGAAAATAAAAACGAGATTGAAAAATTCAGAAAAGAAAAACCAAAAGTTTTAAAAAAGCACAGAGATAATATTGCACAATTAAGAAGTCAAAGTAAAAAATGGAATAACGACAAAAACAGATGGAAATATGAACTTCTTGACAAAGCTAGATTTCCTTATGAAAAAAAATAAAAGCCTGAACACTACAACGTGTAAGCGCAATATGGCTAAATTTCCTAATCAGAAATTCAAGCCCTTTTTTAACTTGGTGGCGACAGCAGAAAGCACTCGTGAACTTTCTCATTACTGACGCTTAAAACCATTAACGTGAATCTTAAAAACAATAAAATGAACATTGAAGATTATCATCATAATGGTTTTACCTATTTAAAAAATTATTCTCCAAATATTGAAAGTCCAATTATTGAGCATAATAAAACTAAACCTGAGAACATATTTAAATATTATGCGCTATGCGAACATAGTGTAGACGCTTTAATTAATGGCTACTTATACGCTTCACATCCTATAGAATTAAACGACCTTTTAGATAGTAGTCCGTTTTTACTTTATACTTCCAAAAAACTCGACCTTGTATTATATGAAAAACTCTATGGATCAGTAATTGAAAGTAATCAAAAGTTAGTAGAATTATATGAACAAGATATAAGTAGCGAAGAAAGAATGTGTCAAGGTTACATTTCGACTCTTTGGCAAGTCGCAACCAATCTATTTGGAATAATCTCAACTTCACAAAATGAATTTAGTCCGCTAATGTGGCCTCATTATACACAGGAAAAAGGTTTTCAAATTAAATTCAATACTGATAAACTTGAAAAAAGCATTCGAGAAAAATTTCCTGAAGGTGAACAATATATTGGATTGTATCCTGTAAACTACACTGAAAAGCTATCTCCAATAGATGTGAGTCCTTTTCAATCTTTGTTAGTTCCTCTTTACTACGCAACAAATATAAAATCAAAAAATTGGGTCTACGAAAACGAGTGGCGAATATTAGTTTCAAAACACAATATGGGTATCCCATACACCAAAAGAGGTTTAAGCAGAAAAGAAGATTATCACGTTGATACTAAAAACAGATACGTTTACTATGAAAAAAACCTAGTCGAAGAGATAACATTTGGAGTAGATTTTTTTAACAAGAGAGATTTCGAAGTAGAATGGTTAGACATGAAAAGTTTTTGGGTTAAAGCCTTAAAATCAGATTCTAACCAGGAATTCGAGAATCTGAATTCACTGATGAATTATATATTCCTAAATCTTAATGATAAATTATTCTATTCTGGCATAAAGTATGAATTTGATGAAAATAACATACACTATTTAGTTCGTACAAAAGAAAAGCTTGAAATACAAAAAGTTGAAGAAAACGCATATATTTTAACAAGAACAAATATTGTCAAAAAATAAAGCCTACTCATAACAGTGTTTTGTATAATAGCGTGGTAAGTGTTCACCGGAATCCTAACGGATTCCAAAAAACCTTTTACCATGGAATAATTAGTCATAAATTTATCGCTACTGACGCAGAGCCGCAAACCGTTATGCACAATACAGAAAAAATCACAAAACAACTAAATGTCAAAGATCTATCATTACACAAAATTAAGTACAGCCATTGGGTTCATTTTACCTTCAATGGTATTAAGAACAAACTTTTTGAACAAAATGAATGGACCAAAAGAAAACCAAAAATGGGCTTTTGGCGGAATAAATGTTCCCTACAAAACCTTGTATAATGATTTAGACTATAAAACAGATTCGGACAAAGCCCACTTTGATAGCATGTACAGATTTGGAGAGGAAATCAAATCAAAAATTCAGGCTCTTTGCTTTGTTTATACAGACCAATATGATGGGTATGAAAACGAAATGATGTGGGCTCAATATGCTGAAAACCATAAGGGAATTTGTCTTGAAATAGATACTGAACTATTTATCAAAGAAAACGACCATATGGATATCTTTAAATTCCAAAAAATAAATTACATTCCGAAGAAAAACGAATGGGTTTATTGGAATAGACAAATAACTAAAGAAGAAAATATTGAACAACATATAAAACGTGATTACGAAGCTCTTTTCCTGTCAAAATCACATTATTGGGAAAAGGAATACGAAAAGAGACTATTGATTATTTCGGATGATTATTGTCATCTAAATATAAAAGAGTCCTTGACTGGAATATATTACGGATTATTTACTGACCGAAATTATGATGTAGAAATTCAGCAATTTATTCAACCTGAAAAAACTAAAACATACCGAGTTTTTTTTGAAAACAACAGACTTAAAAAAATGGAAATAAAAAGTACTGTACACAACATGCAAGCTTGATCCGTCCTGAGATAAGTCTATTAGTTTTTTTAAACCTTTAAATTTATTGTTTAATTTATCGCTTGAGATTGATGTTTCTTCGTTTTAAATCTAACTAGTAGATTTTGTATATCCTCGCTTATCTTCGTTTCCACTACCCTAGCATAGATTTGTGTCGTAGACAGCTTAGTGTGTCCCAAAAGTTTTGATACGGTTTCTAAAGGCACTCCATTAGACAGCATAACAGTTGTAGCAAAGGTGTGTCTGGCAACATGGAAGGTGAGGTTTTTATGAATGCCACATTCTTCGGCTATCTCCTTTAAATAAACATTAATTTTCTGGTTAGAGTAAAGAGGTAATACTTTTTTATCATTATTAAGTTTTGAAAAGGTTTTGTATTTGTTTATAATTTCTAGGGCTTTGGGCAAAATAGGAATCTTAACCGTTTCATTTGTTTTTTCTCGTTTGGTAAAAATCCAATGATTGCTATCAATTCCCCTGGTAATATGATTGCTTTTTAGCATTTTTACATCTACATAAGAAAGACCCGTATAACATGAAAATAAAAAGCAGTCCTTGACCCGTTCCAATCCCTCTTTTGTGAAAAATGTATTTTCGATAAGTTCCAGTTCTCTTTCTGAGAGATACTGTCTATCAAACTTTTTGAATTTTAACTGGAACATTTGAAATGGGTTTTTGTTAATCCATTCCAATTTATAGGCAAGATTTATTATTTTTTTTAAACGTTCTAAATGCTTCATGACACCATTATTTGTTAAAGTCAATTCATTCTTGGAATTCTTGTTATTCCTTAAAAAAATCTCAAAATCACAAATGAATCTATGATTTAGTTGGTTTAAATAAATATCGCTTACCTTTAATTCATTATCCAAAAATTTATATAAATACTTTTCAGTAGTATAATAATTCTTCATGGTGCCAAACTTTAAAACATCAATCATGTTTGAATTATGATACTCAATAATATCTCTTAATGACTTATGATTTTCATCTTCACCCAAGAATCTAGCTTTTATCGAATTGGCAGAAACCATTTTACCCTCCGAAAATAATTGCTTTTGGCAATCCAATATTTTACTATATACCTCATCGAGATAAGCATTTAAAAATTTAATTTTTGATGTATTTCCCCTACATCTAGCCTTATTAACATCCCATTCACTCAATAGGACGATTCTCTTTAAACTAATTTCTGAACGTTTTCCATTAATGGTAATGCGAGCATAAATTGATAATTTATCTGCTGCATTTGTTAATTTCCTTGTGAAGAAAAGTACTGAAAATGTGGTGTTTGTCTTCATTTTACGAGTTTTAAGTTAAACAATCTTAATTGTAAAACAAAAGTCAAATTGCTCTTAAAAGCTCTTTAAAATTACGACAATTCTGATAAGAATCCATTCACCGAATAGTACACCTTTTAGTTGATTTTAATTGATTTCATTTGAAACCAAAAAAAATTAAAATACTGAAAATCATATAATTAACAGTATTTTAATTTTATAAAAATAGGGTTCGTCGGGATGACAGGATTTGAACCT